>JBEIIK010000014.1:0-29550 GCA_040380835.1 Ignavibacteria bacterium | reverse complement strand
GGTTCGTGAGAGGGCATCCAACTGATCGATGTTGAGCGCCAGGGCCTCGTGTATCCGAAGTCCGGACCCATAGAGCAGTTCGCAGAGGGCTTTATCACGCAGCCCCTGTGCGGTTTTTGTATCAAAGCTGTCCCAGAGGCGTTCGGCTTCATTGACATTGATGAACGAGGGCAGCGGGCGTGCAGTTTTCGGAGAGGCGAGCAGCGCCGCGGGATTCCGTTCGATGACTCCGCTTCGGAGCAGAAACCGAAACAGACTTCGCACGGCCGCCAGCTTCAGGCGGATCGATGTTTTGCCGAGCCCCTTGTCGTGGAGCCACCCAAGAAACGGACGCACGTCGGCTTCGGTGATCTGCCCGACATCAGGTTGCGTGATTCCATATTCAGAAAGGTAGGCGCAGAACTGATCCAGAGCAGTTGCGTAGGTCAGCGTGGTGTGCCGGCTGGCTGACTTTTCCACATCAAGTGTGGAAAGAAAAGTCCGTATGGCGCTCTGCAGGTCCATGAATCCAAACATACGATATATTTGTAAGTCTAACCGTAACACCATGTTGCACATTAGAAACTATATCGCCGGACACTACTGCGATCCCGTTTCGGGCTTGTGGATAGAGAACATCAATCCATCCACAGGGGAGGTGGCTTCGCTGATCGCCCGCAGTGATGGACGCGACGTTGCAGCGGCTGTCGAGAGTGCCCGCACTGCGTTTTCGGACTGGTCGGCAATGCCTGCGAGGGGGCGATCTGAGATCCTGCTGCGCATCAGCCAGCGTATCAAAGACCATCTTGAAGATCTGGCCCTGGCTGAAACGAATGATCAGGGCAAACCTTTGTGGCTATCGCGTAGCGTTGACATACCACGTGCTGTGGACAATATGGCGTTCTTTGCCACGGAGATCCTGCACACGCACACGGATGCTCACCAGAGTGACGAGCATGTCATCAATTTCACGGTGCGAAAGCCCCTTGGCGTGGTCGGGTGCATCTCGCCATGGAATCTGCCGCTCTACCTCTTTACGTGGAAGATCGCCCCGGCTCTGGCTGCCGGTAACACGGTAGTGGCCAAGCCCAGTGAATTGACGCCCATGACTGCGTTTCTTCTGGCGCAGATCTGCACGGAAGCGGGTCTCCCGCCAGGAGTCCTGAACATTCTGCACGGTTTCGGCCCGGAATGCGGTCAGGCAATTGTCGAACATCCAGAGGTCAAGGCCATTTCCTTTACCGGCGGTACCGCTACCGGCAAGGTGATCGCCGCCACGGCCGCTCCGATGTTCAAGAAGATGTCTCTTGAGCTGGGTGGTAAGAATCCCACCATCGTTTTTGATGACGTCCATATCGCGTCGACGGCACGCAGCGTGGCGCGGGCGGCCTTTACCAATCAAGGTGAGATCTGCCTTTGCGGATCGCGGATCTTTGTGCAGCGTGGGATCTTCGATGAGTTTCAGGAAGCTCTGATCCAGGAGACCAGGCGATTCAAAGTAGGTGACCCGCTTGAGGCCGATACCCGTACCGGTGCAGTTGTCAATGCCGCGCATATGGAAAAGATCCTTGGCTACATTGAACTTGCCAGGCAGGAGGGAGGCACGATTCTTGCTGGCGGTAGTCGTGTACAGGTGCCGGGGCGCTGCCAGGATGGTTACTTTGTCGAGCCCACGCTCATCGGAGGACTTCCGCAGGCTTGCCGCGTCAACAGGGAAGAGATATTCGGTCCGGTGGCCACGATCATCCCATTTGACTCGGAGGACGAGGCAGTGGCGATGGCCAATGACACGATGTACGGTCTGGCGGCTACCATCTGGACCTCCAATGTGCACCGGGCGCATCGTACAGCACAGCGCCTTGATTCGGGAATTGTATGGGTCAACACCTGGCTCATGCGAGACCTTCGGACGCCGTTTGGCGGAATGAAAAACAGTGGCGTGGGGCGCGAGGGGGGAACCGAAGCACTGCGCTTTTTCACAGAACCAAAGAACATCTGTTTGCAGATCGAACCATAACAGCATCGGCAAGAGGAATGGAAAAAATCGTGATCAATTCTGAGCGGGCACCCGAGCCCGTGGGAGCCTATCCGCATGCGCGCCGTATCGGCAACCTGCTCTATCTCAGTGGTGTTGGACCTCGCGAACGTGGCACAAAGGTTATCCCGGGCGTGACTCTTGGTGCGGACGGCTCGATCGTTGATTACGACATTGAAGCACAGACACTGAGCGTGTTCCGCAACATCCGATATATCATCGAAGATGCCGGGTCGAATTGGGAGAACATCATTGATGTTCAGGTCTACCTGACGAACATGAAGGCTGATTTCCCGACGTTCAACCGCCTCTATGCCGAACATTTTGCCGGAGTTGATGCCTGCCGAACCACGATCGAGATCGGTGCTTTACCGACACCGATCGCCGTGGAATTGAAAGTGGTCGTCGCGATATGACACTGCAGCGTCTTATCACCGTTGTTCTCGTGTTCTTTGTTGCGGTAGCTACCGCAGCGGCCCAGTGGCGAATCTCCTACATACTGCCCGACATCGGAGCTCCTGGCATGGGAGTCCAGATTGAGATTGTTGCACCAGTCAATCTCACTGGCAACTTTGGATCGGACGCAACATATCTGAACAATCCGGGTGACAGGGTGCGCGTCGAATGTGCGCGTCCGGCCGATGCGGCGCGTCTGATCTTCGGTCCGATCAACGTTAGCTGGAATGGACGTCTGATCTCGACTGTTGCCTTTGTGCATCCCGATGTTCGGCCAAATGATCACGACTGGACGAAGTTGCGATCCGAGTTTCGGATTCCGATCCGCGTGATTGTCAACAACTTCGCATCCTCCGTCGATACATTCTACATCGTCAAACCATGGCCGCTTGGTAATGTCTCGGCAGTTTCCGATCGCATCCTCGGTCAGGGGGCTCTGGGGCGCCGCTCGCGACGCGGAGCGATGATCGTTGATTCTCTTGTTCTTGCGCCATCAGCGTCGTATCAGGTTTCAACAAGCGACTGTGACCCTACCACCGATGGCAATCAAGGCTACCTGCCGTTTGTTCTGCTCTCTGCTGGTCGGATCAGCGCCCCGCGTGTAGGCGACAGTATCGCGACGGAAATCAACGTCAGCAGTGCCGGCATCCGGGGCGGTCCCGGCGGAGGTGGCGGGGCCGGGGCCTATGTCAACTTCAATCTTGGTGGACAGACCGGTACTGACGGAGGCGACGGGTTTACCGGAGGTGGACCCGGTGGTCTGAACTCTAACCGGACAAAAAGGAAGCCGGGTGTCGGATCAGGTGCTGAACTGCAGGCCCTGGCAGCCAACACGTATGGATCACCGTCTCTGAACGGCGTGTTGGGTGGCGAATCGACCATCTCCTTTGAGAATGCAGGTGGCGGTACGGGACATCCGTTCGGTACGAGCGGCACAGGTTGTGTCGAGCGTACAGGATGCCTTCCCGCCGGCGGAGCCGGTGGTGGTTCGGGTTCTCAGGAGGGACGCCGCGGCGGTGCTGCTGGGCACGCCACGGCCGGCGAGTCCGAAGGTACATTCAACAACGCCGGTAGCATCGTCGGGAATGTCAACCTCGTTCCGCTAGCCGGCGGCAGCGGTGGGGCTGGTGGAAATCCGGAGGCGCTGAGACCGATCGCCGCCAGCGGCGGCGGTGGTGGTGGGGCCATAAGTATTCACGCTCGTGAACTGAACAACGTCCGAATCGCAGCGCGCGGTGGTATCCCGACCAGACAGGATCTGCAGGGTGGGTGCGGTTCGGGGGGCGGGGTCATCGCTGGCACCAGAGCTGTCGAAAACATCATTCAAAACATCAGTGCGAGCGTGGACGGTGGGATCGATGCCACAGGTAGCGGTACTGCGCGACACCTGACGGGCGGAACCGGGCGTCTGCGCCTGGACGGTCCATTGCGGGGACCCACCGCCGGCTGGAGCGGCGTGTCGATGGATTTCGCGACTAGCTCGCGCGGAACGCTAAACCTTGGCGGGACCAAGAACAGTGATGGAATCCACCTGTGGATACGGACCTCTGGCGGAACATGGAGGCAGGTTATCGGGCCCGCACAAGTGTTCTTTCCGAATGATCGTTGGAGTTTTTCGCAGCCATGGTCGGGTACGGACTCGGTGGTCTTCGCCGTAGCTGCTGCCAGCGTGCCCAACCCGTCTTCGGTAGCATATACCCAGCAACCAGCGCTGGTGTTCTCGCAGTCGGCCTGGAACGTAGTCCGGTTTGCCGCCGTCCCTGAGCTGGAGTCCGATACATTGGTCAATCTCGGTCAGCTACGATGTCCGGGCGATGCTCTGATCGATACCATTCTCGTGCGAAATCCAGGAACCGAGCAGGTCCGATTGACCAGCTCACAGATCGGGCCTCTGGCCGGATTTTCGCTCGTGAGTCAACCACCACTGCCTTCCGTTCTTGCTCCCGGACAGACAGCCGAGTTCGTTGTGATGTATACGCCCGCGCAGGGCCAGACCGGTTTGCAGAGCACAACGCTTCAGGTTGGCTATGACGACACTCTACGTCGAGTCATACGGCTGCTTGCCGATGCAACACCGGCAACGGTGTCATACATATGGAGGGGACTGCAGCGCGACACACTTGACATCGGCCGCGTGTGTGTGGGTCGGCCGATAGTTGAGCCCCTTACCATCAAGAAAGTCGGCAAAGCGCCGTTGACCATCCAATCGTTCCAATCGGCAAGTCCGGCAGCGATGAGTGTCAATGGTGTCACGCTTCCGATCATTCTGCGCGATTCAATTTCATTCGTGCAGATAACCCTCACATTTGCTGCCAAGCGTGTCGGACCGCAAGTTGTTCCTGTGCTGGTGCGCTTTAGCGAATGTTCACAGCAGGATACTATCTTCATCCGCCACACGGGCGTCGAGGCGCAAGTGACCGTGATTGGTAACGGCCAGTTTGGAGACGTGCGAGTCGGCGATCGACGCGAGGCCATCTTTGAGCTGCGCAACACGGGTTCGAGTGAATTAGACCTTCGGACTATACCAGCCGTTCCTGCTCCGTTCAGCATCGTCTCGATCGCCCCCACTATACCGACGAAGCTGCTTCCAGGAGAGTCGCTGATCGTTGTGGTGGCCTTTGCACCGACGGCGGTTACGCGGTCCACTGTGACGCTGAAGTTTACGGCCGACTCATCGGCCTTAAGCTGCGCCGGCAGCGTTGATCTGCTGCTTGCCGGAACGGGTGTGATTTCGGACGTATCACTTTCGTCGAATTCATTGACCTACCCGCCGACAGCCCCCTGTGACAGTGTGCGACAGCAGGTCACGGTGACCAATAGAGGGAAATCCGGCTTCAAGCTCATCAGCCCGCCGGTGATAAACGGCATCAATGCGTCATCATTCCGATGGTCGGCCGGCCCACTGAAAGACACAGTGATCGGTTCCGGAGAGTCTGTTACCTTCGGAATCACCTTCCTCGGAGCACAAGGGCCCGATGGCGTGAAGACCGCCAGCCTGTCGATCAGAACTGACGATCAGACAATCGGTATCATCAGCGTCAGTCTCAATGCACAGCGTTCTTCGGTTGCCCTGACCGGACCTCGAATTGTTGATCTCGGGTCGGTCCGTGTCGGTTCAGTGGCCAATGCGACTGTTGCCTACAGCAACACATCATCGCTACCGATCCGTGTTGTGTCTGCAACCGTCACCGGACCTAATCGCGTCGGCGTTAATCCGACGCAGTTTGTGCTCGACCCGGCACAGGTCCGCAATCTGACCTATACGTATGTGTGCCGGGCCGAAGAAAATGTTGAGGACACAGTACACTTGGCGCTCGACCGACCGTGTGCTGATACGATTGTGATTATTGTTCGCGCTCGAGGCGGCAGCGAGCTGTTAAGCTCCTCGCAGAAGATCAATTTCGGTATCAAGACGGAGTGTGTAAAGGGGCTGGACAGCATTCAGTACGTTAACAGCGGTACCCTGCCTATTGAGCTGATCGGCGTTATCGGTATCACTGGACCCGATGCAGCATCCTTCCGCATCGTCAACCCGGCGGTTGTTACCGCCCAGACCCTGCAGCCGGGAGAGCAGCGCTCTCTCCTGGTTGAGTTCGATCCGAGCGCCGCCACCGATGGTATCAAGCTGGCCTACGTAACGATTCGAGCCAAGATCAACGACACGCTCGTCAACGTTATCTGTGAGCTCAAGGGTGAACGACGCACCTCGCTGTTCATCACTCCCTCGAGCATGGCTTTCGGCAGGGTCAGCATTACAGCGACTAGCACTCAAAGTCTGATCTTCACCAACATGGGCTCCGAGCCCCTTGTCATCTCGGAGATTTCTCTCCTCGGCGGGGCGTTGAGCGGCTTCCGTGTGCGCTCCAACCCCGCACCGCCGATGACTATACCCGTAGGAGGCGTCTTTGAGATCATCGTTGACTTTGTTCCGAAGCAACAGCGGACCTACATCGACGGTGTATTGATGAAGCTCGACAAGCCATGCACAGACACGCGCCTGCTCTCTCTGAGCGGTTCGGGTGTTGTCGTTGTCGATGTCACTGCGACACTACCGAAGATCATTGACTCACCTGCCCGACGCGACTTACGCATCCCGATCACTGCCGTGGTCAGTGGTGAAGCTACACGTCTGGACAGTGCCGCATTCACCTTCCGTCTGGAGTATGTCTCTTCAATGTTCGCCCTGCGCGACGTGATTGGTGCGACTGTACGCCGACATGAGGTAGTAGGGGGCTTTACCCTGGTCGATCTCGACATACAGCCTCGCTCTGTTGAGTCCGGCGGCAGTGTTGTAGCCGAGCTTCTGGGTGATATGACCATTGGTCCGGTTGACTCCTCGGTGATCGCGTTCACCGCGGCCACCATTAGTGCCCCTAACGTAACGTCCCGTCTGACGACAAAGAATGGATCGATCGTGGCAACGGTCTGCGAGGCTGGTGGCAAACGCCTGATAACCAGTGTCGGCCGTCTGCGCCTTGCCATTCAGCCAAACCCTGTGGTCAGTGACGGTATGGCTCTGACCGAAACATATGAACGTGGCGTTCACACGCTCACGGTTGTCGGCCTCGACGGTACCTACATCCAGCTGGCAAAGTGGGATCACGATGCGTCGAATCCGGTTCGGGAGCATCCTTTGCCCCCGGATATCATGACCTCGGGTTCGTATCAGCTGATCCTCGAAACCCCTTCGCGCCGTCGTGTTCTTCCATTTACGGTAATACGCTAGCACCATGTCGAGTCCCTTAACTCTGATCGTCGGGGCTATTGTGCTCCTGAACGTTGCAGGTGTTGCCCAGGAAATGTACGTTGACCAGGCAACACGCCAGACGATGGTTCTCAAGTACCGGCTCGGTGGGTACGTGCACGGTGTCCAATCATTTCACATGGCAGACTTCGGCGCTCTGCCGGGCGTTGTCTCGTGCTGCCAGTCGTTTTCCGGTGGTTCCGCTTCATCGTTCTCGTTAGGGATGCTGGCCGATTTCCCTCTGCGCAACGGTCTTCGTCTTGAGGCACGCATTGGGTTTACGTCTCTCTCAGGAGACTTTTCTCGCGACGAGAAGATCGGCAACGAGCCTGTTCTCGAGGATGGCCCTGGTCCACGTCAGACACGCCGCGATGTGATGGTTCGGCACGACTTCACTTCGTCGATACCGCTGTTTACAATCGAACCCACGCTTCTGTATGGTGTTTCCGACCGCCTGGTTGCGCAAGCGGGAGCGCGCTTCGGAATCATGGGGAGTGCGACATACTCACAGCGTGAAACGCTCGTCTCGCCTGAGGGGTATGTCTTTCTGAATGGATCTAGCATTCGCAACACTTCCGAGGGACCGATTCCGCTTGCCGCCGTGCAGCAGTTGCATGCCGTGCTGGGTATGCGCTACGATCTGGTGCGAACCAACTCATACACGGTTTCGCCCGAGGTGCGCTATGCACTGCCCCTTGGCACCATCTCCGATGTTCCGTGGAGCGTGCATCAGGTGATGGCCGGCGTGAGTGTACGATTCGGGGTCTTCCGTCCGGTCGATGCGATCATCATCCGTGATACGCTCTACAAGCGCGACACATCAACCATCGTGCGCCGGGGCATCACTGAGTCACGCGTCGAACGCATTGACGTCGCCAAGGCCGAGGCCACACGGCGTGACGGCGACAGCATCTTTGTGACGACGACGATCTCCGAGAGCTACCGCAGGGAGCTACTAGCGCCGTTCGATCCCGGTCTGAGCGTGCGTATCGTGGCAGGGGGCGATGCCGGCAAAAGTGAAAAGCTCACACGTATGCGCGTTGAAGAACTCGACGTGATCGAGAACTATCCGATGCTGCCGCAGCTGTTCTTTGTAGAGGGTAGCGCGGAACTGTCGAAGACCAAGCAACGACTGCTCTCGTCAGCCGAGGCTTCGTCGTTCTCACTATCGATGCTCACGCGCGACCAGATCGGCGTCTATGCCAATCTGCTGAACGTGATCGGCCAGCGTCTGACGCAGGATCCGACGACAAAGATCACCGTGTCGGGCTACGGCAGTAATGCCGGTCCTGAGCAGGGAAATCGTGAGCTCTCGCGCAGCCGCGCCGAAGCGGTCAAGGCCTATCTCACGTCGGTCTGGAAGATCGATCCTCAGCGCGTGAGCGTAAAGGCCGGACTGCTTCCGGATCAGCCGGCGAATTCCTCCACTCCGGAAGGACGAATTGAAAATCAGCGTGTGGAGATCACGGCATCGGCACCCGAAGTACTGGAGCCGATTGAGTTCCGCGACAAGGACCTGATCGTTACGCCCCCTGTCATCAGTGTTGGGTCTGCTCTGAAGCAGGAAGATGATATCAGTAGCTGGACGCTGAACCTCGAGCAGGCAGGGCGTCTGCTCTACACGGCCAAAGGTGACGGACCGCCGGAGAATGTGTCCTGGGATCCGGCCAAGGCCACATCGCGTCCGCGTAAAGACGACCCCATCATCGCACGCATCCGCGTCCGCAATGACCGCGGTGCAAGCGTTGAGGCCTCGGATACGGTGGCCGTCGAGTACGTAACCCTGCAGACCATGCGCTCACGTCAGGAAGAAGGCAAGATGGTCGAGCGCTACTCGCTGATCGTGTTCGACTTCAACAGTGCACAGCTCAATCCGGCAAATCAGCGGACGATGGATCGGGTTAAGGCGCGCATCCAGCCGGAATCAAAGGTGCGAATCGTCGGCTATGCCGATAAGTCGGGTAATCCGGAGTACAACCGAAACCTTGCCCGCAAGCGTTGCCTTGAAGTGCAGAAGGTTCTGGGGCTGTCCGATGATCGTGTGACGCTGGAGCCGGTGGGATCGGACCGATTGATCTTCGAGAACGAAACACCGGAAGGGCGTTCGTATTCTCGTACGGTTCAGATCGAACTCGTTACACCGATCCGCTGAGTTATTCATGCTGCAGGGTATTGCGCGCCCCTTGCCGTTATTCATCGCTGCCCTCCTTCTCGGAGTCATCAGCTGCACCAGACCCGGTGAGCCCGAAGGGACGCTGGGCGCTGCACGAGGCGGACTCTACTATGGCGGTATCTACCGTCAGAACGAAACTGGTGAGATCCGCGCGCTGGATCCGGCACAGATCAACGACATCACGTCATCGCACGTATCGATCAACATCTTCGATCAGCTTGTACACTTCGATACGGACCTGAACATGGTGCCTGGTCTGGCAAAGCACTGGTTCGTCTCCGACGAAGGTCTGAGCTACACCTACATCCTTCGCTCGAACGCCGTATTTCACGATGACCCGTGCTTTCCCAATGGCAAGGGGCGAGCAGTCACCGCACGCGATGTGCTGTACAGCTTCACACGCATCTGTGACGTCCGTGCCGGCACGCGCAGCGATGCCTACTTCAGGGACAAGGTGGCAGGAGCAAGCGAGTACTACCGCGCCACGCAGGAAGCAGCGCGCAATGGAACCGCGCCACGTGTTAAGGGTGTACGGGGCTTCGAAGCTCCGGACGATACAACCTTCATCATCCGTCTTGAGAAGCCCTTCGCCCCCTTCGAGTACACCGTTACGCAGACGTCCATGGGCATCGTTCCGCGCGAGGCTGTGGAGCATTACGGCAAGGACTTCTTCCAGCATCCGGTCGGGTCGGGGCCGTTTCGGTTTGTGTCGTGGACGCCTGATCGTGACCTGGTGGTGAAACGCAATCCAACGTACTGGGACGTAGACGAGCATGGCAACCGCCTGCCGTATCTCGATGGTATTCGTTTTTCGTTTATCAAGGACGACAAGCTTCAGCTGCTGGAGTTTGCTGCCGGTAATCTTGAAGAGAGCTTCCGCATTCCGAATGAGTTCTTTGCCGACATCGTTGATGAGAACAAGAATCCCAAGGGTAAATGGTCACGGTTTCAGCTCCTGCACAAGACCGCTTTGTCAACCCAGTTCTATGGCATGGTCACCACCAAGGACGTTTTCCGTGATCCGCGGGTGAGAAGAGCGATCAACTACGCCGTCGACCGCAATCGTATCATCCGGTACGTTCTCAAGGGCCAGGCCGCAGGTCCGGCTCACAACGGCCTTGTACCACCATCCATGCCGGACTACCAATCAGACAGCGTCCGCGGTTACTCGTTCAATCCTGCACGCGCCCGTGAGCTTATGGCCCAGGCCGGCTATCCCAACGGCGTGGGATTTCCGGAGGTCACCCTTCAGCTTAATGCAGGGGGCGGACGCAACGTCTCGATCGCCGAGGCCATTCAGGGCATGCTCAAGGAGCATCTCAACATCAGCATCAAGCTGCAGCAGGTGGAGTTTGCCCAGCATCTGTCGGATATCGACAAGGGCAAGGCGCCGTTCTTCCGTCTCGGCTGGGTGGCCGACTATCCCGACCCCGAGTCGTTTCTGAATCTCTACTATGGCAAGCTCGTTCCGTCGGATGACGAGGACTCGCCGATCAACTCTACGCGTTTCCGCAGTGCCGAGTTCGATCGGCTCTTTGAGCAGGCCATTTCAACGACGGACCGGGCTCAGCGGATGACGTTGTATCGCAAAGCCGAACAGATCGCCATCGATAACGCGCCGATGCTGCTGATCCTGAACGACGAAGACTACCGGTTTGTGCAGCCGTATGTGAAGAACCACCCACACAATTCCATGGACCGTACCAATCACCATCGAACGTCGATGGTGCCTGTACGATAAGCCCCCTGACAGATACCTTCTACGGAGAATGCCCATGGCTACTGCCCTCATCACCGGAGCATCCGGAGGAATCGGATACGAGCTCGCCCTTGAGCACGTTCGCAGAGGGGGCGATGTGATCCTCGTTGCGCGCAGTGAAGATAAACTCCGAAGGTATCAAGCACTGTGGGAGTCTACCTACGGCGTCAAAGTACACGTCGTGGGCATGGACCTTGCACAGCACGGCAGTGCTCAAGCACTCTATGATGCTGTTTCTGCCAAGGGGCTGACGGTTGATATTCTCATCAACAACGCCGGGTTTGGTCAGTATGGTCTGTTTGAAGAAAGCGATGTTGAACGTGGTCTTGAAATGCTCGAACTGAACATTGTCACACTCACAGCGCTGACGCGTCTCTTCGTTGCTGACATGGTGCGCCGCCGCTCCGGACGCATTATGAACGTTGCGTCAACCGCTTCGTTTCAGCCCGTACCGCTCATGTCGGTGTATGCCGCAACGAAGGCCTATGTTTTGAGCTTTTCCGAGGCTCTCAATAACGAGGTTGCCGACCGTGGCGTAACGGTCACAACGCTGTGTCCGGGTCCAACAACGTCCGGCTTTCAAGATGCAGCAGTCATGCACGAAGCCCGCATGGTGAATTCGCGGCTTATGGCCACCTCTGCCCAGGTTGCTCGCTTTGGGTACGATGCCATGCTACGCGGCAAGGCTGTTGCCGTTCATGGACTGCTGAACCTGGTAACAACATTTCTCATACGCTTTACTCCGCGCAGTATCATCGTTCGAGTTGGACGGATGGTGGCGGAGAAGAGGTAGAATTGTTGGGTAACAATTTGCATGGTCAGATGTTAATACTCGGGTGAATTGTGCAACCGGTGGAGATGATCAATCATGAGCATGAGAAGTATCCGTGGATCATTGCGCAGACTGGTGAGCGCTCTTCTGATAGTGAATACATGTGGCGCATTGGCCCAGATCGATACGGCTTTTCAGCAGCGTGTGCTGAGTTCCAATTCTGGGTCGTCAACAGGGTATACCACAGAGGGTCTGTCAGCGTCAGTCAGAGATGACGAGCTCCTGCAGCTGGTGAAGTCGCGCGGTCTGATGACTCTTTCGCTCTCGAAAAGAACCGGTGCCATGATGAAGCAGCCAGAGCAGCTGGGCGCGTATCAGTATCTGGACGGTTCATGTACCATGGGCGATGGGGTATTGGTCGTGTTGCGGGCGAACACGAGCACCCTTGCCTTTATCGGACCAAGCGGAGAGGTCGAAGAGAGGATACCTGCGCAGAGCACTGTGTCAATGGTTATGACGGAAAACGGACCGGTGACCTTCAAGACCACCACTGGTACGATGATCTCTGCAGATGCGGGGCTAACGTGGAGTATGATCCCCCGTGTGGATGCGTCTGTGCAACATTCACCGCCCGGGACGATGGTGGTGCGAGTCGGAGCGGGGGCAGGCAGGCCGCACATCATAGAACAGCGTGACGTTCAAAGACTACGCAGGATCGGACTTGAATCCACCGCAGCGAGCAGTAACCGTGTGCTCGGTGAGTCCGAAGCACTCGCCTGTATCGTCCAAAGAAATCGGTCCACACGATTGGTGATTCTTCCATTTGATGACTCTGTGTCCCTTACGATCGATTCGATCACGCTGGACGACGGGCAACGCCGAGCAGTGGTTCCTCGATTCATTGAGCGATTGAGCTCCGGGGCCCTGCTCATTGCGGACTCATCAGGAGCACTGTACCGATGGAGCAAGGGACGCGGTTCGGAACTCCAACCAGCGAACGTTGGCCGTCCAATGGGTTACGGGTATCCTGTTCGAGGATATTCATACTGGTGTGGCCAGATCAATGATTCGATGATCGTGCATCAGGTCGAGTGTAGCGACCCTCCAGTCATTCGGCGATTTGCGTTTCACATAGACATCGCCGGACCGGCGCGAGGGTTTTACTGGAACCGTTCATACACCACACAGTTCAGTCTTGGCAGACGCGGGTTCGTGATCGCCGCTGAAGACCCATCGAAGAATGGCATTGTGGACGTATCGGGTGATAAGCCAGTTATCTACAGTGTCGGCTCGTTTATGCGCGATATCGAGATCTTTCCGTTCCAGGCCATGCTGGCCTCTTGGCGATCATCGGACGGCAGTCGAGATGTCGTGCTAAATGATCTGGCTACCATCCTTAGGGTTGATTCGTCGGGCTTTGGATTCATAGCGCACGCACAGTCCTGCGTTGCAGGTGATGAAGGGCTGCCGGGCATTACGTTTGGAAGCTTTGAAAATCGAAATCTTCAACGCTGGCGTGTGTGGGGCGTGCCGCAGCCGGTTGTTCGCAGTGCGGACGTCCTGCTTCCGGGTCCGTGTATCCGGCGGTTCTCTCACGACGGGGACTTTTTGGACACGCTTTCCAAGCAACCGTCCGGCTTTGTTCGCCAGCTCGAGGACTCAGCCATTTACAGCGGCTGGACGGGAGTTGTGCGTCGTCATCGCGGTGCAGTTACCGACACCATGTCTCTCCCGCCCGGTGCGAAAACCGATCCGGAGGTCTTCCCTTCGGACGTTGTCGTCGCTGATGACGAGTCGATCCTTGTTTCGATGCTGGGCACGGACACCGCATCGATGTATGTCGACGATGCTCAGCCCCATCGTCGAGGAGGAATTCTCCGTTCAACAGACAATGGAGCCACATTCAACCCTGTGAAGCTTCCTCTGCCGTATAATCCGTATGTGATGTCCATGCATCGCACCACTGACGGCAGCCTGCTCGCGGTTGCCTATCACGTCATTGAAGATTACTCAACCATTGAGGTGCAGTCGCCATCAACCTATCGCATCAGAGGTGGTGCCATCGTGCGTTCGACTGATCAGGGGCAGAGCTGGTCTGTGGTGTACGACATTCCCTACAGTGGGAACTACCGATATTTGTCAGGCCGCTTCATCACCCACGGCAATGACGGACAGATCTTTGTTCCTTGGTTTCGCGGCGTGCTTGTTGGCAGCGCCGATGGAAGCACCTGGCAGGATGCCCCGGACCTGCCATTTGCGATTGAACCCATCAGCATCTTCAGTCGTGGTGACAGGATCATGATCTCAGCGACTACCGGTGTGTTCTCTTGGAATCCGTTCACAACGAGTGTCCGTGATGACACATCAACGCGCCTCAACGATGCGCTGCGCCTGCAAATCAATTTGGAGTCAGCCCGCGATCTTCTGCTTCGGGGCCTGTATCCAACCGATGTCCTTGGTCGTACCGTCCGTGTCACATCCACTGATGATCTCGCACCGGGCATGTACTTCTGGGTCAATGAAGGACGCACATTGATGTACATAGCGCCGTAACCGTGGAGGGGTAACGGGCGAGACTGCGTCTCCCCCCTACGTGTCATCATCTACCTCTGAGTCTGGAATATGGTTGAACGCTATGCGCATCGGTGCGCTCGAGAGCGCGTTCCATGCGGTGCCAACGTAGAGCGTGTTCTTGCCATACTTTCTGTTGATGGCATCGATCGAGTTGTTCAGTGCCGAGCGAGCCGGGCCAACATTTTCGAACATCGGCAGGGGAGTTGATTCAAGGGGGCTCACCTTGTTCAGGGCGATCGTGACCTTGAATGGCGTTCCATGCTCGGGCATGGCCTCGAGCATGCTGCTCATGATCGTCGTCAGTTGCAGCACATCCTGTGTGGGTGTGATCTCGCGTGCCTGCTTCCACTTGGTTCCATCGACATAGCGTACGCTGACGGTCACCTCAGCCGTATGGAGCTCGTACTGTCGAAGGCGCATGGCGGCCTTCTGTAGAAGTCGGTGTACGACGGCCTTCGCCCCCTGAACAGAGCGGTGTTCGGGCTCGAGAACGTGGGAGTGCCCGACCGTGGACTTCTGAGTTTCGGCCATCGGTACATCCTGACCTCGCAGGCGGGCCCACATGCGTTCGCCCTCGATGCCGCCCCATACATCGCGCAGCTGGTGCTTCGGTGCTGCGCAGAGCATCTCGACGGTGAAGATGCCATGCTTGCGAAGCCGCGCGTGAATTTGCTTGCCGATGCCGCAGAGGTCGCGCAGCTCGAGTGCGTACAGCACGTCAGGCAATTGCTCCTCTTCAATGATCACTAGCCCATCGGGCTTCAGCATATCCGACGCCGTCTTGGCCAGATAGTCGTTCGGTCCAATGCCCACGCTGCAGGTCATTGTGTCACCCACATTGGACTTGATCGATGCCTTCACTGCATGAGCGATCGCGATCGCCTTTTCACGCTGCCGGTCAGAGCCCGTAAGCTCGCATACCATCTCGTCGATCGAGTTCACACTCTTGACGTGGATTGTCTGTTCAACGGCTTCCACAATGCGGTGATGATACTCCACATACAGTGAATGCCGGGCCAGCACCAGCACCAGCTCCGGACATTTCTGCCTGGCCTCGGCAATGATCGTCCCCGTCTTCACACCAAACTTCTTCGCCTCGTATGACGCCGCAATCGCACACGTTGAATCTGCCATCACCGGTACTACCGCCACCGGACGTCCACGCAGCTCCGGCTGCTCCTGCTGCTCGACAGAAGCGAAGTATGAGTTCAGATCAACGTACAGGGAGCGAAGCATGAGGAAGAAATTACGGAGGTCCGGAGGTACGGACTGACTAATGACTAATGACTAATGACTAATGACTAATGACTAATGACTAATGACTAATGACTAATGACTAATGACCAATGACCGATGACATCCCGTAACCCCGTCATTTCGGTAACTGTGCGCAGCACTTGCGGTCCCTCGTCGCTGCGCTCTTTGGGATGACGCCACAACGCTGCTTGAGAGTGTCAATAAGGTCCGGGAAGCTCTTTTGTTATGTACTCCGCAAGTGACAAGGCTTGAACATTTTCTGCGAGAGGGAAGGATGTCCCACTCGGCGTAATGAAGTACCCTTGGGTTGCGCCGATCGTCGTCATGCTTTCGATGAAGGGTTGGCGAAGTTTCGGGCTGATGGTGCGCTTGATCTCAATTGCATGAATGCGCCCGTCGGTGAACTCGATCACGAGGTCGACCTCTGCACCAGCATGTGTGCGATAGTAGCTGTATGATGCTCCTTCTGGCAGCATCGAAATGATCTGTTCGCTGCAGAAGGCCTCCCACGAGTGACCGCAGATGGGATGTCCGAGAACCTGATCAAGATTATGCAGGCCGAGCAGACTATGCACAAGGCCACTATCACGCCACTGTAACTTAGGGGCTTTGACGAGGCGCTTGCCAGCGTTGCGATTCCATGACGGAATTCGCCGAAGGAGATAAAGTCCCTCCAGCAGGTCGATGTATGATCGAACGGTCTTCCCATCGATACCAAGTGAATTGCCGATGCTTGCAAGGTTGATCGAACAGGCCTGCTGATGGGCAAGCATGGTGCACAACCGTCGAAGCTGAACAGGTGTTGTCCGCAGAGCATACTCGGGTAGATACCGCTCTGCGTATGACGTTAGGAAGTCACTACACCACTTCATCGCTGCTGAATCGCTTCTCGCCAGAAAACTCAATGGAAAGCCACCGCGCATCCAGCGCTTGCTGATCGTGTCGGCATCGTATCCAATCTCAGGCAGAACAAAAGGATCCAGCTCGATGTAGCTGATGCGTCCAGCCAACGTTTCCGACCCTTGCCTGAGTAACTGCGGCGAGGCCGACCCCAATAGGAGGAAGTGTCCTGCATTCTCACCAGCCTGTCTACGTTCATCCACCAGTGAGCGGAGTAACGGAAACAGCTCCGGTAGCCGCTGGATCTCATCTAGTATGACCAACGTCCCTTGCAGCCCGCCCAGATACAGTTCTGGATCGGACAGCCGAGTTAGATCGGATGGTCGCTCTAGGTCAAGGTAAATCGACGGTTTCTCGATTTTCAGTGACCGGGCCAGCATTGTCTTTCCAACCTGCCGAGCCCCCAATACAGCCACAACAGGGTAATCAGCAAGGCGAGACGAGAGCGCTGAATGGATTAGACGATCAATCATCGCCTTGAAAATACGGAATATATTCCGCGAATTCAAGGTGATGCACACGTTTCCCCTCGGCTGAAGCCGTGTGCTTTTACGCAATCGTCTGAACGCAGATATTCCCGCGTTCTCGGGGGGGATGACATCCTCATACGTCACACATGCGCGAAGTAAATGGCCCCGTGGCACGCTAATTTGCCCCTTCCATGACCAGTCCTATCGCTTACAACTTCACTGCTGAGCTCTGGCTGTCGCCTGGTAAAGGTGGCTGGTGGTTTGTTTCACTGCCGGCAGAGATGTCCGAAGAGATACGCTCAGCGATGCAGCACCTTGAAGGGGGCTGGGGAAGACTTCATGTCTCTGCGCAAGTGGGCGATACTACGTGGCGTACGGCCATCTGGTACGATACGAAACGTGTGACGTATCTGCTGCCTATAAAGGCCCACGTACGAAAACAGCAAGGTCTTGAAAGCGGGCAGTTTGTTCACGTCATGTTCTGGATCTAGAGCCATGTATCAACTCGCACTTGATAAACTTATCGACAACCGCAAGGTGCACGGAGCAGCGGTGTCTGTCTGCCGGCTGACGTCTTCTGCACGTACGGTGCAGGATGAATGGATCGGCGCGTCGGGTAATCTCGAGCCAGGGTCTCAGTTCTTCATTGCCAGCACAACGAAGCTCATGATCACGGCCCTGTTGCGTCAGCTCCGACACGAGGGACGCCTTGGGTTTGATGATCCGATCGGTCAGTATCTCGGTGCTGAACTGCTGCGGGACCTGCTCATTATTGACGGGGTGCAGCAAGCCCCCTTCCTAAACATCCGGCAGCTGATGTCACACACGAGCGGACTGCCTGATTACTTCCAGCGGAAGGTACATGATAGCAGCCTGCAGGATGAGCTGTTTGCCGGTAGCGACAGATCGTGGACGCTAGAGGATGTTCTCGAGCGTGCGCGTGGCATGCGCCCGGCATTCCGACCCGGGCAGGCGGGTCGGGCCGAATACTCCGACACCAACTATCAGCTGCTTGGACGCATCATTGAGGTGGTGGAAGGGGCTTGCATTGCCGAGGTTCTGCAGCACCGATTGTTCGTGCCACTCGGTATGACGTCGACGTACATGTACACCGACCCGTCCGATACGCGGCCCATGACGCTGTACTACAAGCAGAAGCCGCTGCCTATCCCCCAGGCTATGACCTCGTTTGGTCCCGATGGCGGCGTCGTGTCGACGTCCTCCGACATGATGATCTTTCTACGTGCATTCTTCGGCGACACAATCGCGCCCTCGACAGATCTTGACGAGCTTACGCGCACATGGAACAGCATCTGGTTCCCATTTGCATATGCAACAGGCATTATGCGCTTCCGGCTTCCGCGGATCTTCTCGCCCTTCAAAGCCCAGCCCGAACTCATTGGCCACTCAGGCTTGTCTGGCGCGTTCGCTTTCTACGCCCCATCAAAAGGCACATTCATCACCGGAACAGTTAACCAGCTTGCCTATCCTGATACGTCGTTTCGTCTGATGCTGAAGATGCTGGGTGACGAATGACCTCCCACCTCCCACCTCAAACCTCAAACCTCAAACCAGTGCGAATCACTCATGCTGCCTTTTGCAGGCGCTGACGAGCCTCATACAGATCCCAGGCAACTTGCAGGTTCATCCAGAACTCGGGTGTGGTGCCCAGTTCCTGTGAAAGAAGTATCGCCGTTTCTGCGCTGATGCCGCGCTTGCCTCGAATGATCGTATTGATCCGCTGAATAGGAATTGCGAGCCGCTCTGCTAGTTCGACCTGCGTCATGTTCATCGGCTCCAGGATCTCGGTGAGAAGGATCTCGCCGGGATGGACAGGGCGTCTATGCTTCGGTGTCATTGAGGTGTCCTCCGTTCAGTCGTATCAATGGTAGTCGGTGATCGTAACATCGTGCGCGTGACCATCGACCCATCGGAACACGATCCGGTACTGGTCGTTGATGCGGATCGAGTGATATCCTTCATAGTTCCCGACGAGCTTTTCGAGCCGGTTGCCGGGCGGGATGCGCAGGTCGATGAGAGCATGGGCTGCGTTGAGCATATCCAGCTTTCGATGCGCGACCGACCATACAAACTCCGGGATCGATCGGGCTTGCTTCGTCGACATTCCATGATAGACGTCCTCCGTGGCTTGCGATCCAAAGCTAACGATCATGCGATGAAATTAATGCATTAACGGTAAGTGTGCAATGGCAATTGACGAGGACCGCATGAGGAGTGGCGCATCGGTTACGGGTAACGTGTCGTGCGTCGGTTGCGGATAACGTGTAGGGGCGAGACGCAGTCTCGCCCGTGGTGCGTCAGTAACCATTTCCTTGGTGGTGGAATCTGATGCACAACGGTAAATGTCTCATTCCATACAGAAACGGTTTAGCCCCATGCGATATTCGATTGTTCGGCAATTCATTACAGCTGTCGTGCTTTTAACACTTCAGATGTCCACTTGCATCGTGGCTCAAAGTCAGGTGACCGACCACACGTGCGGAACGCCTAGCGTTCACAATCCGGACGTGACGTATGGTCAGGTGACTGACATCGATGGCAACGTGTACAAGACAGTTGTCATCGATAGCCTGGCCTGGTTTGCCGAGAACCTCAAGGTTACCCGATTTCAAAACGGCGATTCCATTCCCAACGTCAGTGATGCCGCCGAATGGACTGCTCTGAAGAGTGCCGGCATGTGTTCGTATCAGAACGATCCGAATTATGACTGCCCGTATGGCAAGCTGTATAACCACTTTGTGGCCACCGATGAGCGTAACCCCTGTCCTGCGGGGTGGAGAGTGCCATCAATGGCAGATTTTGCCAAGCTGATTAACTTCTACGATGCCAATGCAAATGGCGGAATTAGCCTGCCCAACTCGGCAGGGGGCTTCCTGAAAAGCGTGGGGACGAGCATCTGGCGTTCGCCCAATACGAACGCAACCAATCTATCCGGCTTCTCGGCCATCCCCAGCGGAGGTCGCAATAACTCGGGTGTCTTCTCAAACTCTACAAACGCCGCCGCTGCCTATTGGTCTGCATCCCTCGTGGGACCCGGTATGGGATTCTTCCTGGAGCTTGCATACCCTCAGGATTATGCCGTGCGAAATGCCTACTGGGCACAGTACGGTGCCTGCATTCGCTGCGTCAAGGACGAGAGCACCACATCGGTGAATGAAGAGAAGACAACCGGAATTCAGCTTGCTCCAAATCCGACCAGTGAATCGGCACAGCTCACCGTAGAAGCACCCATGATCGGCCAGGATTACGTCATCACGGATGTGACCGGAAGAGTAGTGCTCCATGGCAAGGTTGTTTCTGAGAGCATGACGATCTCGGTTACTGAACTCCCCAATGGCCTCTACGCCTTGAGGTTCCCAACAATGGATGGTGTTACTGTGACATTCGTGAAGCAGTAGTGCAAGACAGCCATGCATCTGAACCGACACAAACCCGCGGGCTCGTCTCCAGCTGGGTTAAACCCCGCAGGATGATCGCACGTCTGTGCGCCCCATGAACAAGAGTCATGCTTTGAAGATACTCTGCACCGTAATGCTTGCGGCTGCGGCGCTGCCTGTGTTTGGACAGGCCATTGATTCGCTCGTATGGCAGGGGAGATCCCGGTCCTACCAGTTGCACCTGCCCAATGGTTATGACAGGTCAAAGAGATACCCGCTGATCGTTGCATGTCATCCCGGTCTCAGCAATGCTGCGCAGCATGCAGAGTCGGCACGGTGGCATGTCCTTGGCGATACGGTCGGATTTATCACGGTGTATCCCAACGGTATGCCGTCGGCTTCAAACGCGAACAGCAGATTATGGAATGCCTACGATCAGCCATCAACGGTGAGGGAACACGACGATGTAGGATTTCTCAATGTTCTGCTTGACAGACTGATCAGTAACTACAGTGTGGACACATGTCGCGTGTACATGTCGGGTTTCTCCAATGGGGCAATGATGACCTACCGAATGGCATGTGATCTTACGGATCGGTTTGCTGCCATGGCACCGCTCTCAGGGGGCTGGGGCTACGGGTCTGATGGATCCTGTGGTGATGGTAACTGCAATGGCGACGTTGCTCCCGGCTGTTCGTGGAGGATGGCATACGTCAACTGCCGTCCGAAGAAGCCGATTCCGATGATCTTTATGAAGGGTAGCCTGGAGGGCGATAATCTTCCGACCTGCCGCGGTACCATTGATTCACTGAACCGACTCTACTGGTCGAACAACCTTAGCTGTGGTAACTCCGTCATCGACACGGTACGCGTGGCAGGAGAGCTCGTGGTGCGGGAGCACTTTATTGGTTGCGATGAAGATTTCCGCTTCTACACCGTGCTGGGCAACAGTCATCAGTGGCATGCACCGGCAACGGAGATGTTCTGGAGTTTCCTGCGTCAGCAAACGAAGTGCGGCACGGTGTCGGTAAGCTCCGACGAGCGTGAGGCTGACGAAGTCCGTGTGTATCCGAACCCTGTGTCCGGTGGCAAATTCACCATCGACGTTGCTGCTGACGAGGATTTCAATGTATCGCTGATCGATGTATTCGGACGTACCTACCTGCATACTCGCAATGTGAATGAGATCGACGTTACCGGGCTGGCGCCAGGCACGTACATCGTTGTCATCGAACGTGGCCGTAACACGCTGCGTCGCAGTGTGATCGTGAACTAAGCAGATTAATGATACAGGTCCTGTCATGAGATTCATCGCATCACTTCAACTCGGATTGCTATTCGCATTTGCTGCATCTCACGCTCAGAACATCTACGACAGTGTTCTGGTGGGTACAACGCAGCGAACGTACATGACGCATCTACCAACGGGGTACGACCCGGGAAAGCGGTATGCGGTGTTGCTGGCGTTTCATGGTGGACAGCAGGCGGGGCGTACGGAGATCGGATGGCAAGCGCTGGCTCTGCAGGGACGTCTGTCGGAAAAGGCCGACAAAGAAGGCTTCATCGTTGTCTATCCGGAGGGTCAGGAGTTTGCCACCGGCCGCTCGTGGAATGCCGGAGCATGCTGTCCTCCGTCAGCCAGTAAAGATGTTGATGATGTTGCCTTCGTCAACGTGATGCTTGATGAGCTGTTTCGTGAATACCCGATCGACACGACTCGCGTGTATGCGACCGGTACATCGAATGGCGGAATGCTCTGCTATCGTCTTGCGTGTGAGCTCAGTCATCGCATTGCGGCAATTGCTCCCAATGCATGCTCACATATGTACCAGCCATGCAATCCGGTCAACAGAGTGCCGATCATCAGTTTCCACTCAAGGGTCGATCCGGTTGTTCGATACAATGGCGGGAACGGTCCGCAGGATGTCCCGTTCCTGAAGGATGTGTTCTTCCCTAGTCAGGACAGTAACCTGACCGTCTGGGCGCAATACAATGCATGTGCGAAGCGCGAGGTTATCGTTGACGGAGGAACCAGCGGCACCAGTTTCATCCGACTCAGTCAGTGCAGCTGCGATGTCGAGTTGCACCACTACGCAACCGCCGACGGCGGCCACAGCTGGCCAGGGGGCGCGCCGAACAACGTCAGCCCTCCGTCTGCACAGATCAATGCCACCGATCTCTTATGGGACTTTCTGCGCAAGTACACCCTTGGCTGCGGCGTGACATCGGTTTCGGATGAAGAAACAATCCATACACCCGTGGTCTATCCCAACCCCGCCGAATCTGTTCTGAGCATCTCAGGACTTTCCTATGCGGCATCATTCAGCATCACCGACGTCCTTGCTCGCCCCCTACTAACGGGCACTACGTCAGGCGACATCGATATCACGTTGCTTGCGCGCGGCAGCTACGTTCTTACCCTCATGCAAGGGGGCGAAGCACGTTCAGTGCGGTTTGTGAAGCAGTAGGGGGCGTGCGGCCGCTGCGTTGAAGGTGATGCCGCCGCAGCGGCCAGGAGATACGAATGAGATGATACGGCGGAATCTTTAATGTATCGTATATTGAACATAAATCACTACAACGTGAGATATAAAGAGCATAATGAACACCGAGGATATCATCCTACCGAAGCATCGACGTCTCCTGGAGGGACTTGGTGGGGACATACGTCTTGCACGCCTACGTCGCTCGCTCACTGCTGAGCAGGTTGCTGAACGCGCAGGAATCAGCCGGCTTACGCTGATGCGTATCGAGGCGGGTACGCCATCGGTTTCCATTGGGGCTTACCTCCAGGTCCTGGTGATTCTCGGGCTTGAAGCCGGACTCGGTGCGGCTGCCAGTAACGATGAGCTTGGTCGAAAACTTCAGGACCTCGGGCTTGCAGCGCGCAAGCGAGTGTCGACGCGAAGAGGCGCTTGATCATCATGAGCGCGTCTCGGACGATACATGTCTATGCAGACTGGGTCGGACTCGGTGGGCCCCTTCGCGTAGGCGAAATGAACGTTCACGCAGCGCGGGGTAAGGAGACATTTGCCTTTGCGTATGACGCGTCGTGGCTGGGCAGCAAATCTGCCGTCGTGATCGATCCTGAGCTTCAGTTATTCTCAGGTCCACAATACGCCTCGACTGGCAGAACGATGTTCGGTGCGTTCATGGACTCAGCGCCCGATCGCTGGGGAAGGACCATCATGCAACAGCGTGCTTCCTATCTAGCTAGGCAGCAGGGAGTAGAACTAGGAAGAATGCTCGACAGTGATTTTCTTCTTGGTGTCCATGATGCGGGACGCTTTGGGGGGCTTCGATTTCGACTCAGTCCAGACGGACCGTTCCTCGATGACAACGATGCGTTTGCTGCGCCTCCGCTGACATCTCTAAGGAAACTCCAGGAGGTGAGCCTCTCGTATGAGCGCGATGATGTGAACGAACATGAATTGGCTCGACTGCTACAGCTTCTTGCGCCCGGATCCTCTCTAGGAGGCGCTCGACCCAAGGCGAGTGTCGTTGATCCGGAGGGTGATCTATGGATTGCGAAGTTTCCGAGTCGATCAGATTCGTGGAATGTGGCGGCGTGGGAGTTCCTGGCAACGACATTGGCGAGGAAGTGCGGAATCACGACGCCTGTTGTGCGGCTCGAACGCTTTGGAACGGGACACAGCACACTATTGAGTAAGCGCTTTGATCGCGTGGGTAATGGCGGACGAATTCATGCAGCTTCCGCGATGACTCTTCTGCGACGTCAGGATGGTGATGATCACACGACGGGGGTGAGCTATCTTGACCTTGCTGACTTCATCATCCGTCATTGTTCGAACGTACCACAGCAGCTTGAAGAACTATGGAAGCGCATTCTTTTTCATGTGCTGATTTCGAACACGGATGATCATCTTCGAAATCACAGCTTCCTGCTCGGACGCGACAGGACGTGGCTGCTTGCACCGGCATATGACATCAATCCGGTGCCCTTCGGAACGGGTCTGCGTTTGAATATCACCGAGACAGATAACCTCCTTGATGTCGAACTCGTCGAAGAGATAGCGCCGTCCTTTCGCGTATCCGCGCTCCGTGCAAAGGACCTGATCGCGCAGATGAAGTTGATCGTGTCCACGTGGGCTGACGAGGCAAAGAGGATCGGTATCTCGCGCCAGGAGATCAATCTGATGCGACAGGCGTTTAGATCCTGAAGCATCGTATCAACGACCTCACTGCAGGCACCACAACCGGCAGCATCGAAATCAGCCCCCTTCCATCAGGATCCTATGTCCTCACACTCTAGGTAGGGGGCGAGGTGCGGTCGGTGCGTTTTGTGCGGGAGTAGGGGTAGCTGACCTGTGTCAGATGATCTTTCGATCGCTCGCTGTGCGTCGGTACTGTGGTAAAGAAAATTGGAGGGGCGCATGTAACCAACATCCGGCTAAAGGCATATATATCGTGAATAACATCAGGATAGTCCGGCCATGCATCTACGATACTCCCACATCATCGTACTAATCGCGGCACAGCTGCTCAGTGTTAGCACAGCGCTCCACGCTCAGTGGATCGAAACCGCGATCGCTCTGCCGAAACCGGCATCGGCTCGTGACTTGATTTACAATCCGGTGAACAACAAGATCTACACGGCGAACACGAATGATCAGGGAATGCCGGACGAGCATAGTGCAACGATCATCGACGGGGCGACCAACACAATCATCAAGACGATTCCCATGGCCAAGGGGTCGCGCGAGGTAGAGGTGAACACCGTCGGCAACAAGGTGTATATCGCGAACTACTTTGCTGACAGTGTGACGGTGATCGATGGTGCAACGGATAATGTGATCGCGGTGATGGCGGCGGGTGATGGCCCTAGGGCCTTCGCCTTCTCGACAAAGCAAAACAAGATGTACTGCGCTAACGAGATGTCAGGTACGGTGACGGTGATCGACGGTGTAACGAATAAGGTCGTGGCGACGATCAAGGTGGGCTCTACCCCGCGAGTGCTCTGCTACAATCCGAAAGACGATAAGATCTACTGTCCGAACGCCGGTAGCAAGAACCTGTCAGTCATTGATTGCTCCACGGACGTGGTTGTGGAAACGGTGACAACAGGCAATACTCCGCGCGGTGTTGACTACAACGAGGCAAGTAACACGGTGTACTGCTCCAACTACAGCTCGGATAACATCACGGTGATCGATGGCACCACGAACAAAGTGGTCACAACCATCACCGTTGGCGATGGCCCAACGGCGATGTTCTACTGTCCGGAAGGCAGTAAGATGTACTGCACAAACGTCGGCGCGCCGGGACCGAATACGCCGAAGGAGTGCACCGTCTCGGTTATTGATGCTATCACGCACAAGGTACTCAAGACGATCACCGCCGGAGACGAGCCAACGGCGTTCTGCTACAGCCCACGCAACAAGAAGATCTACTGGGTAGATGAATGGAGTCATCGCGTGTCGGTGGTAGATGTCTTCAAGGATGAAGTGATCAAGACCATCTCTCTCGGCACGGGCACGGTGCAGCCGGTTGACATGTGCTACAACCCGGTGAACGAGCGGATGTACACGGCCAATCGGTTGACGTATAACCTGACGGTGATCACTGACTCGCTGAACACGACCACGAATCCAACAATTCTCATCACCTCCACTGCGATCGTCAAGGGCAAGGTCGGAACTCCATACTCGTATCCAGTCAAGGCACAGTCCAATATCAGCGATCCGATCCGCTATGCACTTGTGACAGCACCTACTGGCATGCGCATCGATTCAGTCTCGGGTCTTATCACGTGGACAGCACCTATTGAAGGGTCCTATCCCGTAAGCCTTCGTGCGTCGATGGTCTCGGGCGGAAAGCCGTACTCAGCCACGCAGAACTTCACACTCGTGATCGAGAGTGCATCCGCTGTGTCTGTGACGTTCACATCAACTCCGCTCGTAACGGGCACCGAAGATAAAGAGTACACTTATCTGGCCCGCGCTGTATCATCGGACACGACGCGTCCGGTCCGCTATGCCCTAAACACAGCGCCAAGCGGAATGTCCATCGACTCGGTTACCGGTCGCGTTTCGTGGTCCAGGCCAGTTGTGGGATCACACAGCGTAGTCATTCGTGCATCGGTGATATCGGCTCTCACAACGTATGCTGCCACTCAGACCTTTACGCTCGTCATCGGCAAGCCGAGACCGCCCCTTAGTATCACATTCACATCAAATCCGCCACTCACTGGCGTCGAGGGTAAGCCATACTCATATCGCGTTCGAGCTGTCGCATCCGATACCAGCAAGACCGTTACCTTCCGTCTGGCGATGAATGCGCCCGAGGGTATGACGCTGCAGATGGGAACCAACACGCTGTCATGGCCAAGTCCGAAGCGTGGATCATATCCCATAACCATCATTGCTCGTGCGCAGGGAGACACACTGATCGAACGCCAATCCTACACACTCGTGATCAGTCCCGATACCACAACGTCGGTGGATGAAGTTGGCATGCACTCAGCACTCCGCATCTATCCCAATCCTGCAAGCGAGAGCATCACCATCGGAACTGCTTCGCCCCTTTCCAGTAATTCCATCGCGGAGATCATTGATGGCAGGGGGCTGGTAGTGCACAGTGCCGTGATGCAGATGGGGAGCATGCAGCACGTGGTTAGCCTAAGCATGCTGCCAGACGGCATCTATCACATCCGGACGAGCATTAGCGGAGATGACAGCATAGTTCCGTTGATCATCCAGCACTAGCCGTCATTCATACCAAGAAGTAGCAACCGTAGGAATCATCATGACAACTGGGCAGCAAACTCAAATCCGGCACATCACGGCGATCATACTTCTGCTTACGTCGTTGCTCATTGGCTCCGTTGGCCTGTGGGCCCAGGCCCCGAGCAAGGAGCGGATGGATGCTGCCGAGGGGTACAGTGTGAAGATGGGCGGCCAGACGTTCATTGTTGTGCACGACGGTCAGGTCATCCGCGAGTCGTACGCCAACGGAGGGAATGCTGATCGTCTTCAGCTTCTTGCCAGTGCAACAAAGGGGCTCGTGGGTATGGCTGCTGCGATCGCCGCTGATGAAGGCATCATTGACCTGGACAAGCCGGTGGTTGAAGTTCTGACCGAATGGAAGAACGACCCGCAGAAGTCGAAGGTGACCTATCGGCATCTGCTGACGATGTCGAGCGGGTTTGAGGAACTGAAAGACCAGCTTGCATGGACTGACTTCCTGAATGCAAAGGTTCTCTTTCCAGCCGGCTCGACCTTTATCTACGGTCCGGATCCAAACATCTTCGGACTTGCTCTTCAGCGCAAGCTTGGCGCAGAAAAGGTGGAAGACTACATCAAGCGCAAGCTCTTTGATCCGCTTGGCATGCGCGTTGAATGGCGTGGACGTTTCGCTGATGGCAATCCGCAGCTGAGCGGTGGTGCGTATGTGCGGGCCAACGAATGGTACAAGTTTGGCGAGTTCGTGCGACGTACGCTTGATGGAACATGGAACGGACCACAGCTGTTGTCGAAGGCGATGTTTGACGAAGTACTGAAGAGTACCGATCCATATCCGGCGTACGGTTTCTACTGGTGGCTTAAGCGCCCTGTCACCGATTCGATCGGCAACATCGTGAACAAGAACAACAGCAATCAGTTTAACACGCAGATAAAACCGATTCTTGTTGACACGCTCATCCCCAACGATTTTGTCATGTGCCGCGGGGCGTATGGACAGTGCCTGTACGTGATTCCGTCGCGCAAGCTTGTTGTCGTGCGTAACGCACCTTCAACGGCACGGACATTGTTTCAGGATGATGAGTTTCTTGATTCATTACTTCTCGGCTCAGCTCCACCGCCGCCTGACAGTCCGACTGTCACCATCACCTCTGCGGCAGTCATAACCGGACGCGTCGGCACACCCTACACATATAGCGTAAAGGCACAGGCGAGCGTCAACGAACGCATCACCTATGCACTCGTCACTGCTCCTTCCGGAATGACTATCGACTCGTCCAGTGGCGTCATTACATGGTCGGTGCCCGTAGAAGGCTCGCACCAGGTGGTCGTGCGTGCATCAATCGTTTCGGGCGGAAAGACGTATTCAACGACACAGTCCTACACGCTGGCGATCACCGGCAACAAGCCGCCCCTTACCATTACCTTCACTTCGAATCCGCCGCTAACCGGTATTGAGGGCAAGCCATACTCGTATCAGGTGAGGGCTGTTGCTTCGGACACCACCAAGACCGTTCTGTATCGTCTTGCCGCGAACGCTCCGGCAGGGATGACTCTTGCAACGGGCACCAGTACGATCACGTGGCCGAGCCCGGTAAAGGGCACGTATCCCATCACAGTCATTGCTCGTGTTCAAGGAGACACACTGATCGAACGTCAGACCTACACACTTGTGATCAGTCCAGATACCACAACGTCGGTGGCTGAAGAGATCGGTAGCTCAGCACTGCGCGTCTATCCCAACCCGGCCAGCGAGTCCGTTACGATCGTTGGTATCGACGCTCCGTCATTCTTCTCCGTCGTCGATCTCAATGGTCGCAGCCTCGCAGCAGGCACCACAACAGGCAGCATCAGCATCAGCCCCTTGCTGCCGGGCGCGTATATCCTCACCCTGCAGATAGGGGGCCAAGCACGCTCGGTGCGGTTTGTGAAGCAGTAGGGGGCGGTGTTAGATTTGTTCGAAACAATTAGGGGAACAGCGCATGAAGAAGTCTGCACTCGTGATCATTGTCTGCGTTGTCATCAACATGGTGCTGGGAATGGCTTGGTATGGAGCATTCTCACAGCCATGGATGGACGCCAATCTTCTCACAATGGAAAAGATACAAGCAACGGGGAATGCAACGCCGGGATACATCCTAAGTATGGCTGTTGCTGCCGTGAGCGCGGTGATCCTCACGCTCATCCTTAAGCGTATGAGGATTCGTGGCTGGAAGGAAGGACTCTATACCGGAGCCGGAATCGGACTCATCGCACTGCTGGGAACGATCGTCGGCAACTGGTATGCCATGCGTCCGTTCGTTGTTTCACTGGTAGACGGAGGCTTTGCCTT
>JBEIIK010000013.1:0-29747 GCA_040380835.1 Ignavibacteria bacterium | reverse complement strand
TATTGCAGCCACGGCTGCAGCTACCTCCGCGGCACGGTCCGGTGCACATGCTCCCATGAGAAGCGCCAGCATGTCCGTGGAGTATCGTCGAAAAAGCCTTTCGCGTGCAATAGAACTCTGATCGAGTGTACGACTCAACGCAAGAGAGAATCCGGCTAGCAGCCGATTGCCATACAACGACGAATCACTTCCAAGCAAGCTGCGAAACCTACGCTCAAGGTTCTCGTCAACGTCAGGACGATACCACCAAGGCCTGCGTCCATGGACCAACGTATACAAGAACGACTCCAGCAGTGCTTGCTCAGCATCCAGATGCCGCGGATCCGCCTCGTTCAGCGGACGCAATTCCCTCGGACGGTAAACATCGATTTCAGGCATGGGGCTTGTTGCGAGTTCACCATCGGCCCGTAACTTCTCCAGGGCTGAGCGCACCCCAATTGGAAGGCTCGACTCCAACTCGCTGAGATCAACCTGGCCGAGATCGACCTCGACACGGTCAAAGATCCAATAGCGGGATGTGTTCGACTCACTGTCAGCAAGATTGTTGTCAGCCTTCAGTGTCATCGCGAGGATAGCTCGCCCAATCTCTTGTTGAACCCTTTGACCCAGGACAGCATCGCCAATGACAGCTGCATCAACTATCAACGTCCCGATATGGTAGTCACGCGTCATCCGAGTACGGTCATCTTGACAGCTGAACCGCTATCCCGCGACAACTCAGCCTGACCGTACGTCCAGCATCCCTTTCGATCGACCACCAGAAGGTGTACAATTGCCGGTAGCATGGAGGCCGTCAGAGCCAGTTCCTGTACATTCGAGAATTGTGTTCCGCTTGCTGTGTCGATGCGCCAGTACACGATGGGGTTTGCCGTTCCGGCTGGAATCACCGGACGAACCACAGAACCCGTCTGACTGCGAACTATGCTCAAGGTATTGACCTCGAGACGGCAATCGATTCCTTGAGTTCCGGCACATTTGTCCATGTCAATCTCACCAAAGGCCGGAAGCAAACTCTCTTTGTTTGAGCTACGGCTTGTGACAAGGACGTTGTCATTTCGATAGATCCATTGCTCATTCAATGAGAGGAACGTCCCTTTTGTTTCAAATGCAACTTCCATCTCAACAGTGTGACACGCGTATCGCTCGATTGTCAGGCCACCCAATCCACCAGGCGTAAAGGCCAGCACAAGCCTATCATCCTTGAGATTGGCGGCTATCAGTCGCATGAACTCCTTCACAACTGCCGTCATTAAACGATCATAGTTGGTCTCAGTGATCTCAAGCACCGGTGTCAGCAACTTGAGCGCAGGTTCGATAAGGTTGAGACTTAGCACGGTGGCGTTGTTTTCGTCAAAGAGCTTAACAGTCAGCTTGGTAACCGACGTCACTTTGTACGATCGACCACCCGCCGGCCGAGGCATCCATGCCGGATAGCGCTTTCGAACTGCAAGCCCCTTGCATGGTCTATCACATGGTGCCTCCGGGGTACTGACCGTTACGTCAATGCCACACGAAACTTTCTTCGCATCTATCACTCGAATGATCTTGGTGATGTTGGGTGCAAGACCTGCAACCCTGACCTTAGAGCCATCAATTGTACCATCCTGGGTGATGTAACTTCCTGACCCGCCGGTCATCGTAAATGTTGCACTAAAGAGCGATTGACCCGGTTGTTGATCAATGACTGGCTTGGTGGCTTGAAGGCGCTCCATGACCGAGACGCTGGCTATCCTGGTTGCTCCATGCGCATCGGTAACAAGCAGCTCATGAACCCCTTCCTTCAGGACGATGTTCGCCGGTATCGAATCGGTCACGCCGCCGGGATAGCTCAACTTATAACCGGGCGTTCCGCCCGAGACCTTCACCGATACCGTGGCACCATTCTCTGTTGTACAACCAACATCGGTAACCAACTCGATCGGAGCAGGAACTGCTAACTCAACCATTAGCGAACAGCCCCGTGAGTCAGTTATCTCAATCGGGCGCGTTTCGGACGGTTTAAGGCCAGGGACAACGACCGTCTTACCTTCAATGATGGCACCCACGGAATTGTACCCTCCTGATCCGCCGCTGACTGTAACGATGGCCACATACTGAATACCTCCGTCAACTGCGCGATATGAGATCGTAGCCGACAGCTCCTCTGCTACTGAGATCGTAACCGTTCTATCGGCCCCTACGCTGTCAGTAACTACCATCTGATGTGTACCCGGCTCAAGCTTCAGTATCGTCGGCAAGTCTGCGGTTTGGTTCGCATACGTCAGAACATGCCCTGCAGCCCCACCGGTAGCGCTGACTCTCACGTTCGCTATTCCACCCTTGGTACAGCCGACGTCCGTTACAACTGTGATCTCTGTAAGTGCCTGCAAGTGAACATCCAGGCTACACCCCTTTGCATCGACGACTTGCACAATCCGTCCCTCCCCGGGAGCAAGTCCGCTAACCAGGACAGTATCGCCATCAACAGCATTTCCGGGAGATTCATACGTTCCAGAACCGCCGGCAACAGTGACGTTAGCAGTATAGGTCTTTCCCCTATCTCGAGTCTGGTAATTGACCTTCGCCGAAAGCTGCTCATGAACGACGACTTCGACTGTCCTTACCACGCCCTGGCTATCAACCACAGTCAACGTATGAGTGCCCGGCTTACGTGATAGAACCGTTGGAAACTCATTGTATGACTCACCATCGCTGGTAAGCACGTATCCAGGCATACCGCCTGAGATGCTCACCTGCACCTTCGCAGCGTTGTCGTATGCGCATCCGACGATCGTCGATACCTCAATTGGCGACGGGGCTACAAGCTCCATGGTCAGAACACAACCCTTCGAGTCACTAATGATAACTGATCTTTTTGCAGATGGCTCCAGCCCCCTTACGAGGACTGTGTTGCCTTCAACCTCATAACCACTTGAGCTATACGAACCTGTGCCCCCGCTGACTGTGAGAACCGCCTCATAGGTTTTTCCATTGTCAGACGTCCGATAGGCTGCAACGGCGGTCAACTGCAGTGGTACACTAACAGAGATGGACTTCTCCATGCCGGAGCTGTCGAGCGCTGTGATCTTGTGCGCTCCCGCCGTAAGTATGACGCTGCCGGGTGCCGGACTCATCGACTCGCCGTCGTCGACAACAAGCTTGTATGGGGGGTTGCCACCGCCGATGACGACACCAACACGTGATCCTTTCTCCGAGGTGCAGCCAGCCGTTGCCTCAACAGTCAGAGGATCGACCGGACGAAATGTCATATGAATCGGCGGACAGTCCGAGCAACATTTGTACGGCAGAAAGAAGTCGGCAATCACTTCTCCGGCCTTGAAATCCTTGACCAGTGGGTACTTGGACGGCGTAGTGTTCGATGTATCCGGATTGGGCTCGTGATAGACCAGCACTAGCGTTCCACCGTCGGGTACCCCGGCCATGTGCTGGAGCGACGGATGATCCTTCACGTATCGATCCAGGTACTGCAGACGCCGAACCTCATCAGCACGCCGATTCAGCTCCTCTCGAATTGTCTTGAGCCCCTCCAACCTGCATGCCGCAACCACGTTCATCATCTGTTCATACAGGCTAGCCAACTTATCGCTTGGTAGCTGCTTTACCTGGACTGCGTAATCCGTCATCAGCCCAACATGTTTGATAAGCGCACCCATGTCGAGCTTCATCAATTCTGCCGACATCACCAGTGGCATTTGCGCTATCAGCGACATAGCGCGGTACGTGTAGTCAACGTCAGTGTCCCCGGACATCAGATTGCACGAGTCCGTGCCACGCCAGCTATTGACAAACTCGTATCCAATTGTATCAGGTTCGGCATCATCATATTGAAGTTCATACAGTGCTACGCGATTGATGTCTGCGTTATGCACCGCATTTACTGCCGCCGCGGGCATTTTGCTCGTTTCTTTCATCAACATCGAACCGGCTGCAGGACTGATGACGCTACCCACGTTCACACTTGTCGCGTTAGACTGCTTCGTGTACTTCGTGCGTCCAACTGTCTTCATCGCTTTGCTGAGAAGGCAGAGATACTCCTTACGCAAAGACGCGTACACAGATTGCAGATCGTCGAAATGGCATGAATACTTTGCGGCATCGATAGGTTTCTGTGGATTGAACTGACCTGTGCTTACAGCCACTACGTCAAAACTGAGACCGTATCTGCTTCGCATCGCCATTAATGATTCTGTCACTTGAGCCACCTCAAGTCCGAGGTGACCCTCGACGCGAAAGAAGTTGTATTTCTCGATACTATAGTCAAGGGGCTCGCTGACAAAGTCAGGTGTCGGCTGTTGAGTGTATTCAAATGACCTGTATGAAAGATTATGATGCGCCCTTGAAAGTCTGGCGAGATCGGGATTCCACACTAAATACAACGGAGTTGGAGCGGACAGACGGTAGTAATACGGAATTGATCTTTGCGACAACGGTGCGGTACCGATTACGGAGGGTGTTACCCGAATAGGTCCCGGATTACTTGCCAGTACCGGCGACTCAGTGAAACTAGTCACCAGCTCGACCAGTCGACGGAACAGCAATCTGATCCTGTCCAGGGCCAGCTCGCAATCACCACCAGCCGCCCTTGCAGGATACCAGGGTGTTCGATTTTTTGGTCCAAGGATGACGTGCTGCGGAAAGTACTCATCCGATGGCATGCACAAACAGAGATGGTCTGGAATACTACCTCGAAGCTCGTCGTATGCTGCGATGATATCTGAGAAGTGGTCGACGTAGTACTGCAGAAAGCGCACCTGCGAAGCTACCGTTGGATTGCTCTCTAGAAAACCATAACGATCAGAAAAGCTACCAAATGGATTTGTGGAAAACTCATTGCCAACGAGGCCGCGGAGCTCACTCCAGCACATGGTCAGAGCAGATTGAACTCTGCTGACAAGTTGTGACTCTTTGATGATAGATTGAAAGGCCTCGAGAACACTCTCCGTGCTGGTCACGCTTTGCTTGTTCCAGGTGTAGCGACGAATGGAAAGCTCAGGCAGGTCGCGAGCGATACGCTTCGGATTTGGAAGTTCAGCAAGGGGCTCAGCGAGCTGTTCCGCTAGAGACTTTTCAACAACGAGATACCGAAGCGTTACGTGTACCTCGGACCCTTTATCATCACAATTATTCGGACTGCAATTAGCGAGATTCTCCGTATCCAGCTCAACAAACAGCATAACCGAATGAGTACCAGAGGTAACGTTTGGTAACGGCTGCGTTCCCTCTTCCTTAAGTAGCTCCCATATCTGAGGTGGTTGCGTCATCGACAGCAATGTTCCCAAGGGCTCATTGCCATTACCCAGACGCGGAGCATAGGCCCGGTAGCCCCTGAACGTAATCGATTCATCCGCTTGGGAGATGAGATATCCATGCGTCGTTACTGCACAGCCTTGAGAGACCGTCACAGTGCGATCACCATTGATCACGACATCCAACCCGCACATGATCCCGACACCGACAAGATTCGGTCGGGTAAGTCGCTGCTGATCGTCGAGATAGTCAACAATCATGTTCAAGTGACTGTTGGTCAGTACCTGATTCGCCTCGAACACTGGATAGGTATCATGTGTGGGTTTCATGGCGTACTCATCGTGGGCGGTTTTGAGGTTGTTTCGCGGAAGGGAGCTTGCCGTCATCACGTGCGGCAGGTTTCAGTTTCAATTCAGCAGAGGAGCGCGTACCAGCCGCTCCGAGTGCCGTATGGTTTAATCGCACAGGATTAACATCGCCACCATCATCACAGTCATGGAGCGTCGCTGGTGGATAGACATTATTCAGCCGGTTCAGAAGGTGCGTCAAGACGGTTAGTCGGTGAGTAACAATAGCATAGCGCCGAAAGGTCATTGTGAGATATTCGACAATATCAACCGACGCACCCTGTAGCTCAATTTTGAAACCAGAGACGTCGCTTTCATCAATGTGCTTGCCGTGATCAATGAAGCTCCTTAGCCAGTTCGAAAGTTGCTCCCCTGCGGACTCTAATAGCCCCCTGACCTTCGCGTGTATACTTTCAGTCTGCCCATTGGGTGACTGCGCCATAAGCATCGCACAGACATGCTCCTGCAGACGCTCCTCACCCCAATCGAATCTTGAGTCCTCCTCAAGCCAGTCGTACCATGCTGATTCGAATCGTTCGAACTGCCATCCATAGAGCATCTGCTCAACAAAACGGCTGGTAAGCAGTTCAACGAGTAAGTTGCGGACAGGCCCAAGATTAAGAGTGCATCCGGAAGACCCGAACGCTATCGTCTTAATCCACTTCGTTACAAGCACGCTCGCACCGTCCGGCGACACTATGAGTCGGCGGTTTTTCTGATGCCACTTTGTGAACCGCGTAGCATAGAGAGTGTACAGGGAAGTCGCACACCGTCTCGCATCGGTGCATGACACCTTCGTGCCATCGTCGTTGGTGACATTCATTTCAATGACTTCGGTCATCTGATCAACGACTCGATCACAGACATCTACGGCGTAGCCGTCGTTACCAACCCAGCAGATCTTTGCCAGTAGATGCGAGGGGATCTCTTCCTTGATCGTCCTGTTAGCCAAGTCACGTAGTTCGAGGTTGTTATTATACGGGGCTGCCCAGCCCGGCATGACCACGGTCAGGCGAAATGACCACGGATCGTTGTCATGACAGTCCTCACAGCGCAGACAGGTCACAGCACCCGGAAACTTTGGGCGCAAAAGCAAATGCTCTACCACAATCGCACGCCGCAAGGCGACCGACGACACCATCTCCTCGATTGCCTGCCGCGCCTTTGCTGGTGAATCGTAGTGACCAGGCATCGTACCTATCACCTTGCCGGAAAAGTCGAGCACTGTCACAACCGACCTCGATGAAGTTCCGACGAGCCTGTACTGCGAGGGCTCCGAAAGACTCCTGAGGATGGCATTCGCGGCGGCTCTTTCGGCGCGATGTCTGATCGGATCGCTGAATGAGCGCGCACCCTGGAAAACGTCATTTCCGGCACCATCCTTCAGCGTGAATGCAGTAATCGTATGCTTTGCGGCAAGCTTCTTTATCGACCATTCGAATCGCAGATCAGCACGTCCAAGCAGTATTGCCACCCTTCTTCTGAGAACGGTATCATTATGCGTAGACACTGCCGCATCGGCCCTGTTAATGGCCTTTGCCCTGTCGGAGCTGATGACAGGATAGGCCTCTAAAAGACTGATCTTTCCATCAATCAGCTCCTGGTCGGCCAGTAGCTGCCCCTTTAGTCTTGTCAATGCCAGCGCATAATCTCGCAGATCCATTCCAAATCGTGCAAGTACGTGATCCAGGAATAGATTACGCCGGCTCAGCCGATCACGTGTCCTCTCTGCCATCGATTGGATAGTGTCTGCCGAAAGATCAGACTGAATTTCATCATATCCCTTGATATCTCTGTCTGTAAACGCATGGGTGAACCTCGTTACAGTATCGCTGGACGATATGGAAAACAGAGAATCAAAATTTGCAAGCTGCTCAAATGCGTTGGCGAGCAGTTGTTCAAAGACCATGAGGAATGCCTTGAGCTGATGTGCTTGCGACTTTCTCAAGGGGCTTGCACTTGATTGAAGTCCTTCAGGACCGACACCATATGTCAATGGAAGATGATACTGCACTGGAGTAATGTCAGCAGCATCACGCGTATCAAACCTCGGGACACTGATATCTTCGATTTCAGCCCAGTACTTCGGACGCTCCGCGGATCCCCTTAACTGCGTTAGTGTATCATATGCCTCGTCCTGGTCGACATTAAATGGCAAACCATTCTTTGTGAACCTGAAATTCGAGAGGTTTTGATATAGACGAGGCTGATGCATCGGTGTGATGTAAAGAAGCCACGATGCGCTGACTTTGTCTGTATTAAACTCCGGAGGACCTGAATCTTTGAAGACCGGGTCCGAAACGCCCGTTACGGGATTTCCGGCGCTATCGTATCGCGTCATCATCAGATTTCCGATCGACTGCACACCGTCAATATCCATCAACGTATTGATGATATCGGATCCTCGAACAACCCCAAGCAACTGTGCGCTTTCCAGATCCTGCTGGCGAATAAATCCGCTCGTGAGCTTAGGACCGGTGAAGATCTCCTCGACCGATGTTCCGCCATCCATCATCTCGCGTAGCGAATAGAATGGGATGGAAGGTGAAAGGTATTGCTCGAGTGCATACCATATCTCCGCCTGCACTCGCTCAATGTCGGCATTAGCAGCGACCTGAACATCTGCACATATGGCAACTTGATCGACGTCAATCACGTTGATATGGCATAGCTCCTCATCTAGGTTGCGATTACTATTATACGCCTTCCGGACTTGGCCCAGCGCGGCTGATATGAGGTTGATCTTACGATGATAAAGGCCGACAACAGAGCCGATATCCACACGACAGAGATGTTTCTTTAGGTCCGCCGCCGTCGTCGCATTCTTCGACTCGATGGAACCGAAGAGTCGTATCGAAACGTTCGGGATAACGATCGTGCGTTTCTGGCCATCTGCAAGTCCCGACATCCGGAGCGTCACATAGTACACATTGCGCCAGTTACGTCTGAAGTCCTCATCAGACAGTTGTGTTGTACTTTCCACTGCACCTGGCGTACTTCTGAGCGCGGTACATGTGATCTTCCAATCACGCGTAAACCCATTCTCAAAGTAATTCCGCGCCTGCGGTGGGGCCAGCCCCCATGATGGGAATCGAGCTTCGACGATGACGTCGTGGCTGCCTGACGTGCTCTCGCCACGCAGGATAGTCTGAATCACTCTATCATTTAGATCTCCAACCAGGCTGTCAGCCTTAAGCTCTACTCGTGCGTCATACAAGCCCCTAACAGCAGGCTGAGTGCGTTCACATGTACACTGATCACAATACACCCAGGCATTACGAACCGTCGGTAGATCAATAAACAAACGTCGGTAGTCATCCGTAGTCGTTGGATTAACCGTCAGGATGTCACGTGCAGTCGGGAATGGATGTCGCGTTGTAGCCCGGAGTAGATGGCGAATGTCCCATCCGCATCGCCATGACAGGTCGTTAATGGCATAGATCAATGACTCAAGGATCGTAATGCCGGGGTCATGCGTGTTGTAATCTGTCCAGGAGCTGCTTCCGAGACGCTCTACATACTCTATCGCTTCGCGTCGCAATCGAAAGTAGTCCTGACCCACCGGCAGAATCGGTTTCTTGGGTATTGACTTTGGTGCAGAACTCATGGTCTGCACCCACACTTTTCAGAGTCGGCAGCAACGCTGGCTTCGGCAACAGGTTTGATTCGATGAGAATCATACGAGGTGAGAACTGCTATACCACGACTGCACTCCACAACTGGAACGACTTCGGGTTTGTCCAGGGATTGATGGACAACGAGCTTGAGATCAGTCAAATAGTCAACGTAGGGCAGTGTTTCAATGTGGTCCGCCACGCTACTCTGATAGACTCTACCGCCGAATGTTGGCAGGTGCGATCCGCCATTTGACCAGGGGGCAAGCAACGCCGTGATCGACTGCTGAAGGTTCGTCGTGGACACGGTCTCATCGTAACCATCGACGTACTTGACTTGTACATCAACCTCGACCGCCTGATACTCGGGATTACAGACATGGAGTTTCACACATCCACTCATTCGCCGTATCAGTAACTCATGAATCTCCACAAGTGTATCAAGGCCGACATATGGAGTCAGAGGATACGCATGTGAAGAGGCTGATGCTGATGGAACAACAACGACAGTTACGTGGCCTGCTGCAAGCTCATTGTAGAGACCGCCTCCATTGGCTGCCGGTTCATACTGTGTATGATTCAAACATTTGACCCGAGCTACATTTGGAAAGTTCTCCAGAACAAGCCGCTCGATATCCCATAGACTGATGGCACGATCCTTATGTCGTAGCCGCTCACTAACTCGTGTATAGAACATTTCCGGAGCTTCTACAGCTCTGCCACCAAATGCTGAATACGGTTGGGAAACCGCCTTTACGGCACCCATTGGTTGTAAGAGCTTCGTGATGCTACCGGCTTCTAAACTGCCTGACGGATAATCAGCTTCATTTCCCCTGTCATCAAATGTCACACGCACGGCCTGCGCCAGTACGGACCTGATTCGGCAAGCCGCTGTGGGTTGTTCCGTGATGGCCACGCGCAGCCAGTGCAGACCAGCAGGCATGCTGGTGTGCTCTGATGTCGCATCCTTCGGCACCGACAGCGAAACAATTCCCGATGAGAGTAACTGGTCTGTTCCATCAATGACGTCGGTCGCATTCAGCGACTTCCATTGATTTCCACTCAAATAGCACCAGTGCAGATGATCATCTGGTTTCAGGGTAAGAGGATCGGCAGATCCTTCCTCCACTTGAAAGAGCAGAGAAACATTTTGCCCAGGAGAAAATCCAGCTAAACCGATGTAGAACTCTGCCACATGAGGAGACGAATCATCTGCAATGAAGCGTGGTAGTAGGAAGAGCGACTCCGTAAGTTTCTGCTCAGCAACTCCAAGCGACGTGACGTGATAAAGAATGGCTGTAGAATTTTCAGAGGGTTGGATGGTCTGCAATGCTTTAATTGTCTGCGATGCCGTGTAGTCGAGCGTCATTTGCGATACTTCCGGGACATACTCGGGAACGAACACCGCCGATTCATTCCGTGCAAGTTTTGCTGCGAAATCACTGAGTGCCCGCGCATTCGTCGATGCGATGTCCGGACTGGTAAGCGACACCTTCACAAACCCGGATGTAGATGCAACATCAACCGTGTCTCCGAAAGTGCGATATGGATCATCGTCGGCATTGAAAACCAGTTTGGGTTCGTCATCGACCAACGAGATCAACTGTGTAGCACTTGGTACGTATGTGCGTTCGACGTGAGATTTCCATTCACCTTCCTTAAGAGCACACATCGCAAGTGTCATCGTATAGGGATCAGGCATACCACGCCAGGCCGGCATAAGTGTTGCCTCGCTGAGCCCCTTCTTTGAAAAGGCCTCCTGACAACCAACAATGAAAGATGATTGCGCTTTCGGCTGAGATCCGAATGGCTGAAATGGTTTCGAGGGGTCAAGCTTGCCGGATTCAGACGACAACTGAAGACTTCTAAGACCCCTCACATCGACGCTGAGATCGGCACTGACTATTTCAAGGGTCTCATAGGTACTCAGCCTGTGAGTCATTTGACCATCTGGCTTAAGCAGTAACTCCATGATAGGCAGAGAGTGTTCGTATCGACCACCATGAACCTTCGCCTGATAAGCGGTCACAGCGGGATCACTACCAGAAAGTCTTAAGGTTATGGTCAACTTGTTGTCAGTCTGACTAGCTGTCATCTCTGGTCTTACTGTCAACCATCCAGCTGCTGTCGTAAGTCGACAACTAAGCTCCAGCTCTGGATCTGGCTTGTCTTTGAAGAGCACGGTCATCGTTATCGTACGTACTCCTCCACTCAGATACAAGTAGTGTGAGGCAATGGCAAAGCCGATAGCAGCTGGCTCTGATTCAACAATGAACGGATGCCATGATGCCTCATCCTTGTCGGAATGGGTACGTAGATTCACGATACTACCGCTTCTACCAAGACTGGATAGTTGTGCTACGGAGGCTCTATTGACCGAACTGTGGATGTCAGTGATGAAAACCGTCGGTTTCTTCGTACCGTCTTTTGGCCCCTTGAACTCCGTACCTGCAGGTAACTCTTGGGAGAGACTGTTCTTGGCCAGTTCGATGATGACATGGGCCGAGCCCGGCACAGCCGGACGCTGCCTGAGGCGCAACACATCGCGATAATAGAAGTCGAGATGTCGCTTCGACAGCCCGTTAAGATCGGCGCGAGCATGCTCTAGCGTCTTCAGAAACGACAGGAACAGTGCGTAATGGGGCTGATGATGGTTGTAGTCTGTGAGTGTCGTTTCAAGTTCCGTTGCCGCAGCGACGACCACTCGAGCATACACCTTGACAAACTGCTCGTAGATATCTGTAAACAGCGCATATTCAGCGCAATGGTTCGTCCAATCGAAAAGTGTACCCCCGGTACCGAAGACGGAACTGTCAGCTGGGATGGAATCAACAAGTTCTGCCCACGTATCGCATTGCTGTGTGTGATCTCTGCACCAGTCTAGCGATAGCCCCATCGAGGGTTCATCACCCCATGGTTCAGGAAATGCTCCCATAATAGAGATTCTGTAGCGCTCATCACCATGCGCAAGACTGTCGACTGTCAGAAGATCGATCGTCGTGCCGGTCTTGGTTCGCATCTGCCTTGCTGCCTTGGCATAGGCAATGAGGCGAGTAAGGGGCTCAGCCAATCGGGAACGGATAAGGCCGGACAGGGTTGCCTTCAGACGCACATCGCCCGGGAGTACTTCCTTGAGGACGTCGAGTTCACGTGCTAGTGTCCAGATTGACCCGAAAAGAAATCGGATGCTGAATAGAAGTACATCGTTTTTGTTCTTATTGTCAAGGTTCTCAAGTTCACGTATGCAGGCCGCAATTGCGCTTCGGTATTGGTCAACATCCTGGACAGAAGCAATGGCAAGAGCGACCGAGACATCCCTGTCGAAGAAGGGTCTCCAGTTGCTATCTATGCTGTCTTGCGAGTTATGGTAATGCAGATAAGCGGCATAATCCCGCGCAAAAAGCATGCTCAGGGCCGGGTTACGGTCATCGATTTCTATCCTATCTGGAGCAAGCGCTTCCAGCATCCGTTGAGGTTGTCCTGTTCCATCTCGGACAAGCTTCAGGGGATCAAGCTTTTCTGTCGGTGGGGTTGACGTAGCCATGCACTCTAACTGCCCGGTGAAAAGAGTTGAACAGACGACGTTGCATTGATGTCAGTCCCCTCAATCTTGTAAAATGGGAACACGAAGTTGAAGCGTGAATTCGTGGCCTTGATGACATAGTCGATTTCAATGATGACCTTTCCTTCGAGGACTTCTTCGGGATCAGAATACAAGCGAACGCTTTGGACGCTGATACGTGGCTCATGATACAGAATAGCCGTCTCAATCATGTCAACCAGGAGAGTCGTTGTTCGCGTATCAAGGTCTCTAAACAACATCTCCTGCATATCGCATCCATAGAGTGGCAACATGACTCGTTCACCACGCATCGTCGTCAGAAGTATCTTCAGGCTTGCTTCTACATCAGCTTCGCGCTCAGTCATCACGACATCCACCGTATGCCGATCAAAGATTGGTGGGAAACTCCAGCCCCTTCCGAGGTAGTCTTGACTCATGATCAACCTCCAATGATGACTGTAGAACATCCGGGTGGAACGATGGCCCCACCTGCTGCCGTCTGGTCACCTACGCGTGCCGCCGGGCGGCCACCGATCAGGACCGTAGCCGAACCGCGGATGATCGCATCGATGCCGCAAGTGTCCCCAAGGGCAGCAGCAGGCAGTCCACCAATCAGTACGGTGGGGCATCCGGGTGGGATGATCGGTGATGGAGCACCCATTGTTGCGGTGCTGATTATCATGTCAGTTATACGTGCTGCAAAGGACATTTGTCTAAATCGATGATTGTTGCTGATCAGTTGATTTGAACGATTCCACCTTTGACGGTCAGTGTACCTGAGCCCTCAACTGTAGTGCTGGCCGAGGTGAGCTTCGCCGTGCTACCCTTAGCTGTGAATTCGGCAGAGGCTTTCAGCTCGATGTTTACACCTTCGATCGTGACATCGCCGGCGGCCTTTAGCTTGATATCCTTGATACTCTCGATCACCACTCCATCGGATGACATCGCAAGCTTGTTTCCATTCTGATCCTGAAGCAGGATGGTCTTATCATCCTCCGAGAGCGTTAGGATGTTCCCTGCCGGAGTCTCCAGATGCAGAATCTTCTTGTCGTCATCGAGTAGAAGCATGAGCTTCTCTCGGCTGATGTATCCCTTACGATGATTCTGATCCGAAAGGGGCTCGGGAGTCGGCTTTGCACTGCTGTGCAGCTGCCCGAGAATGACGGCGTGACGCGGATCACCATGGAGGAAGCCGACAACGACCTCATCGTCAACTTCGGGTCGAAAGAACGTTCCCCTATCCTTACCGGCATCAAGTGTTGCAAGTCTTGCCCACGTTCCATCTTTTTCAGAGCTGACGAAAGGCAGCTTCACCCGGATACGGTCCTCGCCGTCAGGATCACCCTCAAGAGCTGTTATAATCCCGATCTGCAGGCCCGGTGCTGCCGGCAGGAGTCCCGATGCCGGCATAGTGCCCACGGCGTAACGATCTGCGAACATCTGCGGATCAAGGCCGATCTGGACATCCGTACACCACTGACCCTGTGCAACCGTATGTCGTATGCCAGAAACGAAGACGGTTCCTTCGAATCGTTCGCCGATCCCGTCCAAAGTGATCATATCACCCGGGTTGATCCCTGGATACCCCTGAAACGTTGCTCGGCCACGAGTGCGAGCTAAGCGCTGCTTCAGCAGACGAGCATCGGCCCATGCCTGAAGTTCCGGTTCCGGTATGTCAGCGCCATGTTTCAATTCGCGTGAACCGGCTGCCAGAACAGAGGAAAGATCTTCCGCTGAAAGGTTACCATTGGTGCCCGCCACCGGCTCGGAAGCTTCTGCCTCCTGCTGGGTTTGATCTGATTGATCCCAAGCCCCAGCAGTAATCGATTCGTCTTGCTGGCGAGCGTCGACCTCGATATCAAGTTCCATCAGCGTTGAACCAAAGGCGACGCTCACAGGGGGCTCTGCTAAGGGATCCGGTTTCGAGATTGACACAGCCCCATCACGAACAACGACGATCCGACCATTGGCTTCAGCACGGCATACAAGGAAATCCCAATCTGTGCTGTCGAACTGCACGAGTGACTGGTGCGTGATGGTCGTCGGCTCGATATCAGAAACCAGCCCATGACCATCAATGATCTCCTCCATTACGTCACTATCCGTCTGATCCATGAAGTAGTGACTGCGCGCCCCGTGAGTCATCCTGACTGCTTTGTCTTTGCAATCGACGATTAGCAAGGAGTCACTCTGTCGGACTTTCAGTGCTTGACGAACAACAACACCCTTGAAAACCGAATCATTCCGCGATCGATAGCCGAGTTGAATCTCGATCTCCTTTCCCGGCGCAAACAAATCAAGATTACTGACAGGGAATGTCTGACTTGCCGCATCGCCGTCCTGGATGTGCAGACGAGCTGATGGAATACGATTGACCTCACGCTCGACGATGATCGACGAGAACGTAATCGTACCTGGCACTTCGCTACCATCGATCAGGATCGCTGGACTCACTACATCGGGCGTGGCTGAGGTTGGTATTGTTGTCTGCGAGCTCACAGGGCCTTCTTGTCGATAGGCGGAAAGATCAGACGCGTTCCCGGTTTGAGCTTTCGTGGGTTGGAAAGGTTATTTATACCGGCAATGGCCAGATGGTATGAGCTGTCACCATATATGTTATGACACATCAATGGGAGTGTGTCGCCTGCCTTGGAAATCCTGACATGCGACAGATCTGGCGAGGAACGATTCTCTTCTGCGGCACGTCGTCGCTCCTCCTGCGAAGACTTCACCGTGATCTTCGCTACGGCACGGATAGGCGTCCCATCGGACCTGAACAGCTTGTAACTTATACTAGCATCGGTGATCCTTCCTTTGAAGACAAGTCCTTTTCCCCAGACCAGCTTGAGATGTCGTGGTTCATGACTATCCCCATGATAATCCAGGAGCGTCTCTTGAAACATCCTGACATCGGAAACAATACTGTCACGGGGCTTACCATCGATGATGCCGGTATTGTCAAAGAGAAACTCGAAGGACATTTCCTCCGGCTCAGTGCTCTGGTACTTTAACTGCTGTGAACTGGTACCCTGTCCCTGCGATGAATCCGCGTACTTGATCTTTGTCGTTCTGGTGTAAGAATCAGGATTGATCAATGCCTCAAAGCGACCAACAGCCTTGGACTCCCCATCACTTTCGCATGACTCTGCGTCAGCAAACGCAAGTATGAGCATCTTTTGAAGTTCACCGGTCATGGTCTATCTCTCCCTGCCTCTTCGAAGAATCTCGAGTACCTGCTCGACGCAATCGGCAACGATACTCTGCGTGGATCCATATGGTGCCGACTGCACTGGCGCCACAGGTCCTGATGCCGCAGGCTGCGAAGAACCATTGGCCGCCGCACCATTCACCGTCACCTTAATGTGCAACTCGCGAATCTCAATTGGCACAGTTCAGCCTTTCTCAAGTGTGAAGTAGCGGTACGACAGCTCAAGTGTTTCAACGACTATTGCACTTTGACCGGCATCCAGATCACTGACGCTCCACTTCTTGGGAATGACATGTGCCAGCTTCCACGTTTGAAGAGGCTCGCCCTTTTCGTTAAGAAGCGATACTGTTGCACTGGTCGGTTCAAACTCGCGATCTCGAAAGGCTCTCAGCATCCAAGTGATAATGCTGGAGCCAATAAGCATTCCACGTTTGAGAACAAGATCCGGATACTTGGTGCGCACTGGAAGCTTGTGCTCAAAACGGTTCTCGCCCCCTTCCTTGAAGCTCTCATAATCGTACTCCACACTCAGACCCGAGACTGTCTGAAACCGCACATCACCGGCATCCCCACTGATGTCGAACGAAACCCGATAGTGAAAGCCCAGCGGCGGGTAGTATTGCTCTGAGGTAGCCATCAACGGACTAGAGTAAATCCTTCATGAGCGATCTCTATACTTTCAATAGCCACTTCATTCGCGTCGCTCTTGAGGTCCGGAGCAGTGATCTTTATCGGAAAACATCTAACCGCCTTCCACACAGCAACGGGCTCATGCTTCTCATTCATGAGGCGTATGACAACATCGCGACGACCGTTGACGCGCTCATTGGAGATTTCGTCGATCCAGTTGTTGTAATCGAAGTCGCCCTCAAACTTGCCGCGCTTCATCGTGATGTTACTGAACTTGCGCATTCCCGGCATTTTGATCTTGCTGAAGTCCTTCGAATCGCTGTGGCGATACTCGATGACCTCCACCTGCTGGTCCATTCCGGTGACCTCTGTGAAGTTAAGCTTCGTTCCACCCCAGTCAACCTGATAGTGAAAGCGTGGCAGTGGATACTCTGTGGCCATAGTGCGGTCCTTTGTGTTGTTGTGTTATCGATGAAGTTTCAAGGAGCTTGACAGTTGTTTAGGATTCGGCCATCTTGTGCGAAAATCTTAGGACGATGAACTCGGCTGGTCGCACGGCTGCCATGCCGATTTCCACGATCATCCGGCCCTCTAGAATGTCCAGCGCAGTCATCGTCTTGCCGAGCCCGACTGCCACGTAGAAGGCGTGCTCTGGCTTGATACCTTGCAAGGCCCCTTGACGCCAGAGAGTTGTGAGAAAGTTCTCGATCATTGCCTGAACCTTGACCCAAGTGTTTGCATCGTTTGGCTCAAACACAAACTGCTGCGTGGCTTTTTTTACGCTCTCCTCGACAAAGTTGAAGAAGCGCCTGACGCTGATATAGCGCCACTCGTTGTCGTTACCCGCCAGGGTTCTGGCCCCCCATACAAGCGTGCCTTTGCCGGTGAAGGCACGGATCGCATTGACACTCTTCCCTGCCGTAGGATCAACGTTCATCACATCTTGCTCGACGTTCGAAAAGGCGATTGCGGGCTTCACGACAGCAGAAAGACCAACATTAGCGGGGGCCTTCCACACTCCACGTCCGGAGTCTACAGCGGCGTAGACGCCTGCGATGGCCCCGCTCGGTGGCAGCACACAGGAATAATCGCGCAGTGCGGCTTTACACATTTCATACACTGCGCTACTTGAATTTTCAAGAGTATCAAGTGTAACAGCAGGGTCAGACACGCCATCCTTGACACGGATCACATCAACCGCACTGGCCGAGTATGACACATCAATGGTGGTTTGGATATTCGGTGCATAAGCAGCGCCATACTTGAGGTTCTCCATACCAATACCATCGTTACGGAATGACTCGACTCCCAGGATAAGATTCCCTGAAGAATCGCTCATGCTTACATCCTTGCCGTGCATGTCCATGATGGTGAACCGATCCTGAAGCGTGGCACACTGCGCCAGTGCAGCCTCGTGAAGAGTCTTGTAATCAGCGATCGACAGCCACTGTGCTTCCGGGAAGACGAGAAGAGTCGGCTCATCGACGTTGACAAGCTTGTTCAGGCCGGCTTGCAACTCGCTCATCACGAGCAGACCTGGGTCTGCTGTGCCCACATCAAACGGCTTGTACTTGCCCACTGAAACGATGTAACAGGGTCCGCCGCCATTTGCAAAGAACATCTGGAGCGAGTAATACAGCGAATGTCTGGACCGACGAGACTCCGCTAAAGATGCAGTTGCACTCAATGGTACAGTGACACCACTTGTATTGGTTGTTTCAATCACTGTAACCGTGAAGTTCTCTTCCTTTTGAGCGAGCCCGAAGAGCTGCTCATACTCAACTAGTGACGAGATTCTGCGCGGCTTGAGATGCAAGTCATCAACCACGAATTCCTTGGCCTTCTCGGTGTAGCCGATGAAGGCCGGAATTGCCGTTTCAACCGCGGCTATCGAGGGTGGGAACTTGGGTATCTCTTCGATGTAGACACCCGGTGTTTTGTAGGAGGTAGCCATGATGCTCCTGCTAGATAGTGTTGTGAATTATTGCCTGATGTTGTCGGTAACTGAGAACGTGAACACCTCTCCAATGACCGATCCATGATCGATGCTACCCAGGCATAAGCTCTCTGCTGATTGTCCGGATAGGCCTTGATCTTCCTTTCGACGAGCTTGACGAAGGACGCCGTCCGCACAGCAGGACCGACTTTGATGGAGAGCCTGTTCGTCAAAACGGAGTCGTAACGACGTGGTAAATCGTTCTACCATGATCATAGCCCGTCTGTATTGACATGACCGTATTGCCTTACAACTTCCTCGATGATGCGCCCCTGGGCAATTACCTGACGATGCTTTAACTCAAGCATTCGAATCACGAAGACGGCAAAGGGATACTGCTTGCCGCCAAGTGTTCCCCACATGTGATTGACCTCCTCCATGGTAGGTGAATAGAGATCGAAGATGAGCTTGAATTCAGAGAGGCGATCTAGCTGCTGCGATGGAGCATTCTTGGTCAGGCTTGTGGGGTCAACACTCTCGTGCGTGAAGACATTCGAGCTTTGCAGAAAGCGCAAAGCACGGGAAAGCACGAGCAACCCATCTGAATAATCGGCGTGCGTGGCCGTAAGCAGAACGGTGAGATTAAGGTAGTACGGCTGGTTTTCGTACTCGATACGGACCGGCGCCGGGGTGCGCACGGCGTTAGGCAGGTTCTTAAGTGCCCGCTCCTCACGAATATTAACAACCGTGATGACCAACCGGTCGCGAGCTACCGCAGGACCCTGTCCGCTACTGGACACTCCTTCAGCGATGTTCCCGAGTGCGACAACAGTCGGCGAGGAGACTGCGTTATACACAGTCTCAAAGTGCCGTTGCACTTCATTTGCAATGATGGTAAGCGCATGGGAAACCATGCGACCTCCCAGAATTCAGTCCCCGGCAAAAACCAACACCGGAAGCAACATATAAACTTTACAGGTTCGACACTGATATGCGATCTATTTTGTTTTCCACATCATGTGCAGAAGACCGAAGATGCCAGGTTCGAAACCGTTTAGGTGTCGACGCGCCGGCTTTGTAAGTCGCAAGACCTCCACTCATTTTTCACTTCGAACTTTATACCCCGTACCACAATGAAAAAGGGGCGAGACATCGTCTCACCCCCTTCTCTTTGACTTTTCAGATTCGGAACCTAACACCCCACACCCAAAACCTAAAACCTGCTAACGCCACTGCCTCAGAAACTCGAGGCGCTCCTGGAGCTGGGCAACAGGTACCAGAAGTTTGTCTTTGCCAAGGATGCCTTCTTCCTGGCTACCGAAAACAAGCTCGTAGTCCTTGCTCATGACGATGGCTTCCTCCGGACAGACCTCCTCGCAGAAGCCGCAGTAGATGCATCGGAGCATGTTGATCTCGAACTTCTCAGGGTAGCGTTCCTTTTCCGCAGTGGTCTCACCAGCGCGAACCTCAATAGCTAGAGCAGGACACACCCGCGAGCACAGGCCGCAGGCAACGCAACGTTCGCCATCATCTTCCTGCACGAGCACAGGACGTCCACGGTAAGAACCTTCAGGGATCCAACGCTCTTCGGGATACTGGCGTGTGAACTTGGGCTTGAACATCTGCTTCAACGTCAAGCCGAGCCCCTTGGCGATCTCAGGAAGGTAAATCCGCTCCCAGAAATTCAGCCGTTGCGATTCGATGTTGTCTTTGATGTTGGCCATAATAGGTTTGAGGTTTGAGGCTTGAGGTTTGAGGTGTGAGGTGTGAGGTGCAATCGTCATCCCTGCGAAAGCAGGGAACCATGCTTCTGAGCGCCAACTGGTAGGGGCGAGCCTAAGTGCTCGCCCTATGGATGTGTCGACATCATTTGTTGGAAGAAGATCACCAGACCAGTTACCACGACATTTACGAGGGAGAGCGGAAGGAGGATCTTCCAGCCGAGATTCATGAGCTGATCGTAGCGGAAGCGTGGCAGAGACCAGCGCACCCAGATGAAGACGAACACGAGCAGGAAGGCCTTGCTGAGGAACACGACGTGACCCAGCAGCACCATTGGGATGGAGCCAGCCTGCAGGCCAAGCACCGTGGCATCATCAAGGAATGGGATGGCGTCCCAGCCCCCTAAATACATCGCGGCCATGATGGCGCTTGATGCCAGCATGTTGGCATACTCAGCAAGGTAGAGCAGACCGAACTTCATGCCGGAGTACTCCGTGTGATATCCACCAACGAGCTCAGGCTCGGCTTCCGGAAGGTCGAACGGTGCTCGATTGGTCTCGGCAAGCGCTGTGATCAGGAACAGGATAAAGCCCACCGGCTGGTAGAACACATTCCAGGCACCAGCCGTCTGCTTATCGATCATCTCGACGATATTGAGCGTTCCGGCGATCAGCACCACGCCGATGATGGCCAGGCCCATCGAAAGCTCGTAGGAGATCATCTGCGCCGCCGAACGAAGTCCGCCCAGCAGTGAGTACTTGTTGTTGGAACTCCATCCAGCCAGTGCCACACCATACACACCCACGGACGTCATGGCCAGCACCGCCAGGATGCCGATGTCCATGTTCGGAGCCATCGAAAGGCTATACGCCACACCATCGACAACGTACGCGGGCGAGAACGGGATGATAGCATAGACCGTGATGGCCACACCGATAGAGATCACCGGCGCTAGCGCGTGGAATCGGTAGTCGGCCGCAGCCGGTACAACGTCCTCCTTGAGGTAGAGCTTGAACACGTCGGCAAACGATTGGAACAAGCCCCACGGACCTACGCGGTTCGGGCCAACACGATTCTGAATCCAGGCAGCGATCTTCCGCTCGGCAAGCACCATGTAGGCGGCAGCCACGAGCATCAGATTCACCAGGATACCGGCCTGGATGAGTGGGATCAGCAGATGGGTAGGAATGGCCATAGTGTTACTGTGGTTTCAGAACGTGCGATTCGTAAATAACTCCCTTTGGCTCCGGCTCGGTGCCCTTGCCAAGAATCAGTCCCTGATGCTCAATCAGCCCCTGCGGTGTCATGCCCTTGAAAGGGGCGATGTGCGCTGTGATGTCGGCAAAGACGGTTGCAGAGCTGGCGTAATTCCATGTAGTTCCAAGGGCTTCGGCGATTTGACTAATGATGCGCCAGGCCGGACGACAGTCGCGGCGTTCGCCATTGGTCCAGCGGTCGTTCGGGGCTCCGAACTTATCCCACCGACTCATTTTCATGCCCATCGAGCGCATGTTCTCCTTGGTCACCACGGCTGCCTCAAAGCGCTGCACGCGGTGCGTGGTGTTGGTGAACGTGCCATCAGTCTCTGCCCACGTCGAGCGTGGGAGGATAACGGTGGCAAGCTTTGTCGTAGCAGTATTGTGCGACCCGATCACGATGATGTTATCCACACCGGCAAGTGCCTGCGCAAGCTCTTGAGACACTCCGGCCGGATCGTCGCCTAGAACGATCACCGTCTTGATGGATCCATGTGCAGCGCGTCCGGCAAAGGCCTCAACGCTGTGGCCATCACCCTTCGGAGCGATACCCACCGAGTGAGCGCCGATGGCGTTCGGTGCGCGGTCGTTCAGACGGAGAATATCATCGCCAAATGTATGGTCGTTGTGCTTGATGAAATCAAGGTTGCCGGTCTTGAGAACATCGTGTGCAAGCTTTGCAATGAGGTAATTGTCTTCGTTGGACGCCTTAGCTGACCCAAACACGAAGATCTCGTTGCCCTTGAGCCCCTTGAGAGCGGATGCCGCTGCGTCAATGGCCTCATTCCAAGATGTATCAACGAGCTGACCGCCAAGACGCACTTGTGGGGACTTAAGGCGGTTCTCATTGACCATTTCCGGCACAGAAAGGCGTCCGGTGTCGCACATCCAGTAGCTGTTGACGTGCATGTTGGTACGGGGCTCGGCACGCAGCACTTCGTTGTTCATCACGCCAATGCTGATGTTGCAGCCGCGAGCGCAACCAGGGCAGACGCTGTCGGTGAAGGACATTTCCCACACCCGCGCCTTGAAGCGGAAGTCGATGCTGGTAAGCGCACCAACCGGACAGATATCGATGACATTCATCGAGTACTCGCTGTCGAAGGTCGTGCCCGGGAACGTCCGGATCGTCACCTTGTCACCGCGCTGCACAAACGACAGCACCGGCTGCTTGGCAACTTCATCGGCAAAGCGGATACAACGCGAGCAAGAGATGCAGCGCTCACCATCGAACATGACATTCGGGCCAAGCTCGACACGCTTTTCCTTGTGGGTCTTTTCTTCGTCGAAGCGGCTCTTGCCCTTCGAGTGATTGAAGGCATACTCCTGAAGCTTGCACTGCCCTGCTTCGTCGCAGATCGGGCAGTCGAGCGGGTGGTTGATGAGCAGGAACTCCATGACGGCGTTTTGGGCAGATTCGGTCTTTGGCCCCGTCAGATCTACGATCATGCCGTCCGACACCGGAGTGGCGCAGGCGATCTGCATCTTCGGGAACCAGTTGACGACAGGAGCCCCGTCGTTACTGTACATCAGAGAGCCGTCGACGTCCTTCTTGTGCGTCCCGACGTTAACCAGGCACATGCGGCAATTGCCGGCAACAGAAAGAGCCGGGTGCCAGCAGAAGTGCGGAATGGTAATGCCGCTGGCAAGCGCCGCTTCAATAATCGTCTGTCCGGCCGCCGCCTCAATAACCTGTCCGTCGATGATGATCTGGGGCATGTCTGTCCTTCACGATTTCATTCGAACACGGTTGTCCGTGAATGCGGCTAAGATACGAGAAATCGCGCTTTGCTTCCCTATCTTGGATGATTGAAAAACACCCCTTGCAACGACCCCGCATGATGCGTGTACTGACGCTTGTCGGCATTGTCCTTACCCTGTACTGCCACCCCCTACTGGCGCAATCGGCACGGAGCTACGTCTGCGCTTCCGTGGGGGTAGCACGTCCGCAAGGGGCTCTGCATGACTCACTGGGGCTTGTGCAGACGGCCCAGTTCGATCTGCGCTACATCTGGTCTCCAACACGCAACCTGCACCTTGGCATCGGTGGCTCGTGGCTGACCGCTGATATCGGTAGCACTTCACAGCCCGGTGATGCCGGCAAAGCGGTGTCGCTGACGCAGATCACAGCAACGGCAACATGGCGTCCGTTCAAGCATGGCATTTCGCCCTGCATCGGTGCCGAAGGGGGCTTCGGTTTTCTCATCCCTCCAGATGAACTGACACAGCGTCCGGCTTTTGAATCCACACTTGGAGCCAGCGTCGGCGCTCACGTCGGTGGTATTGTTCCGTTGTCCCAGCTAATGGAATTCAGTGTGATGGGTCGGTGGACGCGTCTGATGACGTCGACGCCGCTGGACCTGACCGCTGTGACTTTGGGGCTGACGTATCGGATTCAGTAAGCGAAGACTGCTCCTGAATGCTGCCTGCCCGCCGGTGAATACCCGGCTCAAGATCGGCCTCGATATCCCGCCAGATCGCCTGACACGGAAACCGGTTCTCATACATTGCCCGGCCAATGACCACCGAATCGACATTGCCTGGCACATCATGCTGCAACGACCAGAGCTGCTGTGGCGAGGCGATGCCACCTGCCATGGTCATACGAAGGGGTGCTATGGATGCCACACGACGGATGGTTGTCATATCCTCTCCGGTGAGGTTCCCCTCCCAGTCCACTTCGGTATAGAGCACGCGCTTGCCGCCGAGCGACGCCACCCGACGGATGAAGTCCTCGTCGCCGACAGTGCCAGCCCCCTGACCAAGATCGATCTGACCATCATGGGCGCGCACGCCGAAGATTACGCGGCTGGGACCATACTGTTCCAGAAGCTGTCGCACACCGTCCGGGTCGGTCCATACAACAACGTTCAGAGCTACACGGTAGACACCCTGCTGTAGCAGATGCCGGTAGGCTTCGACGGTGTCACGTCGGGTCACATACTGCACCGGTACGTCAACGGACTTCTGCATCTGGACAACAGTGCGGTCGTTGATGTCGGAGGGAAGCCCCTTCCATGAGTCGAGATCGGTTACATGCAGACACTTGGCATTCTCCCGACGCCACAACTGCGCCAGCTCCACCGGCTGCTCGCTGATCTGCGAATACAACTCCTCCGTGCCCGGCACGCCACGAATGCACCGTAGCGCCTGCCCTGCAGTAAGATCGATTGCCGGAATGATCAGAAGCATGCGCGAAAATACGCTAAGTGAGTTGCTGGGTACTGAATACTCCTCAGCTCCTCAGCCGCGGATCAGTTGCATCACGCAGAGCATCGCCGATGAGATTGAAGGCGCTGACGGTGATGAAGATCATCAGACCCGGGAAGATGGCCAGCCACCATGAGGCGGTGCTGGATCGGGCGGCTTGCAGGACGCTGCCCCAGGTTACAACTGTGGGAGGTACGCCGAAGCCAAGAAAGGACAGTGCGCTTTCGAAGAGGATCGCACTGACGATGCCAAAGGCGGCGTAGATCAGCACGGGAGCGATAGCGTTGGGGATGACATGACGGAAGATCACACGAGGCGTGGAATAGCCCAGTGCGGTGGCTGCCGAGATATAATCGAGGTTGCGTACGCGCAGCACTTCGCCGCGCATGAACCTGGCGATCGACGTCCAGCCGGTTAAGCCGATGAGCCCCATGATCAGCCACAGTGAGCCCTGCTCTACCAGAGCGACAATGGTGATGATCAGGAAGAATCGTGGGAACGTGATCACGATCTCGATCAGACGGGAAATGATAATGTCCACCATTCCGCCAAAGAATCCTGCTATGGCCCCAAGGATGATCCCGATCGTCAAGGCGATCGACATGGCGATAAAGCCAATGCTCAGAGCATAGCGACTGCCATGAATGATGCCGGCTAGCACGTCGCGTCCGAGTCCGTCGGTTCCTAGAAGATGCTTTGATGAAGGGGCTCTGTCCTTCAGCGTTACGAGGTTTTTGTCCGTGCTGCTTGGTGCATACGGCACCGGCGGCCAGACGGCCCAGTCATACGGAAGCGTCTTCCAGTCGGCCGTTGCAAAGTCTGCTCCCCAGGTGGTGATTCCCAGCGTGACCCCGTACTCGACGAAGACCGGGAACCGTGTTTCGTTCTTGATGGAACAGACGATCGGTTTATCGTTGGCGATCACATCAGCCAGAATGGCCACAACCGCGATGGTGCCGACGATCCACACGCTGATCATGCCGAAGGCACTCTTGCGGAACTGACGCCGCACAAACGCCCCGTAGCTCTCCCCTTGCGTCTTTGCAGCTGTTGCGGCGATGCTCTGCTCGGTACTCATGATGACTTTCTCCCGAACGAAATACGCGGATCGACCAGCGCATAGAGCGCATCGGCCACCAGCATACCGATGAGTGTCAGAACGGCCGAGACCGTGAACACGGCCATGATCATCGGATAGTCACGTGAGATCAGCGCCCGGAACGAAAGTTCGCCCATGCCCGGAATCGAGAAGATCGACTCGATGATCACCGAGCCCCCTATCAGATTCGGGATCAGTGCCGCCACCAAAGTGATCAGCGGTATCAGTGCATTGCGTAGTGCATGACGGTAAATGACGCTCCGCTCGCTCAACCCCTTGGCTCGCGCCGTGCGGATGTAGTCCTGACGTATCACCTCCAGCATCGACGATCGCATCTGGCGCGAGATGAAGGCAAAGTCGGCATAGGTGTAGACCAGAAGGGGCAAGGCAAGATGCCATGCATAGTCAAGTAGCTTCTTGGCCACAGACCAGTTGGCGCTGAAGGCCGGTGAGCGCAGTCCGCTGGACGGGAAGATCGAGACGAACTCGGGGTTAGCGAGAAACGTCAGTGCCAGCGTGCCGATCCAGAACACCGGCAGCGAGTACATCGCAAACAGGATGAACGTCGTCACACGATCAGTAGTCGTACCCGGATTGGTCGAGCTATAGATCCCCAACGGCATGGCGATCGAGTAGGCAATGATGATAGCCAGCAGATTCATGATGAGCGTAACCGGCACACGCTCGATCATCTTCTCGAACACCGGACGGTTGTCAATGAACGACGTGCCGAAATCCGGACGTCCGGTAAAAGCAGCTGCCGACCAGTTGGTGCCGGCCTCGGTAAATACCTGGCTCATGTCAAAGCACAGTAGGCCCCCTGTCCAGATCATATACTGCTGCCAGATGGGCTTGTCCAGATGCCACTGCTTACGGATCAGTTCAATGGTCTTTTCGTTCAAGGTGCTGCGTCCGCCCATGCTGCCATCCGATCCCTGACCAACCTTGGCAGAGGCCGGGTCTCCCGGGGCAAGGCGGCTGACGGCAAACGAGATGACCGTGATGATCACCAGCGTTGGCAGAAACAGCGCGATGCGTTTGAGTAGGTATCTCCACATAATCTGCGAAGATACTGCTCAGGGACACTGCGGTGGGACACTGCGTGGAAGTCATGTTTTGTAGGGTTAGGGACACAATAGCTAGAAAATGAAGAGCTAACCACGTCTTTACGTTCTTTACACATATACCGCCAGGCGGAAGAGCTGTCTGATCGTGTTTATCGAATTGTCGATAAATGGACTGAATTCGACAAGAGGACCCATGGTAGCCAGGTAGTGCGCGCAGCCGACTCAGTATCCAATGACATCGCCGAGGGCTATGGACGGGTCGCTATTGGTGAACGACTTCAGTTCTACCTCTATGCCGAGGCTCAACGCAGGAGACGGTTAATTGTCTGCATCGGGCATACGGTCGATCATTGATGACTGAGGTCGAGCTGCATGAGCTGGCACGACTTTATGTATCCATCTCCATCGGAATCATAGAGTTCGCCTTCGCACAGATGCAGCGCGAGCCCTCCTACCAAGGACCATTCAGATCGCGCATCGACCGACGATGCAAATGGCTCGTCGACAAACGTGCCCGTGAATCCGACTAGGCTTGCACGTATCCCACGCGCGAAGCGCGTTTCCCACCGCAGGTGTCCCACGAAGTTTCCCACCGCAGGTGTCCCACCGCCTAGGCGTTCCTTAGCGCGGCCCGTATCAACTTTTCGGGTGAATCGACCAGAGTCGCATCCGCAGAGACCGCGGCGGCCACCGCGCGTTCGGCAACTGAGCGGACGAAGCCCAGTGCAAGCAGGGCGCTGATGGCGTCCTCCGTTGCTCGCGATGCGGGGATCTGCGTGGCTGCAATGCCCTCGGGGACAATGGCGATGACCTTTTCGCGGAGTTCTACCACGAGACGTTCGGCGGTTTTCTTGCCGATACCGGGCAGGCGCTGAAGTGCAGCCACATTACCCGTGGCCACGGCTTTGCGCAGGTCGGCCAGAGTTGCTGCCGAGAGGATACCGAGTGCCGTTTTACCACCAATACCCTGGATAGAGGTCAGCAGGGTAAACATTGACCGTTCTGCCGTGCTAGCGAACCCAAAAAGCTGCATCGCATCTTCACGCACCGCAAGGATCGTATAAAGTGTCACGCGATCGCCCACATTCGGCACTATATCAGCAGTGGTCAGCGAAACGCTGACGGCATAGCCAACGCCCTGACAGTCGATAACGACGTCCATACCGTCTTTATGGGCCACAAGGCCGCTGAGCTGTGCGATCATAGTAATGCAATATCGGGAGTCTTTTCATGAGTACCGTCGAAGAAGGACGCTGGGCCGAGGACGTTGCCATACGCCATCTCGAACAGTCCGGCTATGAGATCATCGAACGAAACTTCTACTTCAAGAAGATCGGCGAGATCGACATTGTTGCGCGATTGGGTAACACCATCGCCTTTGTGGAAGTGCGTCACCGAACCAGCACACGCTATGGTGCACCCGAAGCATCCCTGTCGTCTGTCAAGTGCGCCAAGGTTCGTCGGTGCGCCGAGGCTTGGCTTGCCAGGCACAAGCTTTCTCAAGCCCCATGCCGATTCGACATGATCGCAGTTGATACCTCAAAAGGACGAATGGAGGTACGCCATCACATCAATGCTTTCTGAGGCACTTTGCCTCCGAAGGTGTCTCACGCCGAAGGCGTGTCTCACGAGCGAAGCGAGTGTCTCACGGCGAAGCCGTGTCTCACGAGCGAAGCGAGTGTCTCACCGAAGGTGTCTCACGCCGAAGGCGTGTCTCACGAGCGCAGCGAGTGTCTCACGGCGCAAGCCGTTCCACCAACCAGGACCCTTCGCTTTTGCGGTAACGAATACGGTCGTGCATGCGCGATGGTCTCCCCTGCCAGAATTCGATGGTATGGGGCGTGAGGGCAAAGCCGCCCCAGTTATCAGGACGTTCGATTGTCGTGCGACCGGCATTAATTGCAGCGAGTTCGGCAAAACGCTGATCGAGGACCTGGCGTGAAGGTATAACCTGACTCTGTGGTGAGGAGGCTGCGCCAAGTTGACTTTCAAACGGACGGGAGTGGAAGTAGGCGGTGGATGTTTCTGCCGATGCCCGCTCAACAGTGCCTTCGATACGTACCTGACGTTCGAGTTCGGGCCAGAAGAAGAGCAGAGCAGCGTTTGGGTTCTGCATCAGTTCCTTGCCCTTTCGGCTATCGTAGTTCGTGTAGAAGAGCATCGACCCGTTGTCGAGCCCCTTCAGAAGAACAACTCGTGACGAGGGGGCTCCTTGCGACGATACCGTTGAGAGGACCATGGCCGTGGGTTCATACACCTCAGCGGTGATGGCCTCATTGAGCCACGATGAAAACTGCAGAAAGGGGTCGGCGTGAACGCTTGACTCTTCCAGCCCGGCGCGCGTGTATTCTTTGCGCAGTGCAGCAATATCTACATCATGCTGTGACATGGTCGGTTCGGGTAATTATGGATTCACGATGGCAACGGGAAGTCCGACACGGCGGGCTCCGTCGTCGATGACGACAAGGTACCGACCGACGGAAAGCGCGGTGGTCGCTATCCGCCCCATACCGTCAACGATCGCTCCCTCGGCTACTGAGCGTCCGGACACATCCACAAGCATCAGCCTTGCACGTGCAACGTCGGTGGCACTCACCACCACATCGTTGCCAACAGAAAGGGGCTGACGTCCAACAAGACTGCACCATGCAGGGGTGATGAGTTCTTCGTCGACAGAGGTAACCGTTGACTGCATTTCGGCCAGGATGTTCATGTCAGGATCAACGATGATCGTGTCCGGTGTAAATGGGATCGTCCACCGGAACTGCTGAACGGTCTTATCGACAAGTATCAGCGTATCGAGTTGTTCCGACCCTTTGCGGGCACGCAGACGCAGTGAAAGCGTAAAT
>JBEIIK010000012.1:0-34222 GCA_040380835.1 Ignavibacteria bacterium | reverse complement strand
TAGCGATCCGGTCGCACCGGCCAAAGTGATCCGCCAGCACTTCGAGAAGCTTGAGAAGCCCCGTCTCAAAGTTGCCGTGGTCGAAGGCATGTACTTCGACTCCACGCAGCTCAAGCAGGTTTCCGAGCTTCCGACGCGCGAAGACCTGATCGCAGCTATGCTGGGCAGCATCAACGCACCGATCTCCGGTATCGTTGGCAGCCTGAATGCTCTTATGCGAGACGTGGCCTCGATCATCGAAGAGGTCGGCAAGAAGAAGGCTGCCTGAACGGCGGTCCGTGTGTGACCTCAATCACGTTGATGGTCACCGTCCAGACAACAAAAGATCATTAACCACCCCATTTTGGAGAACATCCAATGTCAGCAATCGTTGAAGAACTCGTTGAAAAGATCGGCAACCTCACCCTCGTCGAGGCAGCTGATCTCAAGAAGGCCCTTGAAGAGAAGTTCGGAGTATCGGCCGCCGCTCCGGTGATGGTCGCCGGCGCTGCTGCTGCCGCACCAGCCGCTGCTGTCGAAGAGAAGACTGAATTCGACGTCGAACTCACCGAAGGCGGAGCCCAAAAGCTCAACGTCATCAAGGTCGTTCGCGAAGTAACGGGTCTTGGTCTGAAGGAAGCCAAGGATCTGGTAGAAGGCGCTCCGAAGATCGTCAAGGAAGCCCTCAGCAAGGCCGACGCCGACGCTCTCAAGAAGAAGCTCGAGGAAGCCGGCGCCAAGGTTACGCTCAAGTAATCAAAAGACGAATTATGACAGCCCCGGGACGGCAGAAATGCCGTCTCGGGTGTTGTCGTAGAAACACCAGCCCCCTGCAAGGGGGCGTTCTGACAGTCGAAACCGGTCATTGACGGATGACATTTCGACCATCAGAACGAAACAGTACCTTTTACAAGCCGTCAGGAGCTTTCTCCATGAATGGTCTCAGCACAGAATCAGCGTTGTACCAGCTTCCCCTGCAGCGAGTACGCCAGCGTGTCTCGTTCGGGAAGATCGAGTCCGAATCGACCTACCCCGACTTGCTCGGTATCCAGATCGATTCGTATCAGGACTTCCTTCAGGAAGATGCCGCCGCCGCCGAGCGTCGTCTTCTGGGTCTGCAGCGCGCCTTTGAGAGCAACTTTCCGATCGAGGACAACTCAGGCGTTTACGAACTGAGCTTCCTCGAGTACGTGATCGAAAAGCCGAAGTACACCGAAGAGGAATGTCGCGAGCGCGAACTGACATACGCCAAGACACTCAAGGCCAAGCTGCGCCTGTCGTCGAAGGCTGACCGTACATCGGAAGATTACATCGAAGCAATCGATCAGGAAGTCTATCTCGGTCAGATCCCGGCGATGACGCCGCGCGGAACCTTCATCATCAACGGTGCCGAGCGCGTTATCGTTGCTCAGCTTCACCGTTCGCCGGGCTGCTTCTTCGATGAAGCAATTCACCCGAACGGCACAAAGATCTTCTCTGCACGGATCATTCCGTTCAAGGGTTCTTGGGTGGAGTTCACCACAGACATCCATGATGTGATGTATGCGTACATCGACCGCAAGAAGAAGTTCCCTGTGACAACGCTACTGCGTGCCCTGGGATATTCGAGCGACGAGGATCTGCTTAATCTCTTTGACCTCACTTACGACGCTCCCGTCAAGAAGCTAACAGACGAACATCTCGGGCGCCGCGTCGCAGCTGATGCAGTGGATATGAGCACGGGTGAGATCATTGCCCAGCGTGATCTTGTGCTCGATGAAGCACTCCTCGAAACACTTCGTGCCTCGGACGTCGAATCGATCCGAGTGTACAAGTACGAAAACCCGAACGACGAACCTATCATCGCCAAGACGCTGGCCAAGGACACCGCTCGTACTCGCGAAGATGCTCTTGAGACGATCTACCGTCAGTTGCGTTCCTCTGATCCGCCGGATCTGGACACAGCATGGGGCCTTCTGGAAAAGCTGTTCTTCAACCCGAAGCGCTATGATCTGGGCGTTGTGGGACGCTACCGTATCAATGAAAAGCTCGGCATGCTGGTGCCGCTGGACGTAACCACGCTCACGGTTGATGACATCGTGTCTATCGTGAAGTATCTCATCGATGTGCGTGATGCGAAGATGCCGGTTGATGATATCGACCACCTTGCCAACCGGCGTGTTCGCACAGTCGGTGAGCAGTTGGAGTCGACGTTCAACCTCGGTCTGACACGTATGGCTCGGACGATCAAGGAGCGCCTCTCGGTTCGTGACAGCGAAAACGTCACACCGAGCGAACTTGTAAATGCCCGTACCATCACCAGCGTCATCAACCAGTTCTTCGGCACCAACCAGCTGTCGCAGTTCATGGATCAGACCAACCCGTTGTCAGAGATCACTCACAAGCGTCGCACCTCGGCCCTCGGACCGGGTGGACTTACGCGTGAGCGCGCCGGCTTCGAGGTTCGTGACGTTCACTACACGCACTACGGGCGTCTGTGTCCGATCGAAACTCCCGAAGGTCCGAACATCGGTCTGATCTCCTCGCTGGCCATCCATGCCCGAGTCAACAAGTTCGGCTTCATCGAAACACCGTACCGCAGGGTCGTCAACGGCGTTGTGACGGAAGAGTTCGAGTTTCTGCCGGCTGATAAGGAAGAAGGACAGATCATCATCCCGGCTTCGACCGCCACGGATGAGAAGGGGCGTATCCTGGGTGAGACTGTTAAGGCTCGCCTGAGTGGTGACTACAAGGTAGTAGCTCCGTCGGAAGTCCAGTACATGGAGGTCAGCACTGACCAGATCACATCGCCGGCTGCCTCGCTGATTCCGTTCCTCGAGCACGATGATGCCAACCGTGCACTCATGGGCTCGAACATGCAACGACAGGGAGTGCCGCTGCTTCGTCCAGAAGCTCCGATCGTCGGAACCGGTATGGAAGCACGGGTCGCCCGTGATTCGCGTGCTCTAGTCCTGGCCGAAGATGACGGCGTGGTCGATTACGTATGCGCCGACTTTGTCCGCATCGTTTACGATGACAAGCGAAATGCCGATGAGCGTCTGATCTCGTTCGAAGGTGACCGCACAGTCACTTATGAACTTCAGAAGTTCTACCGGACCAATCAGGACACAAGCATCAACCAGAAGCCGATCGTTGCGGTCGGTCAGCGTGTCGTCAAGGGTCAGCCGATCATTGACGGGGCTTCAACCGACAAGGGCGAACTCGCCCTGGGCAGAAACGTCATGGTTGCCTTCATGCCTTGGCGGGGCTACAACTTCGAAGACGCCATTGTTCTGAGCGAGCGTATGGTCGCTGAAGACGTCTTCACCTCGATCCATATCGAGGAATACACCCTTCAGGTTCGCGACACCAAGCGCGGCGAAGAAGAGTTCACGCGCGAAATCCCGAACGTCAGCGAAGAGGCCACGAAGGACCTCGACGAGCGCGGTATCGTGCGTATCGGCGCGAAGATCCGCGAAGGGGACATCCTGATCGGAAAGATCACGCCGAAGGGTGAGACCGATCCGACACCAGAAGAAAAGCTCCTGCGTGCGATCTTCGGTGACAAGGCCGGCGACGTCAAGGATGTATCTCTTAAGGCACCTCCGGGACTCAAGGGAACCGTCATCAACACGAAGCTATTTGCACGCCGCGTACTCACAAGTGACAGCGAATTCCGTCTCGAGGAAAAGAAGCGCCAGGATCTGATCACCAAGCGTGAGCATCAGGCTCTGCGCGCCCTGGATATCGATTGCATCGAACGTCTGGGTCAGATCCTCGATGGTGATACCTCGCTTGGCGTGCGTTCAACCAACGACACGGTGATCTTCCGAAGTGGCAGCAAGTTTGTGGCCAAGGAGATGCTGGCGAAGTTTGAAGCGGGTACGTTCCTGCCGTCAAACGCCCGCACAGACCAGGACTGGGTGGCCGACAAGAAGACCATGAAGCTGGTGCGTCGCCTGATGGAGAACTTTGAGAATCGCCGCAATGACATGATCCTGGATGCCCGCATCGAGCGCAACAAGATCGCTGCCGGTGATGAGCTTCAACCCGGCATTCAGCAGATGGCCAAGGTCTATGTTGCAAAGAAGCGTAAGCTTCAGGTCGGTGATAAGATGGCCGGACGTCACGGTAACAAGGGTATCGTCTCGAAGATCGTTCCGCTTGAGGATATGCCATTCCTTCCGAACGGACGTCCGGTGGACATCGTCCTTAACCCACTTGGCGTGCCTTCTCGTATGAACCTGGGTCAGCTATATGAGACCGCTCTCGGCTGGGCCGGACGTGAGCTCGGTGTGCATTTTGCCACGCCGATCTTCGACGGGGCTTCATGGGATCAAGTCGGTGATTATCTCGAGCAGGCTGGACTTCCACGGACGGGTAAGACCGTGCTCTATGATGGCCGCTCGGGTGAGCGATTTGAGAACGAGGTAACTGTGGGTATCATCTACATGATGAAGTTGTCTCACCTTGTTGAGGACAAGATCCACGCCCGCTCGATCGGACCATATTCGCTCATTACCCAACAGCCCCTTGGAGGTAAGGCCCAATTCGGTGGTCAGCGTCTCGGGGAGATGGAAGTGTGGGCGCTTGAGGCCTATGGTGCGGCTCACACTCTGCAGGAAATGCTGACGTTGAAGTCAGATGATGTGCAGGGACGCGCCAAGATGTACGAGACGCTGGTCAAGGGCGAGAACCTGCCGACGCCGGGAATTCCGGAGTCCTTCAATGTTCTCATCCGCGAGCTGCAGGGCCTGTGTCTGGACGTCAAGCTTGACTGAGCATGACGTTCGGCTTCTCTTCTAACTTTTGAAATCACGGAATTTTAGCTCGGAGTTACGATGCAATTCCACAACATCCCGAAACGCGGTTATGGCTCGATCACCATTCGCATTTCATCACCGGATGACATTCTGAATCGTTCTCATGGCGAGGTTACCAAGCCAGAGACGATCAACTACCGCTCATTCCGTCCGGAAAAGGATGGTCTTTTTTGTGAAAAGATCTTCGGTCCGATCCGTGACTGGGAATGCGCCTGCGGTAAGTACAAGCGTATCCGCTACAAGGGTATCGTATGTGACCGGTGCGGCGTCGAAGTGACGCAGAAAAGCGTCCGTCGCGAGCGCATGGGACACATCATGCTGGCCGTGCCGGTGGTTCATATCTGGTTCCTGCGGTCACTTCCGAGCAAGATTTCCGGCGTTATCGGAATGCCTACCAAGGACGTCGAGCGCATCGTCTATTACGAGTCGTATGTCGTCGTCCAGCCGGGCTCGACGGGTCTTCAGAAAAAGGACCTTCTGACGGAAGAGCAGTACCTCGAGGTGCTGGCCAATCTGCGTCCGGAAGAACGCAACATGGACGACGAGGATCCTCGCAAGTTCATCGCCCTTATCGGCGGCGAGGCTGTAAAGGAACTTCTGCGTCGTGTCGATGCCGACGAAGACTACTTCAAGCTCCGCGAAACAGCCCGTGAGGACATGTCGCAGGCCAAGAAGGCTGACGTGCTCAAGCGACTTCGCATCCTTGATGCATTCCGTACGGCCGAGATCAAGGAGCCAAACCGTCCCGAGTGGATGGTTCTGGACATCATCCCGGTCATCCCGCCGGACCTTCGTCCGCTGGTTCCTCTCGAAGGGGGCCGGTTTGCTACGTCCGACTTGAATGATCTTTACCGCCGGGTGATCATCCGTAATAACCGTCTCAAGCGCCTGATCGATATCAAGGCCCCAGAGGTGATCCTGCGTAATGAAAAGCGAATGCTGCAGGAATCGGTGGATGCCCTCTTCGACAATTCACGTCGTGCCGTTCGCAGTGAATCACAGCGTGCTCTCAAGTCGCTGGCCGATACGCTCAAGGGCAAGACAGGCCGTTTCCGTCAGAACCTCCTCGGCAAGCGGGTCGATTACTCCGGCCGTTCGGTTATCGTGGTGGGTCCGGAGCTCAAGCTTTACGAATGCGGTCTTCCGAAGGATATGGCCGTTGAGCTGTTCAAGCCCCTTATCATCCGCAAGCTCATTGAGCGCGGACATTGCAAGACGGTCAAGAGCGCCAAGAAGCAGGTTGAAAAGAAGACAACCGAGGTATGGGATATTCTCGATACGGTTATCGACGGTCATCCGGTGCTTCTGAACCGTGCCCCGACGCTTCACCGTCTGGGTATCCAGGCCTTCCAGCCGAAGCTTATTGAGGGTAAGGCTATTCAGCTTCATCCGCTGGTGACGACGGCCTTTAACGCCGACTTCGACGGTGACCAGATGGCCGTGCACGTGCCGCTGAGCCATGAAGCACAGCTCGAGTCACTCCTCCTCATCCTGTCGGCCCACAACATCATGCACACGCAGAACGGCGAGCCGATCGCCGTGCCGTCGCAGGACATGGTTCTGGGCGTGTACTACCTGACCAAGGCCCGTAACGGCGTCAAGGGTGAAGGAAAGATCTTCTCGGGTGAAGAAGAGGTTGTAATCGCCTACAACACCGGACGCATTGCAATGCACGCGAAGATCAAGGTGCGCCTTGATGGCAAGCTAGTTGAAACGACGGCAGGGCGTGTGATCTTCAACAAGATCGTGCCATTCGAGCTCGGTTATATGAACGAGATGCTCGGCAAGAAGCGTCTGCGTCAGGTTATTGCTGACTGCTTCCGCAAGGCCGGTCTGGCCAAGACGGTCGAGTTTCTCGACAAGCTCAAGGAGACAGGCTTCCTTACCGCTACGCGTGGTGGTCTGTCGGTGTCGATCGCTGACGTGGTGGTGCCGGCCGAGAAGACAAATATCATCGATCGCGCTCAGAAGGAAGTCGATAAGATCGAAGACTACTACCACTCAGGTGTTATCACCGAAGGCGAACGCTACAACAAGATCATCGACACGTGGTCAACAGCCACTAACCGCGTTGCCGATAAGCTCTACAATGAGCTGGCAGCCAATAAGGACGGTTTCAACACCTTCTTCATGATGCTCGACTCGCAGGCACGGGGCTCCAAGGAGCAGATCCGTCAGCTTGCTGGTATGCGCGGTCTGATGGCCAAGCCGCAGAAGACGGCTGCGGCATCGTCTGCCGAGCTGATTGAAAATCCGATCATCTCGAACTTCAAGGAAGGTTTGACCATCCTTGAGTACTTCATCTCGACGCACGGTGCCCGTAAGGGTCTTGCCGATACGGCTCTGAAGACGGCCGACGCCGGCTATCTGACGCGCCGCCTGCACGACGTCGCTCAGGATGTGGTGATCTCCGAAGATGACTGCGGTACGATCCGCGGTGTGGAAATGCGCGCACTCAAAGACGGGGAAGACGTCAAGGAGCCGCTCAAGGAGCGCATCCTTGGTCGCACGTCGCTGGTCGATGTCGTCGATCCGCTCACCGGCGTAGTGTACTGCAAGAAGGGTGAGATGGTCGACGAAGAGGTGTCCGAGAATATCGAGCACAGCCCTATCGAAGCGGTCATGATCCGTAGCGTTCTTACCTGCGAGTCGCGTCGCGGAGTTTGTGCACGTTGCTATGGTCGGAATATGGCTACCGGACAGCTGGTCGATACCGGTGAAGCCGTTGGTACGATCGCATCGCAATCGATCGGTGAGCCGGGTACACAGCTGACGCTTCGGACGTTCCACACCGGAGGTACGGCATCGCTGTCGATGAGCCAGAGCCTTGTGCTGGCCAAGTTCGACGGTCTGGTGCAGTTTGATGCTATCCGCACAGTGAACTACCCCGGAGAGACCGAGGACATCGACGTCGTGGTATCACGAGCCGGTGTCATCAACATCGTCGAGCCGGGATCGAACCGCGTCGTTACGAAGTACGATGTCGTTTACGGTGCCGAACTCAAGGTCAAGGACGGTCAGACGGTCAATAAGGGCGAGATCCTGTATGACTGGGATCCGTACAACTCGGTGATCATCACTGAGAAGGCTGGTCGTGTCCGCTACCGCGACCTCGTTCCGAACCTGACCTTCAAGGAAGCTATCGACGAGCAGACAGGTCACACAACCAAGATCGTTATCGACTCGCGTGACCGTACCAAGAGTCCTGCTATCGAGATCGTTGATGACGAAGGCATCCTGATCCAGTCCTACATCATCCCGTCACGTGCACAGATCGTGGTCGATGACGGCGATGTCGTGGCCATCGGTTCGAAGCTCGTAAAGATGCCCCGTGACCTCGGCCGTCTTCGTGACATCACCGGTGGTCTGCCACGCGTTACTGAACTCTTCGAAGCGCGTGCTCCACAAGCCCCTTCCGCTGTTACCGAGATCGATGGTATCATTTCGATCGAAAAGCCCAAGCGCGGTTCACGCGTCATCGCTACGACCTCCCTTGATGGTCAGCTAAAGCGTGAGTACTCGGTACCGATCGGACGCCACGTTCTTGTGCAGGAGGGTGACCTTGTGCGTGCGGGTGATCGTCTGACAGAAGGCGCCATCAACCCGCACGACATTCTGCACATCAAGGGTATCAACGAAGTGCAGGCCTACCTGGTGAACGAAATCCAGGAAGTGTACCGCATGCAGGGTGTGAAGATCAACGACAAGCACATCGAGGTGATCGTCCGCCAGATGCTGCAGAAGGTGCGTGTGACCGACTCTGGAGATTCTCCGTTCCTTGAAGGCGACCAGGTTGACCGGATGCGCTTCAGCGATGAGAATGATCGTCTCAAGGGCTGTGTAGTGGTTACTGATCCGGGTGACTCGAAGCTCAAGTATGGTCAGATCATCGATAAGCGGGTGCTTCGCGAGATCAATGCCGACCTGAAGAAGAATGAAAAGCAGGGGGCGAAGAGTCGCACAGCTGAGCCCGCCATCGGCGAACCGTTGCTGCTCGGTATCACGCAGGCCTCTCTGACAACCGAGTCGTGGCTCTCAGCCGCCTCGTTCCAGGAGACCACACGCGTGCTTGCTGATGCCTCGGCAGCTGCCAAGATGGATAAGCTGCAAGGCCTGAAGGAGAACATCATTCTCGGTCAGCTGATCCCGGCCGGTACGGGTCTTCGTGCCTATCAGTCGATGCTTGTAGCATCGGATGTTGGCAACATCTTTGGACCTGAAGCGATCATCCCGCAGGTGGAGACCGAAGAAGTGATGCCACGCAAGCCGGTGCGTCGTTCGGCACGTCTGGGTCAGGACTGATCTGCTCTTGCATGAAGTTTTTCAAGGGGCGATTCGGAAACGAGTCGCCCCTTTGTCATTTTGCAGGGATGATGAATCTACGACCGCGTTACTTCTGGCTGATGCCCGCTCTTGGAGTGTGGCTGGCTGCTGCGTACGTTACAAATGCGCAAGGACCCAAGCGTCTGCGCGTCGAGACCGGATACTCGCCCGCGGTCAGCGCTTCGAGCGTACATGACGGCGGCTACATCTGCCTCGTTGACCAGACGGTGATCTGCAAGGATGAAGTCCTTGGCTGGTGGCCCCTGCCAGATCTGTATCGGTGCGGCACTCCGTCCGTGGTAAAGATCAACGATGACTCCATTTCGGCCGTTGCTCAGCGTAGAACGACGGCCGACACGTCATGGTGGCTTTTCCGTTCGAGCTCCAGCGTGTGGACCGACAGTACACGACTGCAGGCCGAGGGACAGTTCCTCTGCAGTACGCCTGGGTATCTGCTGTTCACAACAAGTCTGCCGGGTGAGCCGCTGTTCGTGGACGTGTACGACACTGCGGGAGCATTCCTTTCATCGATCGCACTCACCAAGGCCCGTAGCAGTCCTGCCACGTCCCTGCGCTTATGCGGTGATTCGATCATCGTACTGGATCGAAGCAGCGGCCGCACGGTGTGCGAAGTGATCCGCACAGGTGCGGGCAAGCCCCCTTCCGCTTGGGCTGTTGCCGTGCATGACGAGGTGCTCTCCGCTACGGTGGGCTACGCTGATGCGTTCGTCTATCAGACAGCGAAGGGAGTGTTCGTTGACCATGGCGGGCGAGTGCGTCCGGTGCGCGCCTTCACGGACCGGATTGAAGAACTGGCAGTCTATGGACTCAGTGCAGGACGTATCGCCAATGGTGCGGTGGACGCTGCCGCTGACATCACGAAGGATAGTGCCACCTCCACCGGTACCCAAAAGTCAATGCTTCTTACGCCGGCGTCGCATAGAATCATTGCGAACAAAGGCTACGGATTCATCATCGCGAGCAGAACCGGAGGAGATATTCAGTTCCTCAGGCGAGGTTCGATCGATTCCAGTTCCTGGGAGTTTCGCGCGTCTAATCGCCAAAGCGTTAGTCGTGGGACGAAACGAATACTCTCGGGTTCAACCGTCACGATCGCCAATATCTTCTGGTCCATCAACTGGGGCGTCCTTCCGGCAATTGCCAGAGTCATGCCATATCATGACGAGTGCAGGGTTCAGGATTATGAGACCCGTAAGCTGCCGCATGAGGAACTGCGGCGGGTGGGACTTGAGACGTGGCTCACTCACGGCAATGGCATGTCAACCTACGGATTGCCTTCGAGATGGCTCTCGAAAAGACCCGGGTACGGGGCTGTTCAGGGCTCTGGTACTTTCTACATTCAGACGAGCCGAGGCATCGAAGCCATGGGCGTTTCGGACACCACATTTCGGCTGGTCATTCCGGACGTGTTCGGCGTTGGGCTCGCTGCCATCGGTGATACTCTGCTTGTGGTGCGCATCCAAACCATTATGACACCCGAACCTGAGGGTCAGGTCGTGGTGGATGCCTATGCCCCGGATGGTTCTCCATACTTCTTCGATCGCATCATCACCAGTGAATTGCTAGCACGGGGATTCAGTTTCAAATCAGTCTCTCGTGCCGATGGTGCCGTGATCATCAATCTTGGTAGACGCCTGTTCACCAGCATGGATGCCGGTGTAACGTGGGCTGAGGTCGATGCGGGGATTGAGTTTCTTACTTCGATCGATGATGCCGCTGAGCGTCCTGTTGCATGGGTGCGCCAGCCGGACGGACGGTCGGGTCCGGCACTGATGCTACAGCCGGATCGCTGGGACGTGCAACCGGTTGAGCTTCGCACCATCAGCCCCGTTATCGCCTGCGCCCACATGCCGGGCTGGTTTGTGTTCAGCACGGCCGACGGCGTCTGGACGCTCCAGCAAACGATCAGCAGCGTCAGTCCCGGTAACGGCACGGTCGAATCGGAGTTCTTAGACGGCGTTCCCGATCAGGAGATGCTCGTTGATGTGCTGGGACGCACATTCAATCGCGATACAGCACCTGCGGGTTCCTATTTTCATGCCGTTCGTTTCGGACCGCACTGGCGTATACGTTCGACGGTCATCATTCCGTAAGGATCTCTGTTATGCTTCGCCCCTTGATAATTGCCATGTTCATGATTTCTGCAACCTGCGCGGCCGACACGCTCTACGTCGCACCGAGTGCAGCCGCCGGTGGCAATGGGTCGAGTTGGTCGTCAGCCTTCCGCACGATCGGCGAGGCAGTCGCTGCCTGCGCTTCCGGTGACGAGGTATGGGTGGCAAAAGGCGTGTACACGATCGCTCCGGCCGGACTTCAGATCAGCAATGGTATGCGCTTTTACGGCGGCTTTAAGGGCACGGAGACGGTTCGCGAACAGCGCGACTGGTATCGTAACCGCACAGTGATGAACTCTGAGAACGGGGCTAGCATTCTGACGCTGAATCAATGTGATTCGATCACGCGCATTGATGGCTTTGTCCTAAGTGGTTCGCAGACCAGCGCTATTGCCATAAATGGCGGTGCACCACGGATCTTCAACAACCACTTCTTCAACTGCACCTCCAAAGGCAATGGTGCCGCAATTCGGATGATCGGTGGCGGACGCATACAGATCGAGTACTGTGTGTTTGAGAGCTGCACTGCAGCTGGTGATGGCGGTGCCGTCTATATCAACTCGGACATAACCAGTCCGGCATGGAACCGGCGATGGGGCCCATTTATCGGTCAATCCTTCTTCATTAACTGTGTGGCCAATCGTGGTGGCGGCGTTTACTTCTCAGGATCGCCCGGGACCTCACAGATCGTGTCCTCCGTTTTTTCAGGCAACAGTGCTGTGATATCTGGTGGAGCTATCGGTTCGGACAGCTCGGATCTCTACGTCAACAACGGTACGTTCTATAAGAACTACCTAACCGGCGAAGGTCGTCTAGGTGGCAAGTCCACAGCGCTAAACTCCGGTATGATCCAGAACTGCCTGATGTGGAACGGCGATGAGGATACGACGATGCATGTCGTGCAGCTTAAGCCCCTTAACGATACATTGAAGCTTACCGGACGCTCCAACGTGATCGAACGTGATTACGACTATGGCTTCTGGCAGTTCCAGCCGGACTTCGCAGATACGAACGATCTGAACGGGCCGGATGATATCTACGGCACCGATGATGACGGTCTTTATCAGCTACCTGGTTCGATCGGCAGAGATGGCGGGTATCTCGACGCCTACGTCAACCACCGTCAGCACGACATCATCGGAAATCCGCGACTTGTCGGACGAAAGATCGATATCGGAGCGTATGAGGCACAACGGGAAGGACGGCTCGGATTCCGTGAGGCAATGAAGCAGATGCGCAAGGGTGGTCTTGTGTTTATGTACCGTCACGGCAAGACCGACTGGGATCAGAAGGACAAGGGGCCGTCTGCGGAGTGCTTCCCGGGACGCAATCTCATTACTGAGGGTCGCGAACAGTGTGACGAGATCGGAAAAGCACAGCGCTTTCTGGGAGTACCGCAGGGCGAGGCATTTTCCTCGCCGGTTTGTCGCTGCTGGGAAACGCTCCAGATCATGGTTGGCCGCTACGAAAAGAAAGATCACTGGGCTGGGGGCGGAGCATCAGGTCAGGCCGAGCAGTCGCGCCTGAAGGATCTCAGCACACCGGTGCCCATTGGCAACCGATTCATCTCAACTCATGACGCCGTGTGTCAGGCGGTCTATAATGGCTACGGTACCGGGGAACTGATCACAACGGCCGAGTATATGGAAGGCGATGCGCTTATCGTTCGTCCACTTGGCGGCACGGACAACGAAATCCTCGCTCATTGGTGTTCGGAGAACTGGACTCGGTATCATGTGCGTTTTCCTGACGAGGAGACCGACGTCCTGGAAGATCGGAGTGTTGCGGCGGGCGTAACGGTTGCACCTATCCCGGCTACAGATTTCGTTCGCGTTGGATCTTCCCGGGACGGACAGGTCAGGATCGCAAATGTGCTCGGTGCCACGCTCGTTACCATCGATCTGACGGCATCACAATCATCAACAGTAGATGTCTCAGCGTGGCCATCCGGCACGTACTTCGCGATCGGTGCTACGGCAACGGTCCCGTTCGCAATTCTACACTGACGTCAAACCCGGCAAGAGGTTACGCCTCATCTCGTCCGTACGCATTGGCTTTGGCATCGTCAAAAGCTCCTTCCCAGCGTGCCATGACGACAGTTGCCAGACAGTTGCCGAGAAGATTGACGCTCGTGCGTGCCATGTCCATGAACTCGTCCACGCCAAAGATCATAGCCACGGCGATAGGGCCGTAGTGTCGGAGATTTTCGGGAAGGAAAGTTGAGAGCGTCGCAAGCAGGATCACCAGCGATGCTCTCGGGACGGCGGCAACACCCTTGGAGGTGATCATCAGCGCCAGCATCATGGTGATCTGCTCACTGATGCCGAAGGTAAATCCCGGTACTGTCGATGCCACGGCCTGCATGACGAACACGCTGGCCATCGACAGGTACAGCGTCGTTCCGTCAAGATTGAAGGTGTATCCGGCTGGCATTACGAACCCGACGATGTGCTTGGGTACGCCGAACTGTTCCATGCGCTCCATGGCCATCGGTAACGCACTTTCACTGGAGGTTGTGACGAATGCCAGCGTGAACGGCTCACGCACTGCCTTCAGAAAAGGGATAAGGGGCACACGGGCGATGAGGATGACGCTACCGAGAACCACTACGACAAAGATGATCAGCGCTACGTACAGCGAACCGATGAGCATGCCGAGCGAGCCCAGAATTCCCAGCCCCTGATGTCCGATCGTCGATGCCATAGCCGCCCCGATACCTATCGGCGCAAACCGCATAATAAGGTTGGTGAATGCGAACATGGTCTGTGCAAGCGACTCGCACCAGGCAAGGATTGGTCTGGCGTGATCACCCACGCGTGTAAGGGCCAGAGCGAAGATGACCGAGAAGGTCACGATCTGGAGCACATCGCCTTTAGCCATCGACTCGATGATGCTGGTTGGGAAGATGTGGACGACCGTTTCAATGAGCGTCTTGGGGTGATTTGTTGCCACACTCCCCAATGTTCCGGGGTCACCAACCAGTGTGATGCCGGCACCCGGCTGCGCAAGGTTTACTACAGCCAGGCCGATAAAGAGAGCGAGCGTTGTGACGACCTCGAAGTAGAAGAGGGACTTTGCCCCGAGCCGACCGACGCCGCCACCGTGCCCGCCGCCGGCGATGCCGGTGACGACAGTGGCAAAGACCAAGGGGGCGATGATGACCTTGATCAGGTGCAGGAAGACGTCTCGCAGCCAGCTAATACTCGTGCCGAACTCCGGATAGAGATATCCGAGCGCGATACCCAGCACAACGCCGAGAAGGATCTGCTTTGTGAGAGTGAACTTCATGGAAGAAGTTACGAACTCACCCTGAGCGGGCGATGCCAGCCCCCTTATTTCTGCCGCACCAGGTCAATCGATGCTCGATGCTGACCATCGGTTACGTCCAGACGATAGCTGCCGGCAGGTAGTTCTGTCAGGCTGATGATGAGGCTATTCAATCCATGCTCAAGCGCCGGCGCACTACTCCACACCGTTGTTCCGCGCAGGTCTCGAATCGAGACCGTGATCGTGGAGGCTTGGGCAACGACGTAGGAGAGAGCGTATGCATCTCGCGCAGGATTTGGGCCGCAGCTCAGGACTGTAATGGGTGACGTACCTGATCGCGCTTTGTCTGCCACAGAAGTCATAGTGGGTGGGTCAATCGGAGCAGGCTCGTCTTGCACAGTCTTACCCGGGGCAGCTGTGACTGCCCTCTCTAACTGACTTCTGCCGGACAACGATCGGTAGCCCCGCTCCCACCGCTGAGTTGTTGGACGCTCGGTGAGACTTTTGATGAAGTACCAGTCCGACTGCACCGAATCTGGAAAGAACGAGACGACCATATACCCATGATCGGTGATGTTGCTCCACTTAAGATGGCCGTTGCGCTGCGTCAGTGTTGTATCCACGGTCTTGAGCAACTGTGGTTGAATAGCACTCAGCCCCGCCACCGCAGAAAAGTTTTCGTCGAAGTTGGACGAGGTTACGCTGGGTGTCACGAACTCAACGGCAACAGGTTTGATCTTTTCGCCTATTTCCACAGGCACCTCCATCGTGAATGTGGAATGAAAGTCACCTGTGACAACAACGACATTTTCCACCGAACGGCTGCGCAACAGCGTGCTTAGCTGCTTTCGCTGGGCAGGATAATTGCTCCAGACATCGCCATAGAACGCCTGTTCGAAGATTGCCTGCAGCGTGGGCAACTGCGGACGCAGGATGGCCGTGAACAGGGGGCCGATGGATGTGAACAGGTAGTTCGTGTCGATGGGCGTAACGTTTACCGGAGCATAGATGACCTGATTGCCAAGAAGCTTCCATCGTGCTGGGCTCGTCGTCAGATTCTCAGTGAGCCAACTGAACTGGGTGGCCGACATGATCTTGCGGTTAGGATCATTCAGAGCATCCTTTGCAGATTGAGAGGCCGAGGGGCCGACCTCTTCGATCTGTTTGTCGCGGCCCTCGAGTCGAGTGTCGATCATGGAAATGTCCACGAGATCGCCGATAACAAAGCGACGATAGATCGTCCCGTCGGAGGACTCGCGTGTCGGCATCCACTCGTAACAGGCCTGACGTGACACAGCCTTACGTGTGTTCCAGTCGCCCTCCTCCACCTGGTGGTTCTGCGCACCGTCCGTGTATGAGTCGTTTGCTGATTCGTGATCATCCCACACATGGATCATCGGATGCTGCTGGTGCAGCCGCCGCAGATCGGGATCAAGCCGGTACTGGCTATAGCGCGTTCGGTAATCCGTCAGCTTGACGAGTTCGGCATCCGGCAGATGCAATCGTCCGAGCCTGGCACCCGTTGAACCACCGAATGACGTAGTGTCAGCGTCATATTCATAGATGTAATCTCCAAGGTGCAGAACGGCATCCAGGTCGTTGCGATCAGCAATAAAACCATAGGCTGTGAAGTATCCCGCCGGGTAATTGGAGCATGAGACCACTGCAAGCTTGGAATGATCCACGGTGCCAGCTCCTAGCGTACGTGTACGTCCGGTTAGCGATGCACGGTCATAGGCAATGAATCCGTAGTAATAGACGGTGGCAGGCGTAAGTCCATCGACGTCGACTTTGACGGTGTAATCACGAGCAGAGCCGGCAACGACAGCCCCCTGCTTCACGATGTTCGTCAGGGATGGGTCGGTGGCCACGCGCCACTTGACATCGACATTCTCCTGGCCGTTCTCGGGTGTGACGCGCGTCCAAATGATTACGCGATTGGTCAGCGGGTCGCCGCTTGCAACGCCATGAAAGAACGGACGAAGCCGTTCATCCACCTGGGTCACTTCGGCGCGTTTGCTTTGGCGGGGCTCATGGCCGGCACGGCGCACACCGAACATGTCATTGCGCATGTCCTGTGAGTGCATCGCCAGTGATGTTGTCAGGATGAGTAGGAGAATGCAACGTCGTGAGGTCATATTTCACCGTATGGGTAAGCAGGCGGAACGCAATCTAGGGCACGAATGTTTCCGTGCGATTGACCTATGTCAATGATCAAGAAACATCAGCTCGCCACAAAAATCTGCGTCCACTGTCAGCGCCCCTTTACATGGCGTAAGAAGTGGGAGCGCGTCTGGGACGAGGTAAAGTACTGTTCCGATGCCTGCCGTCGCAACAGGAAGGGGGTTACGCATGGCGCATGAGTTTCACATTGGCCGTGCCCAGCGCCTTTCCGACAACCCGCGGCTCGTGTCTGCCTGCGAGCATTCCGAGTATCTGTTGCCGGTGTTTGACTGGGATCCTTCGGTGGCGATGGGATCGCACCGGACAGCCTTTTTGCTCGGATCACTTGCCTCCCTGCAGCGCGAACTTCGCGCACGTGGGTCGGATCTGTTGTTCCGTATTCAGCCCCCTGATCCGATGGCAGCGCATCTCTACCATCAGTCCGAGACGCTTTATCACGTGAACGACTTGCCGATGACGCTCGAGCGTCTGCCAGGTGTGTTCACCTCGTTCCGCCGTGATCTTGAACGCAACGCGACGGCCTGGCACGCCCCCTTGCCGGCACCGGCCAGGCTGCCACCGTTGCCTCCAGGCGTGTCATGTTCGGATGTGCCTACGTCCGAAGATCTCGGTATCGCTATCCCTGAATTTGACGATAGAAGTGCCTTCCCCTTTCACCGGTCGGACTTTGCTCCGAGTGAAGTAGCGGCACTGGCACACCTTGAGCAGTATCTGGAAACTCGACGCATTGATTCGTACAAGGCCACCCGCAACGGGCTGATAGGTACAGACTTTTCGAGCAAGTTTTCGCCGTGGCTGGCTCTGGGGATCATCTCGGCGCGAACTATTGCTGGGACTGTTCGCGAGTATGAACGTCGCCATGGATCGAACGACGGAACCTACTGGTTGTGGTTCGAGCTTGTCTGGCGGGACTTCTTTGCCTTCCGAGCGATGACGGAAGCGTCGGGTGCGATACAGCAGGAGCCCCGTAATGGTAGCGCACCGTTCCGCCTATGGTGTCAGGGGGCTACCGGATCGCGCTTTGTTGATGCAGCCATGACGGAGCTTATCCGCACTGGATGGATGAGCAACCGCATGCGTCAGATCGCCGCAAGCTATCTCATCCACGAACTGCAGTGTCCCTGGCAATGGGGTGAGTGGTGGTTCGCCACGCATCTCATTGACTACGATCCGGCTTCCAACGAGGGTAACTGGCGCTACATTGCCGGACAGGGGGCTGACCCGCGTGGCGGACGTCGCTTCAACATCGAGCACCAGCAACAGTCGTATGATCCGCAGAACGCCTACGCCAGATACTGGCTCGGGGAGTGATGATGCAGGTACGGCTCATTCTTGGCGATCAGCTCAACGAGCAGCACTCATGGTTTTCGCAGGTCGAACCATCCGTTGTGTATGTGATGATGGAGGTGCGCAGTGAAACCGACTACGTGCGCCACCACGCCCAGAAGGTCATCGCCATCTTCGCGGCAATGCGACGCTTTGCCGAAGTGCTGCGCCATCGCGGTCATGTCGTCGAATACGTTACGATCTCTGATCCACTCAACCGGCAGGATCTGCTTGGAAACATCCGGCGGGTGGTCGAGCAACGCGGGGCAACCTCCTTTGCCTATCAGGAGCCCGACGAATATCGTGTTGACCAGATCCTTAGCCTGGCCTCCGAGGTGCTTGGCGTCGAATGTCGATGTGTCTCAAGCGAACACTTTCTGACCGCGCGAGACGAGGTTGGCGTTTTCTTCGCATCGAACAAACGCTGGCTCATGGAGCGTTTCTACCGTATGATGAGGCGTCGCTATGCGATCCTGATGACGGCCGATGATGAGCCCCTTGGCGGAGAATGGAACTATGACGATGAGAACCGTGGCGCTTGGAAGGGGGCTCCTGCAGAGCCTGAGGACCGGCGTCCGCATCATGACCACGCGGACCTCTGGCAGGAGATCGTCACTGCCGGTGTGCAGACCATGGGCGATCCCCATGCTGATGACTTCCGCTGGCCTATTGACCGTCAGGAGGCCTTGCAGCAACTCGACGAGTTTCTCGCAACCGGGCTGCGGCACTTTGGCACCTATCAGGATGCCATGCATCATGATGCGCGCCGACTCTTTCACTCGCTGCTCTCCTTTGCGCTGAACGTCAAGATGCTCTTGCCGTTGGAAGTGATCAAGCGGGCCGAGGATGCATATCACCGTGGGGGAATCGCGATCAATCACGCCGAAGGGTTCATCCGGCAGATCCTCGGCTGGCGCGAGTACGTGCGTGGGGTGTACTGGGCGCGTATGCCCGACTACGTCGAGCAGAACTTCTTCGGTCATGCCGAGCCCCTTCCCGAATGGTTCTGGACTGGTAAGACCGATATGCGATGCCTTTCGCTTGCCATCGGTCAGTCCCTGGACATGGCCTACGCGCACCACATCCAGAGGCTGATGATCATCGGCAACTATGCGCTTCTGGCCGGACTTGACCCGAGGGCCGTGCATGAGTGGTATCTCGGCATTTACATCGACGCCTTTGAATGGGTGGAGCTTCCCAACACGCTGGGTATGAGTCAGTATGCTGACGGCGGCTTTCTGGCTACTAAACCATACGTTTCCAGTGCGGCATATATCAACCGCATGAGTGACTCGTGCAAGGGATGTGCCTTTGATGCCAAGAAAAAAGTAGGAGAAGGGGCTTGCCCCTTCAATGCCATGTACTGGGATTTCTTCCGTCGCAATGAAGGTGTTCTGAGATCTAACCACCGTCTATCGATGGTGTATCGTCAGCTCGAGAGGTCCTCGTAACTTCGCCGATGCAAAATGCGCATATCCCGGCGCTAACAGGCCTGCGTGCCTTGGCTGCCGGCATTGTCTTCATCGGACACATGATAGGTCCGCATCATGATGTCGTTCCTGCTCCGCTTCGCTACGGCTGGACCGGGGTGAATATTTTCTTTGCGCTCTCGGGCTACCTCTTCCAGCACCTGTATGCCGAGTCGATCGTTGCCGGCATGTTTTCCTGGTCGGCTTACATGAAACGACGTCTGATCCGGATTTACCCGGTCACCTCGCTCGTGGTTCTGCTTTCGACACTGTCACTTCTGGGCAGTGTCTCGCCCCTTGACGTCGGCCTGCACCTGACGCTCCTGCACGGCTGGCATCCATACTACCGCATGACGCTGAATGCTCCAATGTGGACGCTTACGCTCGAAGAGAGCTTCTACATTATGGCGCCGGTGCTGATCTACTATCTGGCGAAGTTCCAGACCGACCTCAGACGTCGTCTCAAGCTCAGCAGACTGGGACTTTGGCCGCTGACCAGCACCGTGGCTGTTGTCGTGATTCTCTGGGCACTGACGGTTGCCTCCGGACGGGGAATTGCCGAGTACTATCGCGAGATCGCCTACTTCTTCACAGGACGCTGGGATCCGAACGTTCTGACGTACACCATCTTCGGACGACTCGGTGACTTCGTCGCCGGGATGCTGACAGCTAGCATCATGGCGAACTTCCGCGATCGGCTGGTGGGAAGGGGAGACGTCCTGGTTGCAGTCGGCAGTGGACTCTATCTTATCTGCATCAACACCATCGTCGCGCTTGGCGGACCCACCATGGCCGGTTCTCACAAGCTTGGAACCATCGCACTGAATGGCCTGGCATTCTGCGCCGCCATCGTCATTGCAGGACTTCATGCAGGGGGCTGGGCATCGCGCCTGCTGTCGACACGTCCAGCCATTCTGCTTGGCGAAAGCTCCTTCGCCCTCTATCTCATCCAGTTCATGCCCCTTGGTTCAAGCCGAAACATCGGCATGGGCCTGCAGTGGAATCTCGAACAGGCTGGACTGCACTTCCTGCTGGCGGCCTTCATTGCCTACATCGTGATGAATATCGCCTCACTTGGTCTGCATTTCTTCTATGAACGTCCCGTCGGGCGGGCGCTGAAGAGAAGGTTTCAGGTGTGAGGTTTGGGGTGTGAGGTTTGGGGTGTGAGGTTTGGGGTGTGATAGATGGCTATCCCACCCATCAACATTAGCCCCGGGTCTTGGCCCGGGGACCTTGAGACATGTGCGAAAACGTGGGTACGCGATTTCATTCCCCCACAAAAAAAAGACCGCACACTGTGCGGTCTTTTTTTTTGTGTTTCGTTGTGCGGACCCGTAGGGATTCGAACCCCAAACCTTCTGATCCGTAGTCAGATGCTCTATCCAGTTGAGCTACGGGTCCGTGACGACATACGTCGTATGTTTTGCTTTACGCTGACAACTTCTTGACAGCCTTGGCCAGGCGGCTCTTCTTGTTGGCAGCGTTGTTCTTCTTGATAATGCCGCGGGCTGCAACACGGTCCAGGATGCTGAATGCTGCACGGAGTGCTTCCTGCGCTGCATCGACCGTTGTTGCCGTGCGCACGGCCTTGATGGCTTCGCGCATGACCTTCTTATTTCCGCGGTTGTAGACCTTGCGCTTCCGTGACTGGCGGATGCGCTTGATCGCTGACTTGTGATGTGCCATGTGTGTGGCGCCTATCGATCGTGAAAACTTTTGGGCCGCAAAGATAGGCACCGTTTTCAAATAAACAAGGGCAATGGTAGGGGGCCAGTGGCTAGTTTTGCGCCAATGACACTGCTCGAACAACTGTCGTTGCTTACCACCGAGTCTGTGAACCCTTCTACGGCTACTATTGACCGGGCCGATGCCCGTCAGATCGCCGAGTTGCTGCACGCCGAGGATATTCTGGTGGCACAGGCTGTGGGAACGCAGCTGTCGCACATTGCAGAGGCCATCGAATTGGTGGCCCATGCGTTGGGTCATGGAGGACGCCTGATCTACGTCGGGGCCGGCACGAGCGGACGTCTCGGAATCCTTGATGCGTCTGAGATGCCCCCTACCTATGGAACACCACCCGAGCTTGTGCAGGGAATCATCGCAGGAGGACGAGACGCAGTGTTCCGGTCGGTTGAGGGGGCTGAAGACTCTGCTGAGGAGGGTGCACGGGCTTTGGAGGCCGTATGCGTGGGTTCGGCGGACGTTGTCTGCGGGATTACGGCGTCAGGAAGGACACCATTTGTTCTTGGTGCCCTCCGATATGCCCGTCAGCAGTCATCCCGGACGATCCTCGTGAGCACCAATCCCAGTGAGGTTGTTGCCGAGCTTAGTCCGGAGGCTGAGATCCTGATCTGCCCTGTTGTTGGACCTGAGCCGATCGCCGGTTCGACGCGTATGAAGTCAGGGACCGCTCAGAAGATGGTCCTGAACATGATAACCACCGGAGCCATGGTACGCCTTGGCAAGACCTTCGGTAACGTCATGGTCGATGTGCAGCTGACCAATGAAAAGCTCCGCCAGCGGGCGCGGCGCACGGTTATGTCCATTTGCGGGGTTGATGCCGAAATCGCGAATGAACTTCTAACGGCATCCAACGGACATGTTAAAATGGCCCTGGTCATGCACGCCGGCAGGTGCTCACGAGAAGAAGCTGAAAAACGTCTTGCCAACGCTCACGGAATTGTACGAATCGCCATGGAGAATCACACATGACCCTCAATGATCTTGTCAGTCTCGCCCATGAAAAGGGGCTTAGCTTCGATGAGTTCTATGCTCGGGCCGAGGCGCGAATGAATGCCAACGACCCGGAAGACCGATATGCGTCGGGACGACCTCTAAATCACTCCCGCATGGCGCGGCACCTGAAGACATATGAACCGGGTGAGGCGATCATCAAGGCGATTACTGAGGTTGCGGAACAGCAGACCTGGGTGGTCATTACCGAGGACTGGTGTGGCGACTCGGCTCAGACGCTACCGATCGTGGCACGTATTGCCGGGATGAATCCAGGTATTACTCTGCGCATCCTTGACCGGGACACCTATCCTGAGGCCATAGATGGCTACCTGACCAATGGCGCCCGGTCAATTCCGATCGTGATCGCCACGCAGGCCGATCAGGCCGGTAACTCCGAAGAGCTCTGGTTGTGGGGTCCGCGCCCGGACGCTGCCAAGCCCCTTGTCACATCATGGAAGAACGAGCACGAGACCAGCACAGACTGGTATCCTCTGCTCCACACGTGGTATGCCCACAATGCGCAGTCGCATGTCGAGTCGGACATGCTCGGCCGGATCAACGCCCTGGTGCAGAGGTAGGCCATGGAGTTTTTTTCCGGCATCGTCGACTTTATCCTGCACATCGATTCCCATCTCGTGACGATCACGTCCGAGTATGGAATCTGGGCATATGCCGTTCTCTTTCTGATCGTTTTTGCTGAAACGGGGCTTGTCGTTACGCCCTTCTTGCCGGGGGATTCACTCCTGTTTGCCGCCGGTGCAATCTGTGCCCTGGGCACCATGGATGTAACAACGCTCGGGGTGCTGCTGGTCGTGGCAGCTATCATTGGCGACGGTGTCAACTACGCCGTGGGTATGCGACTCGGACCACGGGTCTTTAGCCGTCAGAGTTCGCGATGGCTGAACGGGGCTCATCTTCGTCGCGCTCATGATTTCTATGAGAAGCACGGCGGTAAGACCATAGTTCTGGCGCGGTTCATGCCCATCATTCGGACGTTTGCACCGTTCGTTGCCGGCATCGGACAGATGCGATACCGTCAGTTCCTTATCTACAACGTGGTTGGGGCCATCGTCTGGGTTGTATCCTTTCTTGCTCTCGGTTACCTATTCGGGAACCAACCGGCCGTTAAAAGGAATTTCACACTCGTTATCGCCGCGATCATCGTCATCAGTGCCATCCCCGCCGTCATTGAAGTGGTCAAGGCACGCCGAGAGTTGTAACTTGTGACGATGCTTGGATGGCGAAACTGGCAGACGCACGAGACTTAAAATCTCGTGTCCCGTAAGGGACGTGCGGGTTCAAGCCCCGCTCCAAGCACACATCTTGAATTTAAACGCTCCATAGCCATGGTGCATACCCCTCGATTGATCATATCAACCCTTCTTTTCCTCGGTTTGGGCTGCCTGGCAGTCCATGCCCAGCAGGAGCCCCTTTTCAAACGGATACTGCCGGATGAATCCGGTATTGACTTCAAGCAGCGATACGATCAGATCATCCTTCCGAAAGACTCCGTCTCGAAGATCAACTCCATGGTGCCGGGATGCGGTGTAGCCATTGGTGATTTTACTGGCGACGGCAGGCCCGATCTGGTTTTCTCAAGTTTTGCTGGATGTGGCTTCTACCGGAATGATGGCGACTGGCATTTCACAGATGTCTCGGCTTCAACCGGCATTCACCGTGACTCTCTTCTACTTTCGACCGGAGTGAACTTCGTTGACATTGACGGTGACGGTGATCTTGATCTCTTTGTTGCCAGGTGGCAGAGCACATGTCGATTACTGATCAATGAGGGAAACGGTCGTTTTTCGGAGCAGTCTCGCGCCTACGGACTGGATTTCAAAGACGAAACCGTGCATAGCGTGTTCTTCGACTACAACAAGGACGGCCTGCTCGACTGTTATCTGGTTACATATTCCAACTGGTACGCCATGCGGACGGCTCCGCGTCCGCCGGATTCCGTCCTGGCAGCCCAGAGTGAACGCCGTCAACGGGAGGGTGCCGCCATACCCAAATTCGAGGAATCATCGGGTTCGCGCATAGAGGATCTTCGTCAGCAGCTGCGCGACCTACCCTCAACGGAGGTCCGTCATCAGGGGCATACGGACAAGCTTTTCAGGAACCTCGGTAACGGAAAGTTTGATGATGTTTCCTATGCCACGTGGATCGGAGATCGCGGTATGGGGCTCAGTGCCACAGTTGCTGACATCAATCTTGACGGCTGGCCAGATATATACGTCGCCAACGACTTCAACTCTACCGACCTCATCTACATGAATAACGGCGACGGAAGCTTTGCCGAAAAGATGAAGATGATGACGCGCCGGGCATCGGTTTTTAGCATGGGGAGTGACATCGCCGATCTTAACCGCGATGGGTTACCCGATATCATCACCACCGACATGCTCCCGGAGACACACGTCCGACGCATCCTTAACGTTGGCGTCAGCGGCGATATGTCGATCTACAATCCCACTTACGACTCCAATCAGGTCTCCAGAAACATGGTGCAGCTCAACCGCGGGTATGACCAGTTCTCGGAGATCGGATACTTTACTGGCATGGCTGCCACCGACTGGAGTTGGGCCTGTCTGATGCAGGATTTCGATCTTGACGGAATGACAGACGTCTACATAGCCAATGGTTACACATCGGACCTGTCGAACCAGGATTACGTGTACAACATGAACCGTCGGGAGCTCAAGGAGATACCGTTGATCGCAGCCTTGCGCGAACCAAACTTCATGTTTCGGCAATCTGAATATCTGCGATTTGAGAATGTGACAAAGAGCTGGGGGCTGAACGACACCAGCTCCACGTTTGGTACGGCTGTCGGCGACCTTGACGGCGATGGGGATCTCGACCTGGTGGTCCCCAACTTTGACACCGTGGCATTCGTCTATCGCAACTTTGCTCGCGAGCAGTCCAAAGGCACGTTTCTCTCGTTTCGGTGTTTCGGTGCCGGAGCAAACACCTCGGGTCTGGGTGCCAAGATTCGCGTCGTTGCCGACGGTATAGCCCAGTACAAAGAAAACTACCCTGTGCGGGGCTACCAGTCCCGGATGGACGACAAAATCATTGTCGGACTTGGCAAGGCGCGTAAGGTGGACTCTGTCATCGTTGAATGGCCTGACGGGACGTCGCAGGTGCTGCTTGATCTTGCCGTGGACACGCACGTTGATCTGCGACAGTCTGAAGCTTCGCGGATGCCGATTTCATGGTTTAGACCGTCGCAACCCGATACGTCCATGTTTGTTGACGTAACCGAGACATCGGGTCTGCACTACGCTCACGTGGAGAACTACTTTGATGATTTCAAGCGCTACAGACTGATGCCTACGCGTGTCTCGTGGGGAGGTCCTGCCATTGCAGTCTCGGACATCAACGGTGATGGGCTCGAAGATGTGATGTTCGGACATTCAAAAGGATACAGTCATTCGGCTTTTGTGCAGGGTCCGCCGGGAACATTCCGCCCCATTCAGACAGGTCTGGAGGCAGTTGATACAACGTCTGAAACGCAGGCCATGCTGTTGGTCGACATTGATGGCGACCGCGACCGTGACCTTGTCTGCGCCGGTGGCGGTGCGGAGTTCATCGGAACCGACACCGAACGGGGAATGATGATCTACCGTAATGACGGCAAGGGGAAGTTCACCAAGATGCCTGTGCCAGAGGACCTTGTTTCGACCAACGCCACAACGCTCAATGCCTGTGATTTTGACCGTGACGGAGACATGGATCTCTTTGTCGGTGGCGGTGTTGCCACAGACATGTATCCCTACTGGGAGCGCAGCTATCTGCTTCGCAATAACGGTAAGGGCGTCTTCACCGATGTCACCGATAGTCTCGCACCGGGCCTGAGGTCGGTGGGAATCGTCCGCTCGGCCCTTTGGTCGGATGCCGACAACGACGGGCTCTTTGATCTGCTGGTTGTCGGTGAATGGATTCCGGTGACGCTTTTCCGAAACACCGCAAGCGGATTCGTCGATGCGACCCGGGCCAGTGGTCTTGAACCCACTGTCGGCTGGTGGTATAGTATCGCTGGAGCCGATGTTGATAACGACGGGGATATCGACTACATCTGCGGTAACTTGGGAGAGAACTCCCGCTACAAGGCCACAGCCGACCGACCCATTGAGATATTCGCCGCTGATTTTGATGACAACGGCAGTATCGATCCGCTCATCACTTACGTGACTAATGGTAAAAAGCAACTCGTTCGAGAGCGCGGGAAGATCTTCAGCCAGATGCCGACGCTGAATCGCAAGTTCAACGACTTCGTCGACTTCGCTTTCGCGTCGATCAGCGACATCGCTGACTCGGCCATGTTAGACACGTGCTATCACCGCTCTGTCAGCAGCATGCAGTCTGTAGTCCTTCTGAATGATGGAAAGGGGTCTTTCACTGCGCGCCCCCTACCGATCGAGGCCCAGATCGCCCCAGTGCTTGGGATAGAAGCCGTAGATCTAAATGGGGATGACTGGCTAGACCTTGTAATTACCGGTAACATCTACGGCGCTGAGGATGACGTAGTACGCTACGATGCCGGAAAGGGGCTAGTTCTTCTAGGTAGCGCAAGTGGTGATTTCAGGCCTCTGAGTCTTTTTGAGGCGGGTTTTGTCAGTCAGCACGATGCACGTGGGCTAGTTTCGATCCGAAACCCTGGCAGAAAATCGGCTCCATATCTCCTAGTTTCAGCTGTAAACCAAGGCAGCGCATTGGTTTACGCCCCATCCTCGGCAGTTGCCTCACAGCTTCGGGTGCTTCCGGTTGATCCAATGAAGGAGAACACATTTAGTGTTTCACTCGGAACTGCAAGACGTAAGGTTGAGGTTTACTGCGGCAGTGCGTACCGGAGCCAGTCCAGCTGCAACCTGTTAATCCCTGAACGCGCATCTGTGAACACAACTCCCAGTGAACGGTCACGGAGAAAGAACGGACAGAAGAGGTGAATAAAAATGGCAGATTTCTTTTTTGCATATCACCATGCAACTGCCTATTTTCAATGACGGTGTGGAGGAATAGTAGCCAGATTTGGATGCCATTCCACCGTTCCTGTCGTCCCCCAACGACTCTATGACTGCAAAAACCAAAAAACGTTACGTTCAATTTTTTGTGGGAATCCCATGAACAGGTTCTACACGCTTCTGCAGAAGGTCTTGATTCTGGTGGCCATTGGTGCCTCCGGTGTTGAGCTATCTGCACAGTACTGCCGTCCTACGCTCGGGCCGGGGTGGTGGGGCAACGGCATTACTTTCTTCCAGTTTGGCGGGTTTACCCGGAGTTCGGGTACCTCGGACTTCAACAACCAGACTGGTTACGAGTATTTCACAGGCCAGAACATTACCGCTTTCCGTGGTACTCCGATCACGGTCGTGATTAACTCCAACACCTTCGGTACTCAGGTGTTCGCGATGTGGATCGATCTTGACCAGGATGGGATTTTCCAGGCGTCGGAGCAGATGTTCTGCGACGTCTACACGAATTTTGGTCAGGGAACAACCACCCGGACGATCTCCTTGAGCTGTGCAGCTCGTTCGGGCCGCACACGTTTGCGGATCATGCTCCAGACGAATACGGGTACGTGTCCAACGGACCCGTGCGTGTTCCCGGGGGCAGTTGGTGGGGAATGTGAAGATTACAATCTTGATGTCATCGGTGGATTCGTTAGCTCTTTCCCAGACGATAACCCTGACAGCTCGGCCATCCTCCCTCGTGGAAACATCTATGACGGCTTGTCTGCTAACCGGCCAATGCCGAGTGTCAGCATTCGCGCTGGTGCGCCTGGCGCCCAGACTGTGCTGCGCTATCGCATTTTCGGACCGCTTCCGTTGACAGACACTGTTTACTCAGCCGACTGGACTGCTATCGCTCCAACGACAGGCGTTTTCCCACAGTTGTTCACATCCTCTCCGACCTCAGCTACGGGTCGCCTTGCGGGAGCAGGCGCTGCTCTGAACACGACGTTGGCAGTGGGTGGAGAGTACATTCTTCTTGTACGGTCTATTCCATCCGGGAACTCGTGTGCTGATGAATACTCACGAGCCTTTACGATCGCTGTCAACCGTGACATGTCTACGAGGTTGCTGCGTTCGCCGACGACGAATGATGCACCACGGCGATTCAAGTATCCAAACACCACTCCGATTCCGATCGAAGCGGTTTTTCAAAATTCGGGTCTAGACACGGTCAAGCTCTTCCGTGGTTTGGTTCGCTTGACGGCACCAAACCAGACACTTGAGTATGCGGACACCGTTATTGTGACAGATCCGCTTGCCCCAGCAGTGCGTCTCACGCAGACATTTGCCAATTTCAACCCGAATGCCGGTGGCCACCCGGTCGGTCTGCATCGCGCTGCCGCTTGCGCTATTCTAGACGATCCATTCCCGGATGAAAACACGTTTAATGACTGTCTGCCACGGCCGGGAACAGCACCGATCATTTTTGAAGTAGGATATAACGAGGAACCGGCCGTTAACTCCGTAACGGTGCCATCCTTCACCGCAGCCTCTTACTTGCAGACTCTCATCCAGGGCCGCTCATTCCGTCCGGAAGCAGTGTTCGAGAACAACGGTATCCAGGATCTCTCAAACGTTCCGGTACGTCTGATCATCACCAAGCTCCCCAATACGGTTGTCTATAACCAAACGGGTATTGTTCCGGACATTGCTGCTGGTCAGTTCAACAAGGCGATTTTCACATTCCCATCGTTCACACCGGTTGATGGCGGAGACTATCGCTTCTGCTTCCGTGTCGAGTATCCGGGCGATCCGGTTACAACGAACAACGAATTGTGCGTCACGCGAACGGTTGAGCCAAATCTTAGCGGTACCTACACCATCGGTACATCAGTGGCTGGCCCACGTAACTTCCCAACGATTGATTCAGCACTGAACGTGATGTACTTCCGCGGTGTGAGCAGTCCAGTGGTCTTTGAATTTACCGATGCAACGTACACGGTGTCAAAGGTCGGTGTCACGACGCCTGCCATTGACCTTTCGTCGCGCATTATCGGCATGACTGCGACGAACACAATCACATTCCGTCCGTCGGTCGAGCGTTCCATCGCCAAGGGTTCGGTATCGATCAACATGGTAACGGAATCTGGCGTAGGTGTCCTGCTCGGACAGAATTCAGGACCATCCAATTCATACGCTATTCAGCGTCAGAATTACTACTCGAACGCAGTGAATGCAAACTCGGCAGGCTATTTCACCTTTGATGGTGGCCTGCAAAAGTCCCTTCGCTTCACAATGCGTAAGAACACGGTGCCGAGCTTCCCGTCACCATTCGTTTCGGTGTTCTACCTGTCATCCGGGTCTTCGAACGTTACGATCCAGAACGTCCTGATCGAGAATGGTACTGGCGTAGTGCCGTCGTACGCAGATTCACTGCCACAAGTACAGTTCAATTCAGGTTCAAATCAGTTCCGTTTTGAAGGAAACACTCGTAACAACACGATCTCCTATACGGCCGGTATCACACAACGTGACACTATCAATCCTGACAACCTCGGCAACCTCGACACACTGATCAACACGAATAATAAGTTCATTGGTAACGAGATCAATGGGTTCGGCTACGGCATTGTGTCTATCGGTATCGGCTCCCTGATCAAGGGTGGCGTCAATGAATTCCGTCCTTACTACAACCTCGGAACCGAAATTCGTAACAACCTTATTTGGAACGTTCGCCGCGCAGGTATCTATGTAGCGTACGAAGACGGAGTCCGAATCGTCGGCAACCGCATATACAACGTAGGTGCAGCGACTGGTGGAACTCCTCGTAACGTTGCAGGCATCATGGCCGGCGGAGAAGCACGCTACAATAACATGAACTTGTTTGTAGCGCAGAACGAAATCAGCGGCCTGTCAGCCTCACAGTGGGTTCGTGGCGTAACAGTGGAACAGGCTCGTAATGAATACACCACGGTATCCGGGGTGAACAAGGGCTTTGGTCCGCGTACGAACGCGGTTGTAATGTTCCCGAACAAGCAAGAACGTACGTACATCACGAGTAACGCTATCTGGGGGCTCTCTCGGACGTCAGCAACGGCAAACGTTGCCGGTGTTCACGTGTATACGACGCGTGCGATCTCGGCTAACCCGGTCACCGCTCTCATTACACCAAACAACCTTTCGTATTTCACGCAGGGTGACTCTGTTGTCAACAATACGATTGTCATCTCTCCTGATGGCATCAATGGCACAGGTGCTCTTGTTGGCGTTGGGTTCCAAAATGCCAATGGTCCGGTAGTCATGAACAATGCGATAGCATTGCTCACAGACTCCAACCAAGCGGCTGTGACGAACTCGGCCATCTTCTATCAGGGTACGATCTTCCGAAACGGTCGTGTTAACACGTGGTACCTGCCAACAACGGCACCACGCGCGCTTATCTCGAACAAGAATGCATTCTGGACTCCTAACGCCGGAATTGGTCGCGTTATCGAGATCTCGCACGTCAGTGAGCTTGTAACGGCTGGTTCTCAAACGGAGTTTGCCACGCTTGCTCAGTGGCGTAACTGGACGGGTCAGGACATTAACTCACCTTACGGCAACTTTGTTGCTGAGCACGAGTTCCAAGGAACAGCTCCGAACCAGCGTCTGCGTGTTCGTGTGACTCCACAACCACCCATCGGTTCGATCCTGAACAACAATGGCGAGCGCCTCAACGGAACGACTGCAGACATTGAGAACAATGTTCGTGGCGAAGCCGGTCTTGGTTATGATATCGGAGCGGACGAGTTTAATGGCCGTCTGTACGTTAGCGATCTGGAAGTCATCGACATTCTCAATCCGTCTGCCTACCGGGATGCGGTTGGTCCTACGAGCGATGCTGAGTACATCATGACAACTGCTCCAGTTGACGTCACAGCGCGCGTGCGCAACAATGGCGCACTCGCTACGACTCGCTCCCAGGTTCGTGTGCGTGTTTACATCGAAACACCAGCTTCTAACAATGCGGTGATGAATCCACCGCAATACAGCAGTTTCCCACTTGTAGATCGCATGATCACGACAAACCTCACGTCGGGTCAGTCCAAGGATCTTCAGTTCAACATTCCTTCGTGGTCGCCACAACCGTACTTCGGAATGCCTGGTTACAATGTTCCTGCCCAGTTTGCATCAATGGCAATGAATGTTACCCCACGCTATCGAGTTGAAGTATTGGTTAATGCCGATGAGTTCAATCCGAACAACATGTTTGCCAAGGATGTGCGGTTCTTTATCCGCAAGTCCACTTTGAGACTGTTGTTGAGTGTCGAAGGAACGAACATTGACATTCTTGCTGGTACACCAGCACCAACGCAAAATCAGATCGCTGCACGCCTGAATGCCGATAGTCTCCAAAAGGCTCTCGGGGATCTCGGATACATCAATGATCCAGCAAGCAATCGCTATGATTTTGATGTTCTGGACAGGTACAACTGGGCGACACGATCGGTTGATTACCGCATGTACCAGACGATGTTCTGGGGTCAGGACCTTGCCCCGCTGGCACGTAGTGAGCGTGACGATATTCGCAACTTCATTGCTGCCGGCGTTCCTGGCAACAAGAAGAATCTGGCAATTTCGGCTTCACTGGTTCCATCGCAGCATAATGGTGCCTCCATCGTGTCTGACCTCAACTTTGTTCAAACATCACTGCGTTGTCAGCTACGTACACCTGGAACACCATTCACACCAAACTACAGTGGTCGCAACATCGATGGTCGCGCGATCGCTCGTGGCAACAGTGAAACAATTGTTCGTACCGGTTTCACAGGTGATGCAGAGCCGCTACCGGCTCTAGTGTCGATGTTCTCTGATGGTACAACATCTGGTGTTGTGAACGCGGCATACTCGTATCGTCGCAGTGATCGTTCGACACCGAACGACTCGATCATGGGAACAGCAACAGCAGGTATCACCGCTAACACGGTGTATCTAGGTGTTGATTGGCGTCACTTTGCACGTTCAACGTCTGCTACGGTCCTCCGCACCGGAGTTGAGCGTGTCGTGCGTGGTATTCTCGACTTCTTTGAGACAAACGGCGGAGGCTTGGCCCCTGTTCAGGTTGCATCATTTGATGCAAAGGCTCGCGGCAAGAATGCCGACGTGTTCTGGTCGACCTCTTCTGAAACAGGTCTTCGTCAGTTCGAAATTGAACGTGCTGATGTATCGGCTGTCAAAGCTGGTGACATCACGAACGATGCCTCGTTCCGCATAATCCGCACGGTCAATGCATCCGGATCGTCGGCTGCACGTAAGGACTACTCGATCACTGACGAGAATCTCGCTGCAGGAACGTACGCTTATCGACTGACATCGGTTGACAAGGACGGTTCACGCGCTTCTACGCAGGACGTCAGTGTCACGATCGATGGCGAAGGAACTGGTCTCTGGATCAACAGCATCGCACCAAATCCTGTCTCGGATGCAACTACGATCAACTTCGGTATGTCAACTGCTGGTCGCGTCGAAGTGGTGGTTGTCAATACTGCTGGGCAGGAAGTTGCAACGATTCTTAGCGACAATCGTGCAGCCGGTGTGCATCAGGTTCGTATGACGGCAGCCGCTCTGGCATCCGGTTCATACACGCTGGTAGTTCGCAGTAATGGTCTTGCTGTTTCATCGGCCCTGACGGTGTCGAAGTAAGACCTATCTGAGATTGCTCATTCATGAACGGCTCCCGCGCGTAAGCGCGGGAGCCGTTTGTAGTTTTGTGTCTGTCCCATGAGCCAACGTTCAACTCTTTTGCTCTGCAGTATTAGCGGCATCCTTGCCGGTCTTGCCTATTGCCATGCTTCGTTGCCAATCCATCCGATATTGATGTTGGTGGCATATGTGCCGCTTCTGCGCGCAATAATTGATCCTTCGGGTATGGGGCGAGGCATTGTCTGGCCACTCTACGCTTGTTTTTTCCTCTATCATGGAGTGAGTAACTGGTGGATCAGCAGCTGGCAGGACCAGACGGATCCGTATCTGTTGATGAGCGGTCTCGCCGTATGGATCGTGCACCCGTTACTGTTGATGTTGCCCTGGTTCGTCCTCAGTAGGATCGCGCGTACGGTGTCGGTTGAATTGTTACTAACTCTTGTGCCGGTTACTGTCACGGCCTTTGAGTGGCTTCACGGACAGTCAGACTTCTCCTATCCGTGGCTTACCACGGGCTATGCTATTGTTGATCTTCCAGCAGCTCAGGTTGCCGATGTCGTGGGTGTGTATGGCCTGACGTTTATGGTCATGGTCGCTAACGCTCTTGCCTTTTACGCGCTTCACCGCAGGACACAAGGTCGGGGCTGGCGTGGAAGTCTTGGTTTGTTCTTTATGTACTGCGCGCTTTGGACAGGTTTGGGCGTATTCAACAAGCAATCTGCTAGAAGTGAGCAACCAACATTGCAGGTAATACCAATGTCAGTTGCCATCGTTCAGCCAAACATCAACCCGTGGGATAAGTGGTCAGCCCCCTCGGATCAACTGAGAATCCACATGTCTCTAACGGATTCGCTATATCGGACTACACGTCCGGCCGATCTGACGCTTTGGAGTGAGACCGCGATACCGTACGTCATCCGCAACTACCGTTATCTTGGCGATTGGGTTGCCTTGCGAGGTTGGGTTGATTCAACTCGAACAAGTCTGATAACTGGCTTTGCCGACATGATGGTCTATCCCGATGGAGACGCACCGACGTCGGCCCGTTCACTCGCCGTTGATCCCAGCGTCAAGTACGATCATTTCAACGCGGCAATGGTTCTCAACCCGGTCCAACGGGATATACCGGTCCATCGAAAGACAATGCTGACACCATTTGCCGAGCGACTACCGTTTGCTGACCAGCTCTCCTTCGCTATGAAATGGGTTGAATGGGGCGTGGGCATCTCGGCCTGGGGTAAGGGGCGCACGCGCAATCCATTGCCTGTTGTGCGATCAGCAGATACGATAGCCCGCATCGGGACAGTGATCTGCATTGAATCAATCTATCCAGATGTAGCCCGTGACATGGTCAGCAACGGTGC
>JBEIIK010000011.1:0-34982 GCA_040380835.1 Ignavibacteria bacterium | reverse complement strand
TTGCCCGGCTTGCGCCGGAAGGCTCATGACGGGAGTAGGTGGTTAACCTACCCTTTGTTTGGAAGCAGATCGCTCTGCTTCCTTGCATGGTTTCTTGTTTCCTTCCTGTTGTCAAAGAACACCGCCGGCCCTTTCAGACCGGCTCCCGGGGCGGCGTGCCGCGCTCGGGGGCCACAAACATACGGGAAAAACCGAAACCTGCAAACATTGGTGTGAAAATCTTTGCGGGTTGACCGAAAAAATCTACGACGTCGGTGTGGATAACGTCGACGGCGTGCAATTGAGCCGTATTTTTAGAAACTTGACCGGGAGTCTTGACGTACTTTTACGAGATATCTTCATGGCGAAGCCTCTCAGCATCTTGTTCGTAACGAGCGAGATCTACCCTTTCATCAAAACCTCCGAGTTTGCCGATCTCTGCTATGCCCATTGCCTGGGAGTGCGCGAGGTGGGTCATGATATTCGTGCGATGATGCCAAAGTATGGCTTCATCTCTGAACGGAAGAACCGGATACACGAGATCAACCGCCTGCGAGACATCCCCATTCCCGTCGGCGAAGATGCACATCTAGCAACGGTGAAGTCCAGCTCGATCAACAATCCACGCGTCAAAGTTCAGTCGTATATCACGACAAACTCGAACTATCTGGACGTAAACAAGGGAATCGAGCACGACGTCACCAGCGGCAACCTGTTCGGCAACAACGACGAGCGGTTCATCTTCTACAACCGCACGGTGCTCGAAACCTGTCTCCTGCTGGGCTGGTTCCCGGACATCATTCACTGCGTGGGCTGGCAGACAGCCCTGATACCAGCCTACATCCGCACTCGCTACGAGCAGGAGTTCAAGAAGACGAAGGTCGTATTCACAATCACGGACTTCGAAGAGCAAGGCATCTTTCCGGTCAAGTCCCTTAAGAAAACGGGGCTGACCGATGACGTTCTCGAACACGCCCGATACAAGAACAAAATGAACTTCACGCGTATCGGCATGGCCTATGCTGATCGCATTTCGACCCTCTCTCCGGGCTATGCCAAGGAATTGATGGCTCAGAAGGAGTTCAAGGACAACTGGTCCGAGCTACTGCAGAAGAAGCCCCTTGTTGGCATCAATCATGGAATCGACCTGCTGCACTGGAATCCAAAGACGGACGCGAATATCCGTCCGAAGTTTGATACCGAGGATCCATCAGGCAAAGCCGTGGTTCGCGAATCCCTTCAGAAGGCAGCCGGACTGGAGGTGGACGCATCGAAGATGATTGTTCTGTTTGCCGGACCACTTCGCGAGGACCGTGGTGCCGATACGGTGATCGATGCCGTAGCCGAGATCGTCAAGCTCGGTGCGCAGGTGATCATCGCCGCAGACATCCCAACGCCGCTAAAGAAGTCCGCAGAGGCCCTTGTAAAGAAATATCCGAAGCAGGTGGCCGTACGCATCCCGATGGATGAGGAGTTCCTGCACCTCGCCATGGCCGGCTCGACGGTTCTGCTCAAACCTTCACGCCACGAAAACAGCGGTCAGTTCCAGCGCATTGCCCTTGCCTACGGAACTGTTCCAATGCTGACCGACGTCGGCGGAATAGCCGAGGGTCTGACGGACATTTCTGCAGACGGTGCTACCGGCACGGCTTTCCTGCTCAAAAAGGCCGATGCCGCCGATATTTCGAAAGGCGTGAAGCGGGCTCTGGCCCTGCATGCGTCAGCTGAAACCTGGGATAGCATCATTCTGCGGGCCATGAAGACTCCGGTTGGATGGAGTGCTTCGTCCAAGGGCTATGACGAGTTCTATCGCTCACTGGTCAAGGACGCCAAGTAATCGTGGTCCGTCCATTCCGGCACGGTGCGTTCACGCTGATCGCCGCCGTAACTCTGTCCGCCCTGCTCTTCTCCTGCAACGACGCTCCCTCGATTGTCGGAAGCGAGCTTATTCCAGGAACCGATACGATCTATTCGGCATCGACCGATTCGCTGCCATTGTTAGGGGGCGACACGACAACGGCCTCGGAACTGCCGCTGTTGAATTCGGCCTACTTCCTGCTCGGCAGCACACCAGCAGCCGAAGCGCGTGTGTTCTGCGAGATCCTCAACTACCCGGCGTCGATCGCCGGCGACTCGGCGTTCTCGGATACCACGTTCGAGGTGACCAGCGCGAATCTTCAACTTCAACCGTATCGCTATAGCATCGGCGACACCAACGATCGAACGCTGGCTCTGAACGTCTTTGAACTGCGAAAGTTCTGGCCGGGAAATGTGACGTGGGACTCGATATGGGCACCTTCGGGAACAACTGAATACTATTCGACGGCAGATAAGCCCCTTGCCACCTATACAGGATCCCTGGCAGGAGTCATCCCGGATTCAACTGTTATCAGTATCCCGTTTGACCAGGCAACGGTGAAACGCTGGATCGTGGCCTCGCGCGATACGGCGGCCCGTAAACTTGTGTATGGTTTTGCCCTTGTTCCAAACGGCATGCGCCAGATCCGTCAGTTCCGCAACATCATCTCAGGTGTGCAGTCGATGCGCCTGCGCGTGATCACACGTAAACGCAATGACACCATCCCGTTCATCTACAACCTGGACATGACCGTGGCCGGGTTTGTCAATGATGCGGATGCGCTGCCCACCTCGCTCACGATCCAGGGTTCACGGAACGTCACGTCGGCTCTTACACTGCGCCTGGACACGTTGCCGAAGCACGCCATCATCATGGGTGCCGATCTGCGCCTGACGGTGGATCAGGCGGCAAGTACGGTTGGATCGCTCGGACGTGATGATAAGATCCGGCTTGATTATCAACCCCCTGCCGGACAGCGCATCAGTATCGAATCGAAGTCTGATTCCGCGGGCGTTTATCGCTTTGCCAACATCGGACCGCTGATCGATATTGTTCGACGCTACGGCAAGGCAGCTACCTTCACCTTCCAGCCAACAGCAGGTAACGAGTTCTGGACAATGAACCGCACGGTCTTCCACGGAACCCGTGCATCGGCCGCTCTGCGTCCGCGGCTGACACTGATCTACACTGTGCCGGGCGGACGCAAATGATAACGCGTACGGCAACGGTCCTCCTGCTGGCCATTCTGGCAGCACCCACCCTTTGCCTGCGTGGGCAAGGGGGCTCGAACTACTCAACGGTCGGACTCGGTGACTTGCGGCTCTCCTCGGGTGCTCTCTATGACGGCATGGCCGGCACGTCGATCGCGATGCCAAGCGATCATGGAATTAATACGGTCAACCCGGCCTTGCTTGGTATCTCTTCCTACACGCGACTTCAGGCAAGCTATCGATTCTCACAGCATAAGATATCCTCTCGAGATGGCGAGGCGTTGCAGTATAACAGCGAAGTGGATGGACTGCTGGCGCTTTTCTCAATCGACACCTCACTTGGGCTCGGCGTGAGCTTTGGAGTGGTACCTTACGCAGGTACCAACTACTCTGTCAACCGCGTGATCGGATCAGCACAGGACTCAGGTTCTGTCAAGGGTGTCAGCAACCAGATCGGCTCGGGCGGTGTCTCATCCATTCAGCTCGGTGCTTCAACTCGCATACTCCAGGAGCTCTCGCTCGGAGTTTCAGCCAATGTGCTGTTTGGCCTTACCTCACGGACGGAACAGATCACGACGAGCAACTATTCTGAGCGCGTGCAGACGCTCCGCACATTCGACATCCGGGGCACGCTGCTTCGTGCAGGCCTGTACTACCGACCTAACAGCTCTTGGTCAGCCGGTGCCTTCGTCTCCGGCGGTGCAGATGCTACGTATACGCTCACCGAGGCCACCGTGGGCTATGTGGGCACGGCCACCTACTTCGATACGACCACATCGGCAGCACGTACAACCGGACTTCCCTTCGGTTATGGCCTCGGCATGTCGTTCTACGCAGGCCGAACGATACTTGGTGCCGATATCGAGGTCGCCAATCTCTCTGGTGTGACGATGAACGTTCCTCGCTGGGCCGCGCTTGGTGAGTTCATGCGCGTCTCGGTGGGCCTGAGTCAGACAGCCGCCAGCTATGCTGCCACTTTTTTTGATAAACTCGGCTATCGTGCAGGTGCTGCCTATCAGCGTCAGTACTACACGGTGAACGGTCAGAACGTCAACGAGTTCCTCGGCACGGTCGGAATCGACTTCCCGCTTGGTGCAGCGGCTACGGTGGACCTTGCCCTGCAAGGGGGCTGGCGTGGCCCTGAAACCGGCCTGTCAGAGTACTTTGGCCGGTTCATGGCCAGCATCAGCATCGGCGAGGTCTGGTTTAAGCGGTTCGCGCGCGACTGATCACGTTCGTAGTGGAACGTCCATCCACCAGCGGAATGGTCACGACACGTCCCCCATGCTGCTCGACGACGTCCGCTCCGACGATCGTCTGGCGAGTGTAATCGCCCCCTTTCACCAGAACATCGGGAACGATCAATTCGATGAGGTCTAACGGCGTGTCCTGCTCAAACACAACGACGTGATCAACAGAGCGAAGTGCGGCCAGTACGATGGCTCGGTCGGCTTCGGCGTTGATCGGACGGCCGGGGCCCTTGAGCCGCTTGACCGAAGCGTCGCTGTTAAGCCCGACGATGAGCACATCTGCGAGCGTTCGGGCAGCATCAAGGTAGGTGGTGTGTCCGGCATGGAGAATGTCAAACACGCCGTTGGTGAAAACAATGCTCTTGTGCGCTCGGCGAAGTTCCTCAACTAGAATGAGTAGCTGATCCAATGAGGTGATCGTCATGCGATGGCCTCATTACCGAGTCCGGCAACGGCCTCGAATAGAATATCTGCGGTTATCGCAACAATACCCGGTTGGCCCACCACATGTCCGGCTGCGATATTGGAAAGGGCCGCGGCCTCGCGCACCGGAACACCAACGCTCATCATCGCACCAAGAGTGGCGATCACCGTATCTCCTGCACCGGACACGTCCGAAACCTTCATCGCGCGCGTCGGCACGGTGCTGAGCGTCCCATCGCGTTCTATGAGCACCATCCCGGCGGCGCCCAGAGTGATCAGGACGTTGTCACACTTGAGTGAATTGCGCAGGGTACGTCCGGCCCGTTCGATGTCCTCCATCGTTGCAAGCGGCATGCCGAGAGCGTCGGATGCCTCTTTCTTGTTGGGCTTGAACACCGTGCAGCCCACAAAGTCAAAGAAGTGCCGGTGCTTGGGATCCACAAACACAGGGATCTGCCGCGAGCGTCCAAGCTCTATAACCGAGGCTATCATAGGGGGCGAAAGAAGCCCCTTGTCGTAGTCTTCGAGAATGATCCCCTTGAGGTTCGAATGCTGGGCAAGCCGCGAGACAATGTCATCGGCTACCTCCTGAGTTACGTGCGTGCGCGTCTCCCAGTCGAGACGGGCAATGTGCTGGTTATTGCCGATAAGCCGTGTCTTGGTTGTCGTCGGACGTCCAACAGCGGTTGCCAGAGCATCTGTCAGAAGACCCGCTTGCCGGCACAGCTCGCGAACCTGCTCACTGGCAGCATCCTGGCCGACGACACCGCACAGAATCGGAGTTGCACCCAGACCCAGCAGATTGGTGGCCACATTTGCGGCGCCGCCAAGGTGAGCCGACTCGCGCTCGACATCAATGACCGGCACCGGCGCTTCGGGCGATACGCGATGGACATTGCCCCAGAAGTATCTGTCGAGCATGACGTCGCCCACGACGGCTATCTCAGCCCCCTTCAGAGAGCCTAAGTAGGACTGCAGACGCTGCGAAGAGATATCAATCATTGCGGTCGGCTCAGGCTTCTTCCTGACCCGGAGAACGTGTGGCCATCTGCCGATCCAGCAGATAGATGGACGGTCCGTCTGATCCCACAAGCTTGAGCCGCTCGATGATCTCGATGACAAGAGCTTCCTCTTCCACCTGCTCGTTGATGAACCACTGCAGCACGATCTGCGACGGAAGATCCTTCTCGGTCAGTGCAAGCTCATACAATGCATTGATGCTGGATGTGATCGACTGTTCGTGACGATGCACGTGTTCGAAGACGTCAAGTGCCGACGTATAGACATTGTTCGGAGCCGTCAGGGGGCGAAGAGCAACACTCTCACCACGATTGTGCAGGAAGTCGTAGAGCTTCATGGCGTGCTGCGTCTCCTCTTCCCACTGCACACGCATCCATTGCGCAAAGCCGGGAAGATTATTCTGTGTGAACCACGCCGCCATGCCGAGATAGACATACGCGCTCTGGAACTCGGCCTGGATCTGTGCATTGAACGCGTCAACGAGATGATGTTTCATTGCCATGTTTTCACCCTTGGTTTTTCGGGAATTTACCGAATTCGGGGCTAGTTTCGGGTCCATTCCTGTTACGCCACCTTCCCACAAAAGATCATGAAACGTCAATCTTCGCTTGCCCGCATCTCCGTCGTCAGTGCCGAATACTTTGCTTTTCACGGCGTTCGTGAAGAAGAGCGCAGCCTCGGAGGACGTTATCAGGTTGACGTCGATGTGTGGTTTGATCCGGTGAAGGTGTCGGTGAGTGACGACCTGAGCGACACCGTGAACTACGAGGACCTGCTGTTCATTGTCAATGAGTATATGAACGGCGAAAACTGCGAGCTCATCGAAACACTCGCCTCAGACATCGCATCGGGCATCCTTGATCGTATGCCGATCGTCCGTCAAGTGACAATCCGCGTGCGCAAGTTGTCGGTTCCGATCCAGCAGATCCTTGATCATGTCGAGACGGAGATCACGCTCGTTCGCGAGGCCTAAGCAGCATGCTGACGGTCCTGCTGTCGCTGGGTGCCAACCTTGGCGATCCGATAGCAATGATTACCACAGCCGCCGAACTCATCGGCAGGACTGTCCTGAGCGACGTGCGACTGTCCGCTCTGTACAGGACTGCGCCCGTTGGTGTAACCGACCAGCCCGACTTCATCAACGGTGCCGTTTCGGGGTGTTCAGCTGCCTCCGCAAAGCAGATCCACGACGCCTGTAAGGACATCGAACGCCAGCTCGGACGTCAGCCCCGGGCCCGCTGGCATGAACGCGAGATCGACATCGATGTGATCCTGGTCGGGTCGACGATCTATGAAGGGGACGACATCCACATCCCCCACCTGCGGTTCCACGAACGCCTGTTCGTGCTCCAACCTGCCTGCGACCTGCTTCCCGACGCACTCTGTCCGCGAACTGGCAAGAACCTGAAACAACTACTGCAGGAATGTCCGGACATGACGTCGAAGCCACGGAGGGTTTGAGGTTTAAGGTTTCAGGTGTGAGGTTTCAGGTGTGAGGTTTGAGGTGTGAGGTTTGAGTTTGATGTTTGAGGTTTAGGGTTTGGGATTTGGGGTAAATGTTCGTCATCCCTGCGAAAGCAGGGACCCAGCTGACCGATGACGTAGCACTAATCTCCATTCTTCAAAAGCATAATTGTTCGGCCATCTACGGTCAATGAATACAGTCCTGCCGGGAGGCCGGAAAAATCCTGTTCTTCGAGATCGGTTCCTTGCCATACCTCTTGACCTAAAAGATTCACGAGACGCTGTCGTTTCCCACTGTTCTTCCCAGATGTTTCGATGCGACTCATGAAGGGATTCGGATAGACTCGCAGTTCATTCAACTGCGATTCGTCAACAGCGCTTGTAGGTATGCAGGCCGTTGTATACCTGGTAAAGAAGCGCCACATCAGATCCGTTGCATTGAACTGATCGGAGACCGTTGTCGTGCCTGTGGCCAGACCGCCTGGCCATGAATGCTCACCATCATAGCTCACATATTGCTCGACAACGGCACTACACGCACAGTCCGAATACCGAAAGTGATCGTATCTGCCCGGTTCGTGATGGAGAGTATCCTTTTTCACGGCACACTGGTAGTCACTCCCGATCACATCAAGCATGCTGTCCTGAGGTGGGAAGTAGGTACCGGTTGCACCCGTGGTAACGCCACCGAGGTACTTGACGTTCTGATCCTGGTAGGAATGAAAGCTGATGATAGGCACCGCCTTTCGGGGTGACCACGGGTAGATCACCAAACAGCCCGCAACGGGTGCGATGGCTGCGATTCGCGACGAGAGTTCATTAGCAAGCCGGTAACACAGCAAGGCACCATTCGAAAACCCGGTTGCATACACCCGCGTTGAGTCAATGGATCTGGCTTTGAACAGCTTCGTAAGCAACGCGTCAACGAAGCCGACATCGTCGATGTTCAGAGTCGTGGCCGGGGCGCAACATGCACCGGCATTATTGGTGCGCGCACCTGCAACACGCACCCCTTCCGGGTAAACGAGCACGAAACCCTCGGCGTCAGATTTTTGCGATAGGCGCGATTGAAACTGGATGGATTGATACCCCAATGGACCACCGCCATGGAACGCAAGAACAAGCGGATACCGCTTTGCCGCGCTATACCCAGCCGGCAAGTGCGTCATGAAGGTGCGCCATTTACCATCGACGCCTATGCTGTCGTACACGTCGGTCTGAGAGTACAGCAACGTCGGGAACCAGACAAGCATGACGGCAAGGAGGCAGGAGGCTGTTTTCATAGCGCACACAGACGGTACAGGGCGGAAACGGTTTAATCACGGCCGTTTGTGTTCACGACGCGCATCGATGATGAACCAAGTCGTGGATCCCTGCTTTCGCAGGGATGACAGTTGCTGCTCCGTAACTCCGTCACTCCGTAACTCTGTCACTCCGTAACTCTGTCACTCCGTAACTCTGTCACTCCGTCACTGCGTCACTCCGTAACTTGGGACTATGCGCATCCCCCAGCACATCATTGAGCAGGTGCGGCAGCAATCGGACATTGTTGACGTGATAGGCGAGCACGTGAAGTTGCGGAAGAACAACCGCAATTACATCGGGCTGTGCCCCTTTCACACTGAGAAGACGCCATCGTTCAACGTCAACGCCGAGCGCGGGATCTTCAAGTGTTTCGGTTGCGGCAAGGCCGGCAATGTCATCACATTCGTCGAGCAGCATCTGCATATGGGGTTTGTTGATGCTATCAGGCACCTGGCACAACGATCCGGGATCGAGATCCCCGAAGAGCGACGCGAGGATCCCACAGGTGAGTTTGCACGGCAGGACAATGCCATGCGTGCACTGCGTGAGGCCACGGAGTTCTATCAGCAGATCCTTGAATCCTCAGACGGCGCTCCGGCGCGGGCGTTCTTCAAGAAGCGTGGCTTCAGCGAGCAGACCTGCAAGGACTTTCGTCTCGGCGCTGCGCCCGCTGCATGGGATGCCACCATGCAGCACCTTCTGTCAAGGGGCTTTGCCATCGAACACCTTGTCGATGCCGGGTTGGTGATCACGCGTGAGGACGGTAAAACCTACGACCGGTTTCGCGGACGTGCCATGTTCGCCATTGCCGATTCGGGTGGGCGCGTTGTGGGCTTCAGCGCCCGCATGCTCACGGACGAACCGGGTCAGCCGAAGTACGTCAACTCTCCGCAGTCGGTCGTCTTTGAGAAAAGCAAACTTCTTTACGGTCTTGACCGCGCCAAGCGGGCAATTCAAGCCGACCGCACGGCGATCATCGTTGAAGGTCAGGCCGATGTCATCACTCTGCATCAGGCCAGCATCACCAACGTCGTGGCAAGCTCCGGAACGGCCCTCACGGCCGAACATCTTAGAATCCTGAAGCGTTTTGCAGATGCCATCATTCTTGTATTTGACAGTGACGAGGCCGGACAGAAGGCCATTACAAAAGGAATTGAGCTCGGTCTGGCAGCGGGTTTTGATGTGCGCTGCGTGGTGCTGCCCCAGGGCACGGACCCCGATTCTCTTGTTCGCACGCAAGGGGCCGAAGTCCTTCGCCACCTGCTGAGTGAAGCTGTTTCCTGGTTGACATATCAGACTGACCGGCTGCGCCTTACTGGTCAGCTGGATGATGCTACACAGCAGGCACGAGCTGTGCGGGTGATGCTCGAGTGGATCGCTTCCGTGCCCGACTCGCTGCGTCATCCCTTTCTGGTGCGCGACCTTGCTGAGGCATTCCGGCTTAACGAGCAGGTGCTGCTCGAAGAATTGCGTCGCGTGGTGACTGGCGCCTCTCAGCGCCCTATGTCGGGTCAGGGGGCTGCCGTTGTTAAGGCCCCATCAGAAAAGGTAACTGCCGCACAGCAAGCCCCTTCACTCTCCTACCGGGCCGCCTTGTTGCCGTCCGAGCGGGAGCTGATCCGCATTGCGTTAACGGCTCCGGACGGATTGGCTATTCTGCTGAATGAGGCCGGCATCTGCTCTGAAAAGTTCTGGAGCGAAGGAGGACGTACGATCTTCCAGAGCATCATGGTAGGTCAGGAAGAGCATGGTAACGTTGCCGACTATGTTCTGCATGACCCATCTCTGAGTGGCGACGAACGTCGCGAAGTAGCCGATATCATGTTTGGAGCATCCAGTCCGAGCGCAGCATGGAAAAATTTTCACGTCGAAGTGCCGGATTATGAGGTGCACCGAGCCGTCCGTGATGCGCTGCTTGGGCTCGAAATTCACCGGGTTCATCAGCGCATCGACGCTGCTACACAGGCACTCGAAACCATGGCCAACGTGGACGATCGCAAGCAGCAGATGTTCGACATCGTCAACATGATTCAACAACGCGAACAGCTACGCTCCAGGTTTGCTCATGACCCACGGGATCTTTCATGGCTGCACGCCGATCAAACGCGCTGACGCTCGGCATTGCAGCGCTGATGGCCTGTGCGCTGTGGACCTACGTGACTCTTACGAGGACCTACGAGGACGACGTGCAGGTGCCGATCGTTGTCTCACCCCCTGCAGGTCAGACGATCATCTCATCCGTACCCACGGCCATGATGGTGCGCGTGCGTACAAGTGGACTGAGACTTGCCAGCTTTCAGCTGTTAAAACATCCGGATACCTGCCACCTGACACTTGAGCAGCAGTCGCCATCGGACCCGTCGGTCTTCAGCGTCACCAATACTGCACTGATGCGCGAGCTCTCTGTCGCACTTGGCGTGCGCGTAATGGGTGTTTCCCCGACAGATGTCATGGTGCGTACCGGCATCCCAGTGATCAAGAGTGTACCACTTAACGTGGCCCACACGATAAACTGCCGCCAGGGGTTTATCATGACCTCGCCCCCTGTGGCAGATCGTGCCAATGTGGCGTTAAAGGGTATCGGCGACGTTATCACACCTCTGACGCAGTGGTCTACCAAACGCATCATGCTAGATGATGTCCACGAAAACATGTCGATTGATGTACCCGTCAACGACTCACTGGCCTCGATGGTCGATGTCACTCCGCATACCGTGCGGGTGCACATCAAAGTGCAGCAGGTGGCCGAGGCCCAGATCCGTGATGTACCGGTCACGCTGTCGAAACAGCTGATCGAAGCCGGCTATGAGGCTCGTCCGCAGAGAATCACCGTTACTCTGCGAGGAGGCGTTGAGGATCTTGCCTCCACAACGTCCATGAACGTTCGTGCCGAAATCAAAGAGCATCGACCGTACGGAACTTGTGTTCCGATCGTATCGGCACCTTCGGCAATGTGCGTCATCGCCACCCACCCCCGCACGGTTCAGCTGGTTCGACGTCAGCCCTTGTAGCCCTGACGGAACAGTAGAGAAGAGTCGCCGTAACTCAGGAATCGATAGTCATTATCAAGGGCTGCACTATAGACGTCACGCCAGTGGTCTTCACCAACAAATCCGGCGATCAGCGCCAGCAGCGTGTTGCCGGGCTGATGGAAGTTGGTGATCAGAGCATCAACCGATGAAACCCGGCAACCGGGTGCGATCATTAGCTGTGTGCTACCCCATAGCGTGCCAATGCCGTGCGACTCCATCCACCTGGCAACACGTTCAAGCGACCTAGCCCGCTCGATAGATGTCAGCCCTTCATCAAAGGCATCCCACTGTTCGATGCGGACCTCGCATGCCCCCTGATCACCGTCACGCAGAAGACGTGCCCCCCAGAGGAATACCGACTCGAGGGTTCTGATCGACGTGGTACCGACGGCCGTGATCATCGCTCCGCGCGCAGCCGCTGCAGTAATGCGACCCAATTCAGCGCGGGAGATGCCAATTCGCTCGCCGTGCATCACATGATCCCGTAGATCCGTGGCTTCGACCGGTTTGAAGGTGCCAAGACCCACGTGAAGCGTCACGCGTGCCAGGTCGATACCCTTTGCGGCAACGTCAGCCATCACGCGCTCCGTAAAGTGTAGACCTGCCGTCGGAGCTGCTACAGATCCGTTCTGACTGGCATAGATCGTCTGATATCGTTCCTCATCGGACTGCTCGGCTTCGCGCTGAAGGTAGGGTGGCAGCGGAATCTTACCCAGCTGCTCGATGACGTCAGCAAGGGGTTCCATAGCATCCCAGCGGAGTTCGACAATGCCCTCACTACCCGAACGCTCAAGAACCAGCATCCGCAATGAGCCGTGATCACTGGTGAGCTCCATTTCCGGCAGAACATTGCGGCCGCCGATGAGACAGCGCCAGCGCGACGGCTCGCCAGAGGCCAGAACAACGGCCGGATCCGTTGAGGGGGCCACCGGATCGGTGATCAGCACTTCGATCAATCCGCCGGTGGGCTTGCGCATGGCAAGGCGTGCAGCGATCACTCGTGTGGTATTGACCACAAGAAGCGATTCCCGGGACAGTAATTCCGCAAGGTGACGAAAAGTCGTATGCTCGATCGGCACGTGGGCACCGCGATACACAAGTAACTTGCTGGCATCGCGTTCCTCGAGCGGATGCATTGCGATTCGGTGCTGCGGAAGATCATATGTCAACATTTCCGTCCCCCGGGCTGAAACCTGCAGCCAATGCGCCAGGTCAAAACCGCGTCACCAATTCTGCAACGACAAACAGTATTCAAGGTCATAGACATGCAAGATAACCCGACACCCATCCCGCCCCCACCCGGCTCGCAGCCGAGCTACATCCCCATGCAGAGTGGCGGATACATGCCCCCGCCTGCAAAGCGAACGCGCTGGTGGATTCCGCTGGCAATCATCGGCGGCGTTCTGGCTCTGGGACTCGTCGTGTTCATGGTGTTTATCGGCGCCCTGATTGGCGGCATCTTTTCGGGCCTGGAAGACGGTACCAGACACGCCGGCGTCAAGGAGAACAGCGTCCTGAAGATCGACCTCTCAGGAGGACTGGAAGAATCACCAACTTCAGATCCGTTTGCCGCCCTGACCGGATCGCCCCGGGGCGGCGCTTCGCTCTATGATGTGCTCGAAGCCATCCGCAAGGCCAAGACCGATGACCGGATCAAGGGGCTTTACATCACCGGCGGACCCTCCGGCGCGGGCATGGCCAAACTGTCCGAAGTACGTGATGCGATCCTTGACTTTCGGACATCGAAGAAGTTCGTCTATGCCTTCATGGACATGGGTAGCAAGTCTCAGTATTTCGTTGCTTCGGCTGCTGACTCGATCTTCATGCCCGAAGAGGGCATCATCGAATTCACCGCGTTTGGCGCTTCAGCCCCCTTCATGAAGGGACTCTATGAAAAGCTTGGTGTAACGTGGCATGTGGAGCAGTTTGAGGAATACAAGTCCGCAGCGGAAACGATGAGTCGCGAGAAGTGGTCCGAGCCGGCACGCGAAGAGGTCCGCGCCCTGCTGGAACAGCGTACCGATATGTTCCTGACAGCCGTTGCCGAATCACGCAGGCTTGAGAAGTCCTACATCAAGGCCGTCATGGATCATGGCGTGTACCTGCCGGATACACTCAAGTACTATCGCCTCATCGACGGACTGGCTCGCGAGCAGGAGGTGAAGAAGAAGATCCACCGCCGCATGAATCCCACCGATACGACAGAGTTCAAGAAGCTGCGTACCGTCTCAGTGGCTCAGTTTCTGGAGCACTCGAAGAAGGATCGTGATGATAACAACGCCGACGTCGGCATTGCGATCGTCTATGCCAGTGGCGTGATCAACTCCGGAAAACAGCAGAGCCCCTTCCAGGATGCCGGCATTTACTCCGAGACATTCATTAAGAATCTGCGCAAGGCCGCCGATGACGAAGACGTCAACGGCATCATCATCCGCATCGACAGTCCGGGCGGTTCGGCCTTTGCCTCCGATGAGATGTGGGCCGCCATCCAGGAAGTTCGCAAGCGCAAACCCGTCTATGCTTCGATGAGCGACGTGGCCGCCTCGGGCGGGTATTACATGGCCATGGCCTGCGATACGATCATCGCCCACCCGGCAACCATCACCGGTTCGATCGGCGTGATCATGGCCCTGCCCAACTTATCGGGAACGATGAACAAGATCGGCGTCACCGTTGACACGATCGCCATGGGAGCATCGGCGAACTTTATGAATCCGACGCTGCCACTGAGCGATGCCGAGCGCGAACGTCTCCACGGCTACGGTGCAAACACCTACCGTCGATTTGTTCAGAAGGTTGCCACCTCCCGTGGCAAGGAATACGAAGAGACCCGCCTTCTGGCTCGCGGTCGGGTCTGGACGGGTTCCGCCGCTCGTGAAAGGGGGCTTGTGGACATAGCAGGTGGACTGAATGCGGCCATTGATGCCATGAAGCGGCGTCTGGGTGCTGACGAACCGGGAAGCTCAGTCAAGATTCTGCGTTTTCCGAAGCAGTCCGATGGACTGGAGGCCCTGCTCGAGATGTTCCGCGATTCGGACGAATCCGAGTCCGACAATACCGACGAACCGTCGGCAGCCCAGATCATTGCAGCCGTCATGCAGCGCTACGGTGGTGATGCCTCGGCAGCCCGGCAGATCATTGCGGCAATGCCGCGCGAACTTCGCACGCAGGTCGATCATACGGCATCCATCACCCGCCTAGCCATGCACGAGCGAACACTAATGGTTTTACCAGTGAACTTTCCCATGGACTGAGCGAAACTTTTTTCGCCCCTGCCACGTTCTACGATATACCTTTCGAATCTTCCTCATCGTGGTCGGATTTACACCACGAGTCCGGCTCCGCTAGACGATGAGCGAAAACCCCGCCGACGCCGATCCTGCTCCAGGGTCGGCGTTGTTTTTTTGTGTCACTCGACGCTGGTCACTCGTCACTAACTTTGCACCATGAATCTCGAAACATTCCCTAATCCGCGACCCGGCCGACGCTATACGATCACGCACGTCAATCCGGAATTCACTTCGGTCTGCCCCAAGACGGGCCTGCCCGATTTCGGCACCATCACGGTGCAATACATCCCCAATGAGACCTGTATTGAACTCAAAGCGCTGAAGTATTACTATTTCGACTTCCGTCAGCGCGGGATCTTCTACGAGGCCGTCACCAATCAGATCCTCGACGATCTGGTGGCAGCCTGCGATCCACTCTGGATGAAGGTTACCGCCGACTGGAAGGCGCGCGGCGGCATCAACAGCATCATCGAAGCCGATTACACAAAGGCCTGATCATGCTGACAACTATCTCCAAGCAGTTCCGTTGGGAAATGGGACATCGTCTTCCCTTTCACGAGGGACTCTGCCGCAACATGCACGGGCATTCCTACGAGGCCCATGTTATCCTGACCGGTGAACCGGACGCACGCGGCATGGTCATGGACTACTATGATATGAAGGGGCTGATCCAGGACAAGATCGACGAGCTCGATCACTGCTTTCTCTGCGATGCCAGTGATACCGTGGTGGTGGACTTCCTGCGCACGCACGGATTGAAGTCCGTCATCGTCCCGATGCCAACAACGGCCGAGAACATCGCCCGTCTGCTGCTCGACCATTTCTGCGGGCGTATCCCGGCTGCGCATCGCATCACGAAGGTGCGTATCCGTGTGTACGAAACCGAAAAAACCTATGCCGAAGTGGAGCAACATCTATGAGCGTCCGTGTTCGATTCGCCCCCTCTCCGACAGGCTTCCTGCATATCGGCAGCCTTCGGACGGCGCTGTACAACTACCTGTTTGCCCGCCATCACGGCGGTGTTTGTATCCTGCGCATTGAGGACACTGACCGCACGCGCTTTGTGGAAGGGGCCATTGAAGAGCAGATCTCCTCGCTGGCCTGGGCCGGCGTAACCTTTGACGAGGGTCCGCACGTTGGCGGGAACCACGGTCCGTACACTCAAAGCGAACGCTTCGATCTCTATCGCGAATACGGCATGAAGCTCGTCGAAAATGGCACGGCATACTATGCCTTCGACACGGCCGAAGAGCTCGACTCCATGCGCCAGCGTCAGCAGGCCGCAGGCATTGCTCCAAAGTATGACCGCTCGGCGATGCGGAATCAATACACGCTCGGCGAATCCGAAACGCAGCGTCTACTCGACGAAAATGCACCGCATGTGATCCGCCTTAAGGTTCCGCTGCACCAGGATGTGCGATTCAGCGACGTCATCCGTGGGGAAGTGATCGTGAATGGTCGGGAGATCGATGACCAGATCCTGCTCAAGAGCGACGGCTTTCCGACGTACCACCTGGCCAACGTCGTGGATGATCACCTCATGGAGATCACCCACGTCATCCGCGCCGAAGAATGGCTACCGTCCACGCCGAAGCACATCATCCTTTACGAGGCCTTTGGCTGGGAGCCCCCTACCTTTGCGCACGTGCCGCTGCTGCTCAATCCGGACCGTTCCAAGATGAGCAAGCGTCATGGTGACGTCATGGTGCGGGACTTCGCAAAGAAGGGCTTCTTTGCTGATGCACTCGTGAACTTCGTTGCATTGTGTGGATGGAATCCAGGGTCCGACAACGAGTTCTACTCGATGCAGGAACTGATCGATACCTTCACGCTCGACCGGGTGAATAAGGCCGGGGCTGTCTTCGACTACCAGAAGCTCAACTGGATGAACGGTGAGTATCTCAAGCGCCGGGAAGCACGTGACCTTGCCCGCGATCTGCATCCAATGCTGGTTGAACGGGGCTTTACGTTTACGGACCCAGCCTTTGTTGCCGATGTCATCGAGCTGGTGCGTGAGCGCGTAGCCTTTCTATCTGACATTGCCGATTTTGCCGACTACCTTTTCGGTGACACACTTGTCGATCTGTCCGAAACAGCTCAAGCATCTCTCACCGGCAACGATACACTAATCACCGCCCTGAAAACGTTTCGACAGGGTCTGGATTCCGCATCGCTTGCCGATGCCGATGCATTCAAGGGGCTGGCACAGCGCGCCGCGGAATCGGCCGGTATCAAGATGGGAGCACTCATGAAGCCCCTTCGTCTAGTGATGACGCATCGCGAAGTGGGTGCTGACCTTTTCCGTACAGTACAACTATTGGGATCTGATCGATGCTGCGCGCGTCTCGACGCATACTTGGGCAACTGATCGTTTTCGGACTTGCTGTGACGTCCTGCGTGACGCCGCGTCCGCAGACGCCGGCGCCATGCGTTACCCCATCCACCAGCGAACTTGTGCTGCGCTGGGGCACCGAAGACGATTCGCTTAAGACCATTGATGTGTATCGGATGAACACCAAGGGTGAGATCTTCTACTACAATGGAACAAGAACAACGCCCCTCAACGATGAGTATCTCCTCCATATCGATCAGCGCGATTACTGTTCTGCGGCCTCGTCGGTTAACTCCTGTTTTCTCAAGACCCAGGCACTTAACTCTCGCGGTCGTAAAGCCCGGTTCATCGAGTACTTCAACCCGAGCACGGACGTATATTTACGGGCCGTCTGGAATCCCGAACTACAGACATTCCAGAGCAGGGACATGCGTAAAGAGTACGAACAGCTAATGAGTCTGGTAAAGAAATGAGCTCGGCGATGAAGATCCTGATAGTTGACGACAACCGTGACTTCTCGGCAACGATCGCCGACGTCGTGCGCACGCAGGGCTGGACTCCGGAAGTGCGCAACAGTCCGGAGCAGGCACTCTCCTACCTGGCCAGCAGCAGCAACGAGATCGCCCTGATGCTGCTGGATATCGAGTTCGGCAGCGAATCATCCATGACTGGCATTGACGTGCTTGGGCGCTCCATCAAAGAGTTCCCGTCGATCCCGATCATCATGATCTCCGGCAAGGGGACGATCGAGATGGCCGTTCAGGCCACCAAGCTCGGCGCCATTAACTTCATCGACAAGTCAACCCTCAGCAATGACCGGTTAATTGAGGTTCTATCGAGCGCCATGGACCGCATCCGGGCCACGGCCAGCGATGATGACCGCCGCCGCATCATGGAGAGCCATGGCATTGTCGGGACGAGTCGCGCTATGATGGAAGTAGCCGATCTCATTCTACGTTATGGCCGAACGGACCTGAACGTCCTCGTTCTCGGCGAGACCGGCACGGGCAAGAAGCTCGTCGCCCAGGCCCTGCATGCCGTGAGCCGAAGGTCCCGACATCCCTTCGTGACGGTTGACATCCCGAACATTCCGCGCGAACTGTTTCAGAGCGAACTCTTCGGTCACACGCGCGGCTCGTTCTCGGGTGCCATGGAGAATAAACGCGGCCTGTTTCATCAGGCCAACAAAGGCACGCTCTTTATGGACGAGATCGGTGATATGCCCCAGGAGCTGCAGGCCAATCTATTGCTGCCAATGGAGCAAAGGGGCGTGCGGCGCCTCGGCTCGGTCGAGGTCGAACCCGTGGACATCCGCTTCGTCAGTGCCACAGACCGTGATCTGTTGACTGCCATGGCCGACGGACGGTTCCGCGAACAGCTCTACCACCGCCTGCGCGAGTGCGAGATCTTCATCCCGCCCCTTCGCGAACGTACCGATGACGTTCCTGCGATCGTCGAATTCTACATCAACAAGCACAACAAGGACCTGGGCGACTCCAAGAGCGTCTCCCCGGGTGCCATCGAATACTTGCGCGAGTATGCCTGGCCCGGCAACGTCCGTGAGCTCGCTAGCACGCTACGCGTAGCCCTTCAGACAATGTCAAACGACGAGCTGGAAGTTGCCGACCTGCACCGCATACTGGGTCGCACCAGCATGCCACCACGCCACGCAGCCCACAGCGCACCAGTACCTGCTCAGCCCCCTGCCGTCACAACGCCGACTGAAACAGAGGCCCCTGCATCCGACGATCGCTCGAAGATCGAACATGCCCTGACCCGCACCGCAGGCAACGTATCCAAAGCCGCCGCCCTACTCGGCATGAGCCGCGAAACCCTCCATAACCGAATCAAGAAGATCGGCATTGATGTGGCGGGCTATCGTCAGGTGTGATGTTTGGGGCTTCACAAGTTGACTAAACTGTCACGTCAGTCGGCCGCTTAGAGCAAGACGGGCAAACAAGCCAGTGGTAATCAGTAATCAGTAATCAGTAATCAGAAATCAGTAATCAGTAATCAGTAATCAGTAATCAGTAATCAGTAATCAGTACCTCTGTAATTCTCCTCACGTCATGAACCCGTATGATGCTCACCTTTGCCGGCAGCAGGATGGCATGGAGCATGGCTGTTGCGCCGTCGCGATCTTCCGGACGGTCGATGCCGGCCAGGGTTCCAATGAAGCGTTTGCGTGAGATTCCCAGGAGCTGTCCTGCGCCGATCGAGTTGAACTCGCCGAGGTGCTGCAGCAGTGTGAGATTGTGATGCAGTGATTTACCGAAGCCGATGCCAACGTCAACGTAAACTTCTTTAATGCCTGCGTTATCAGCCGAGGCAACGCGCTCCAGAAGAAAGTCCTTTACCTCTGCCACCACGTCGTCGTAGTGTGGATCGTTCTGCATGGTGCCAGGAGCCCCCTGCATGTGCATTACCACATACGCTACGCCAAGCTCGGCTACGGCGTCAAGCATCTCAGCGTCGAAGCGCCCTGCGCTGACGTCGTTGACCATCGTAGCGCCGGCGGCAACGGCGGCACGGGCAACGGGGGCCTTGGTGGTGTCGATGCTGATGTCGATGTGCGCATTGTACTGGCGGATGCCCTCAATCACGGGAATCACGCGGCCAAGTTCGTCCTGAGCCGACACCGGCTCAGCGCCGGGGCGCGTACTTTCTCCCCCGACGTCGAGTATGTGCGCCCCCTGCTCAACCAGGCGCAGTGCGTGCTTCACAGCGTGCGCAGCAGATGCGAACTGTCCGCCGTCGGAGAACGAATCGGGCGTCACGTTCACGATGCCCATGATCCGGGGTAGAGTCATTCGTCGGCGTATCCTGCAAAGGTCTCACGCAGTCTCTTCTGCGTTGTTTCGCTCGGGCCGACAAGGGGCAAGCGATATTCAGGCTGGATCTGACCCAGCATTGAAAGGATGAACTTCGCCGGAACCGGGTTCGATTCAATGAAGTTGGCCGAGAAGTAAGGCATCAGCGCCATCTGTTCCCGTTGAGCCGTGATGTAATCACCATTGAGTGCGGCATGAACAAGGCGTCCGAAGCGGCGCGGAGCGTAATTGGAGATCACGGCAATCACTCCGGTAGCTCCGCAGGCGATGGCCGGAAGCGTCAGCACGTCATCGCCGGCAAGGAGCGAGAAATGGGGCGGTGCATGACGGATGATCTCGCACATCTGCTCAAGGTTGGCCGATGCTTCCTTCGTCGCAATGACCGTCGGACAGGACTCGGCAATGGATAGCTGAGATTCGGCCGAGACATTCTGGCCGGTGCGACCCGGCACATTGTAGATGATCTTCGGAACGTCCGACGAATCCTCAATAGCCCGGAAGTGAGCAAGGAGTCCAGCAGGAGTTGGTTTGTTGTAGTACGGCGTGACAAGCAGTACGGCATCGACGCCACAGGCGTGAGCCAGGCGGGTAAGCTCCACGGTCGAGCGCGTGTCATTGGTTCCTGTGCCAGCTGTGATCTTCACGCGTCCGGCCGCGCGTTCCACAGCTGCTCGCCACAGCGTCTGCTTTTCCTCGGCAGAAAGGGTAGCCCCCTCCCCTGTCGAGCCGCAGACGACGATGCCATCGACGCCGGCATCGATCTGCTTGTCCACAAGGCGTCCGAAGGATTCAAGATCGACATCACCCGATATTGTAAATGGGGTTACGATCGCTGTATGGAGACCGCGAATGTTCATAGTCGCATTTCCGGGAGTGATTTACCAGCTTCGGCTGGCACGCTTGACGAGATACTCACGCAGAGCCGTGTCGAAGGGCATGTCTGTCGTGATGCGCACATAATCGACATTCAGGGCATGACATCCGCGCTTGAGCGTCGCGGTGTAGTCTTCTACTGCCTGGCGATAGGAACCGCGGATCTGAAGGGGCTGTGTGGTGATCTCTTCACCAGTCTCAAGATCACGGAACACTGTAGAAGAATCAAAGTCCAGATCAACCTCGCGCGGGTCCATCACATGGAACACCATGACATCGTGCTGATCGTGGCGGAAGTGGCGCAGGCCCGAGAGGATCGCCTGTGGCTCATCCATCAGGTCGCTGATGATCACCACAAGCCCCCTGCGGGAAAGCCGATCGGCGATGTGATGCAGCGACACTCCCGTGCCGGTCTGAGCGGCCGGACGCGCCGCCTCCAGCGTACGCATCAGCTCCTGGGTATAGGACATTTTGGAGCGAGGGGGCAGGTAGGCCTGCACATCGGTGTTGTAGAGCGCCAGCCCAGATGCATCACGCTGGTGCATAATCAGATATGATAGCGACGCAGCAAGAAACGTGGCGTAGCGGTACTTGCTGACGTGTCCCTCGGAGGCGTACGACATCGATGCAGACATGTCAACGCAGATCATCGCGCGCAGATTGGTCTCGTCCTCGAACTGCTTGACATAGAAGCGGTTCGAACGCCCGTAAATCTTCCAGTCGATGTGCTTGAGCTCGTCACCACGACGGTATTGACGGTGCTCGGAGAATTCGGCGCTGAAGCCGTGGAAGGGTGACTTGTGAAGTCCGGTGATAAACCCTTCGACCACCAATCGGGCACGGACCTCCATGCTTCCGAGCTGGGCGACGGTTTCCGGGGTAAGGATCATGGCGTGGGTGGGGGGCTCGTGGGATTGTTCGATGCCAGCGGTGCATTTGTCAGGGATAGACGAACAAGTCCGGCGGCATTGTTAACCCCCAATTTAGCCATGATCCGCGCTCTATGCGTTTCAACCGTCCGGCGGCTGATCTCAAGATATTCGGCGATCTGCTGACTGGTACAGCCTGAGGTGACCATGGTCACGATCTGACGCTCGCGCTTGGTTAGGGGCAGACCATCATTTTCCGGCACGCGTGTGCTTGCTTCGTGGTCCACGACACTGCGAGCCGTAGCGCTGAAAACACGCTCCCCGAGACGTACCGACCGGATGGCCATCATCAGCTCCTCGGGCAGCACATCCTTGACCAGATATCCGTCAGCACCTACTTCGATCGACTTGCGGATCGACTCCACATCCACAACCGACGTTAGCATCAGAATGGAAGTAGTTGGTACCTCCCTCTTGATGAACGCCACAGCCTCATAGCCGCTCATCAGCGGCATACGAATGTCCATGAGCACAACGTCTGGCCTGGTGCGACGAGCCATTTCAACGGCCTGTCCTCCGTCGGCCGCTTCTGAGACCACCTCAATGTCCTCTTCCGTCGTAAGCAGCGTACGAACACCTGCTCTGACCAGCTCATGGTCATCAACCAGCAGGACACGAATCTTTGGCAGCATACGCACACTTTCCGGTGCAGTTAGGGAAACGAGCGCTGTAAAAACATACAAACGTAGAAAATGTTACCGTAACATGATTACTGATTACTGATTACTGATTACTGATTACGAAGAGGATGTCACGTTTTTGGTCAAAAACACTCATAGAGCATCATGAAAGAGAACGACATCATCTTCGATCAGCGCGCCGCAGGTGATCTTCAGCGGACTTCTGTACATTTCGCCCGCAAGACCCGCGTGCTTTGCCTTACGATCGCGCCAATCGCTCGGATTGAAACGAGTGCCGTCAACCAGATGTACCGCTCTGCAACCTCCGTCGGTGCGAACATCCGGGAAGCCCAGTATGCGGAATCGGCCAAAGACTTCGTCCATAAGCTCAAGGTTGCGGAAAAGGTGATGGCTGAGTTCTTCTACTGGCTTGGGCTTCTTTCATCTGATCCCCCACTCATCGATGATAGCCTTCTGGTGGAAGTTCCCGTGCTTGCTACGTCCGTCATGAAGCTTCTGGGAAGGATAATCCCCGAAATGAAAAGAAAGCACGGCCTGTAATCAGTAATCAGTAATCAGTAATCAGTAATCATCCTCAGCATCGCTTCGACGCTCATATCGCTGGGCATTCGCCAGTCGGCACGGGGCGAAAGCGCAACCGAACCAACCTTGACGCCATCGGGCATGCAGGAGCGTTTGAACTGATTGGTTACGAAGCGGCGCACAAAGGTCTTCAGCCATGCACGCAACTGCTCGTCGCTGTAGATACCGTCAAAGGCCACGCAAGCAAGAATGTGGATAGCGGTAAGGGGCTCACGAAGCCGCACAAAATGATAAAGGAAGAAGTCATGAACCTCATACGGCCCGAGAATAACCTCTGTGCGCTGCGAACTATCAGACTCGCCATGGGTCGGCAGCAACTCCGGTGAGATCGGGGTGTCGAGGATATCGCGCAGAACCGTCGATGCTGCCGCAGCAAGCTCACCGGCGTACCATGAGATCATGTGTCGGACTAGCGTCTTGGGCACCCCGGCGTTAGGATTGTACATGGACATGTGGTCAGCATTGTACGTGCTCCAGCCAAGCGCGATCTCAGAGAGGTCGCCTGTGCCCACCACGATGCCACCATTGCCGTTGGCGATATCCATCAGAATCTGGGTCCGTTCGCGGGCCTGCGCGTTTTCGAACACCACATTATGAACTGATGGATCATGTCCGATATCACGGAAGTGGTCCATTACCGCCGTGGTGATATCCACTCGACGGTAGGCCACACCAAGCTCCCGGCAGAGCAGTTCTGCGTTCGAATGTGTCCGCTCTGTCGTGCCGGGTCCCGGCATTGCCACGGCCAGGATCGTTTCAGGCGCACGACCGAGAATCCTGCTTGCCTGCAGGCACACAAGCAGGGCGAGCGTAGAATCGAGTCCGCCACTGACGCCCAGGATCAGGCGTCGGGCTCCCGATCGCTTCATGCGAACTGCCAGCCCCGTTGCCTGAATCGCCGCGATCTCTGAGCAGCGTTCCGATCTGCCGGACTCGTCACGGGGGACAAACGGGTGTGGATCGATCACCCGAAGGATGTCCTGTTTTTGATGTACCGGAATCCCGGCATGAACCGTGGTGATGTCATCAGGCACCATCTCCTGGGAGAACGATGTTGAGCTAAGTCTCTCGCGAAGACAGCGCGCCAGATCGACATCGGCAAGGCACACGCTTCCGCCAAGGTCCAGACGCGTTGTTTCCGCCAGTAGGTCTCCACATTCGGCCACCATGCAGTGCCCTCCAAAGACGGTGTCCGTGGTGGACTCTGTCGGACCGGCTGATGCATAGGCATAGCACGTATAGGTGCGAGCCGACTGTGCACGCACCAGCGTTCTGCGGTATTGCGCCTTGCCCACTACCTCGTTGCTGGCAGATAGATTCAGCATCAACGTGACGCCGGCACGTGCAAGACGTCCGGAAGGGGGCTCAACACTCCATAGATCCTCACATACCTCAATGCCGATCTGCACGTGAGGCCGGTTCGGATCGGCGATCAGGTAACCCGTTCCGAAGGGCACTTCACGACCACCAATGCGAAGCATATCGCGGCGAACATGCCGCCCGCTGCGAAACCAGCGTCCGTCGTAGAATTCGCCGGTGTTAGGCAGGAACGTTTTTGGAACGCAAAGCAGCAGCGAGCCGTTGCAGATCGCCACGGCGCAGTTGTAAAGGTGCCCCTTGTGCTGCAAGGGCGCACCGACCACAAACAGACACGAAAGGTTCTCGCTCCAGAGGCGCAACTCCTCCAGGGCAGCCTCGGCTGCCTGCAACAGGGTGGAGTCACGGAACATATCGCCACAGGTATATCCTGTCAACGACATCTCCGGCAGAAGAATTATCTCAGCGCCCTTGCCATGAGCGGCAAGGATTGCGTCACGTATGCGCTGCGAATTGTGCTGAACGTCACCAACGGAAACTACTGGGGCAAGGGTTGCCACCCGCACGTATCCGAGCGAGGTGATCAGCGCACGATTCATCGCGTGTTGGTGATCACGGCAGAGATAGTCCGTTCATAAGCTCCGAGGGACTTACCGTCACCGAAGACATCACCGTCGGCTTTTTCAAGCCCCTTTTCAACCTTCTTCAGGCGAGCGGTGCCTTCACGGGTCAGCTCAATCAGGCGAGCCCGAGAGTCGGTGGGGTCACTGAGACGTCGCAGCAGGCCTTCCTGCTCGAGCCATCGGACGTTCTTTGAGAGCGTCATGACATCCACGCCGGCATAATCGGCCACATGAACCTGCTTGGCAAGTCCCTGGGTTTTGAGCAGCGTCTGCGCAGCGATCAGAACGTTTACCTGAAGGGGCGAAAGGCCCACTTCACGGTACACGCCATCAACATGGGCGCGCCAGCGCGATGCGGCAAGAAACAAACGGATTCCGTGGCCGGAGACAGCCGGCTCTGTTGGGGTGGTGGTACGTTTTGGCATAGACGGCGAATTTAGAGATTGTTACGAAAATGGCGAAGTGGTCAGCTAGCGAAATTGAAAAAATACTAGCGCAATTTATTTGCGGCATTACTGCGGTAAAAAAAGTTTGATCTCTGGCGGCACCATTTTGACCTTTTGAACGTTATTGCGCCATGAAATTACTCCTAGTTCTGCACCTGGTGGTCTTCTCAACACTTGCAATGGCCGCGCAGCAGTTCACGGTGCGTGGCAAGGTCATCGACGGGGCAGATGCTTCGCCCCTTGCCGGAGCCACAGTGCGCCTTGCCTTCGTCAAGGACACGTCGGTTATCAGAGGTAGTTACACTGACATAGATGGTACCTTCAGGGTTAAAGACCTTCAGCCGGGTGCCTGGAAGATGACGATCACCAACATCGGGTTCCGCAGGCTTGAATCGACGCAGTTTGTGCGTGAGTCGAGGCTCGATCTAGGAGTTTTCCGGCTTCAACGCGACACGCTGCAGGGCAAAGGTGTGGAAGTCGAAGCCACGGCTGTGCGCATGGAGGTCAAGGGCGACACAATGGATTATAACGCTCAGGCCTTCAAAACGAATCCGAATGCCACTGCAGAGGATCTGGTCAAGAAGATGCCTGGCATCACGGTTGAAAGCGGCACCGTGCGCGCGCAGGGCGAGGAAGTGCGACGCGTAACCGTTGACGGACGGGAGTTCTTCGGCGATGATGCTCAGGCCACGCTGCGCAACCTTCCGGCGGATATGGTCGATCGTGTGCAGGTGTTCGACCGTGGTAGTGACCTGTCGATGTTCTCCGGCTTTGACGATGGCAACACCTCGAAACAGATGAATCTTGTCACGCGCAAGGACCGTCGCAACGGTTCGTTCGGTCGGATGTATGCCGGCGGCGGAACTCAAGATCGCTACGGTGTGGGCGGCACAATGAACGACTTCCGCGGCATGCAGCGCATTACTGTGCTGGGAATGAGCAACAACATCAATCAGCAGAACTTTGCCTTCCAGGACATACTCGGTATGTCCGGAGGGGGCGGAATGGGCGGCGGCATGGGCCGTATGATGCAGCGCTACATGAGCGGTGGCGGTGCGCAGATGATGCAGCGCATGGGCGGCGGTGGCGGCGCAGGGGGGGGCCCCTTCTCCAGCTTCTCCAACTTCATGGTGGGTCAGCAAGGGGGCATCACGGCCACGAATGCATTGGGCGCGAACTACAGTGACATGTGGGGCGACAACACGAATGTCTCCTCCAGCTACTTCTTCAACTACGGTGACAACGACCGCACCAGCACGCTCGATCGGACGTTTGTGGCGGCGCAGAATGCGGGACAGCTCTATGCGCAGCAGGATACAGCTTTGTCGATCAACCGCAGTCATCGCTTTAACATGCGCATCGAGTCAAACCTGGACAGCGCCAACGTGTTGTCGGTTTCACCTCGCGTCAGTGTTCAGGCATCGAATTCCAATTCGCTTGTGTCGGGACTTACGTCGTTCCTGGGACAGAATCTGAACTCGACACTGACGGACAACATCGCCACCAACAACGGATACTCAGCGTCGGTTGCAACCACCTACCGACGCCTGATCTCTAAGAACGGACGCTCGCTGGCCGTGTCACTGAATGTAGATCGCAACGATCGACAGAACGACGGGTCGCTGGCCTCCACCAATCGCTTCTTCTTCGGAGCGGATTCGGCGATTCGTTTTGACCAGCGATCGGATGGTACATCGGATGGGACAACGGTTGGCGGGCAGATCGCCTACACCGAACCCATGGGCGAACGCGACATGGTACAGATCTCTTACGAACCGTCGTTTTCGATGAATGGAAGTCGCCGCACCACTAATGTTCTGGATAGCACAAGCGGAACCTTCTCGGTCGTTGACACACTGCTGAGCAACACATTCGCCAACGACTACCAGACACACCGCCTTGGAGCACTCTACCGCTGGCGCATGGAGAACACGATCATAACCTTCGGTGGTAGTTATCAATACGCCCTGCTCTCGGGTGATCAGACGTTCCCGCTTCAGAGCTCGGTGGAGCGTACCTTTCAGAACTTCCTACCATCGATTCTGCTTCAGCATAAGTGGACTGCTACGACAAACATTCGTCTGTTCTACCGTACCAGCACCAATGCCCCCTCCATCTCGCAGCTGCAGAATGTAGTAAACAACCAGAACCCGCTGCAGCTGACCGTTGGTAACCCGGACCTTGCGCAGGAATACACGCACAATGTGAGTGCCCGCTTTGTGAAGGCGGACTGGCTGGTGGGCAGGACGCTGTTCGCCGTGGCTAACGTCTCCTACACATCCAACTTCATCGGCAATTCGAGCCAGATCGTCCTGCGCGACACGATCCTCGAGGCAGCACAGCCCATAAGATTGGGCCCGGGGGCGCAGATCACGCGTCCGGTGAACCTCGAAGGCAACTGGAACGTGCGAAGCTTCTTCACCTATGGCTTCCCTATCTGGGGAATGAACCTCAACACGAATGCGGCGTTGCTGTATTCGCGCACCCCGGGTCTGATCAACACCCAGAAGAACTATGCAAACTCGACAACGGGCTCGCTGGGCTTTTTTCTTAGCAGCTCCTCCTCAGAAGACTTCGACGTGTCGGTCAACTACAACGGCTCCTACACCTGGGTAGCGAATACCCTGCAGACCTCGGCCGACGATAACTTTTTCACCCATCTGGCCGGCTTGCGTGTGATCTGGAACGTCGGCGCTCTTGCCTGCAGCACTGACGTAAATCAAACCCTTTACACGGGGCTCGGCAGCGGCTTCAATCGCACATTCACGGTGTGGAATGCCGGCATCGGCTATCGCTTCCTCGAAAACCGTGCCGCAGAGATCCGCCTGTCCGTGAACGACATCCTCAATCAGAACGACGCCATCAACCGCTCAGTCAACGACGTCACGATCGAAGACTCGCGCACCAATGCCCTGCGCCGATATGCCCAGCTGACGTTCAGCTATGACCTGAAGGCGTTCCAGCCGAAGCGGTGAGACACGCGCTTCGCGCGTGGGACACTTCGTGAGACACGGCTTCGCCGTGGGGCATTCGCTTTGCTCATGAGACACCTTCGGTGGGACACGGCTTCGCCGTGGGACACGCGCTTCGCGCGTGAGGCACTGAGTGGATAGTAGTTAGGGTGCTGTGTCTTTGCGTTTCTTGACCAACCAATCGCGTCGGCGCTCGATCTGTTTGCGGAAATGTCCAGAATAGGTGGGCTCTCGTTCCAGCTGGCGGAATGCAAGTTCTATCACGCCGATTGAGATCGAAGTACATAGGCGAGTGAGATCCTTGAGATCATCATCAAAGATCAGTGAACGACCATGTGCACGCCGGAGGCAGTTGCGTGTTTCCTGTGCGGAACCCTCAGCAGAGAGGTAGAACTGCAATCGCTCTCCAATTTATAGTCGTCCGTAACCCTCAGCGATGTTGTTTGAGACTGAGTCCGCTGCACGGACAATCTGACTTCCGAGCGTGTGCTTGTGAAAGGCTTCCCATTTCTCAACGATCGCGGCAATCCGATCCGCCAGCTCCTCCGATTGACTATAGATTACCAGTTTCTTAAGAGACATGCCATACTCCTGTGTTTCTCTCTTCGTGCATCATCTCAACATAACGTGACATACGCTCTGCAATGTCTGTGGTTTTGGGCCCTGAGCTTTGAGTTCTTGCGGTTGATGACATCCCACCGCAGGTGTCCCACTCCGTGTCCCACGGCGAAGCCGTGTCTCACAAAGTGTCTCACGCGCGAAGCGCGTGTCCCACGGCGAAGCCGTGTCCCACAAAGTGTCTCACGAAGTGTCTCACGCGCGAAGCGCGTGTCCCACGCCGAAGGCGTGTCTCACGAAGTGTCTCACGAAGTGTCTCACGAAGTGTCTCACTCGCGAAGCGCGTGTCCCACGCCGAAGGCGTGTCTAACCGCAGGTGTCTCACCGCAGGTGTCTCACGCGCGAAGCGCGTGTCCCACGGCGAAGCCGTGTCTCACTTCCACCGGCCGACCGTTGCAGCGGTGTTGGTGCCAAGCTTATTGATTTTGAAATAGGATTCCTTCTTAACAACTGCTGCGGCTCCGACGCTGAGTGTTGCCTGTGGAATGAGCGTACCAGCAGCGCTGATACGTATAATGCCCACAACGTGATGCCAACCGTTCGTGGGGGTAGCAGTGTTGCTGAGCGTTATGATAGGAGTCCCGCCATGGTTTCCTGCAATGCGACCACCAAGCGTATTCGGTGCATCGACCGTTGCGAACCGTCCGCCGATGGACTGCCACATGTAGTGCTGGACCGTTGCCGTGCCACCGAAAGAGAGACTGACGGTTCCGGATGTGGCAGAAAGATTAGTAACGTGGATCAGCATCTCGAATTCATACAGACCGGTAGGAAGATTGATACGGCCATTGGTCGATCCGCCCCCTCCATCGAAGATTGGCTGTGCAGTTGTTTGATTCGTCAGCGTGTTATCGGCATCAAGTATCACAAAGTACTTTGAAGGCAATACGCCTCTGGAGAGAGTATCGATTGAGGTGTAGAACACCTGCCCGTCATACTCAACGGCTCCACGCTCAGGTGTTGTGAGGTTTGTGCCGGATGTGAATTTTAGAGGGGCTAGTGTGGCCGTACCTGCACCGAAATGCACACGCGTCGCTGGCATTGTTCCTGCCGGGAGCAAAAATCCATGGTTGCCGTAGTAAGAACGTAGGCCGATATTTGTCGATCCGCCTGAGACGGAAATGTCGACGCCGATATTGGTTGAGCCTGCCCCGGTGTGGGCATTTTCCACATACCATGCCGTTGAGGTGTCTGCCAGCAGCCCTTGGGAGACGATCAACAGACCGTTGTTGATCGTCAGCGCGGAGGCTCCTGCAAGCGTGTTCCACGTCCACGTTTGTGGAAACAGTCCCGTTGAGAAGAAGTTTGAATCTACGGCGTTGGATAACGCCGACAGCGGTGTTGGCGCACCTGCAGACCATGAAAGAACTCCGGAAGCATCCGATGCTAGCATGGTGTTTGCTGCTCCCGCAGCTGACGGCATGACTAGCGAGTAGGACATAGCAAGGGTAGAAGGGGCCATCAGGCTGATCGCTTTAGAATGGTCGGCCACATCAACCAGGCGGAGGATACGTTCCGAGGTTGCACCCTGGGCAAAGGATGGCACATGCAGAAACGCAAGGAAGAGCATCCCCGCCAGGAGCAACCGCGCCATCCCTGACATTCTTGATCGTACCGACCCGATGGTGATCACGCTGTTCATCAGTCCCACTTCCCGCGCCATACGCGCTGATGTCCCCCAAGCCGGGAGATCTTCAGATAGCTATTTCTCTTGATGCCGACGGTGTTATCTGATGATTTGGAGTACCATTGAGGAGTGACGTCCGCTTTTTGTGACGTTACACGCAGTACCCCGCGGATCAGGAAGTGTGCGCTGCTGCCACCTGATTCGTCAGCCACATTTATGTTGCTATTCGTAGTGTTAAAAGTGACATGGTAGTTAGCCGTACTAAAATCTCCCCATGCCTGCGACATCCACGAGTATTCAACCGTTCCTCCGGCGGCTACATTGAATCGGAATCCAAAAGCCCAATCATAGACCAATGCCACGAGTATTTCAAACTTGTACAGCCCATTGATCAGAGTTACAGTTGGATTTGCCGATACCGTGTTGAAAAGGTTATTCCACGAAAGATTGGACACGGACTGTCCGGTGGTTGAGTCATTGAGACAACGATACATGACCGACGGCATGGTGCCAGCCATGTCCGCCGCAGACGTCGAGATAAAAACGCTGTCCCAATAACCGACTTCGCCGGCCACAAAATCGTTGACCATGCTCCCGATACTGACCTCGGCACTGTTGAAGAGCTTGAGTGGAGCACCGGCATTGGCCGTATTGCTGCCGGCACCAAGGTGCACGATCGCCGACGGCGCCGCGGTACCAAAGCCGGTGAGGCCGTTGGTAACGAGCAGCGTCGGTGCTTTGTCGATGGGCCCAAGCATCACATCTGCGCTGCCTCCCACGAGGAGCATCCCAGCGTTGACGCTGCCGGTACCAGTGCGCGTATTGGTGATCTTAACGGTTGATGTTGACTGATTCGCATTTACGTTTGCGCCTGTGAGCGATAGTCTCATGGTGGTCGACGTCTGCGGCGACCGAAGATTGGGCGCGTCAATGAACAGAAAGCCGTCATGTCCGACAGACGGGTCGCTCCACGACCACGTCAGTGCGTTGCTACCATTGTCGATCGTGTTGGATGCTACAGGCGCCGTAATGGATGAAAAGGACGCTGTTGGTGAGCCCCACGACAGTGAGCCCAATCCATTGGTAAGCAGCACCTGTCCGTTAGTAGGGGCCGCGGCAGGAAGCTGTAGGGAATAGGTCGGCACAGTGCCCGGCGGTGTGATTGTGATACCGGACAACGGAGTGTTGGGGTGTACAAGCCGAAACTGATGAAGCGTCTTGCTGCTTTGCGCCATCGTGAGCGATGCCGCTATTGCGATCTGCAGTATGACCGCTAAACAGATCCTGTACCTCGCGTTTAACGATGCGTTTGTCACAGCTCTCATTCCCAATTCCCAACACGAGTGACAGTGGAGTTGCCAATGGGCGCGATAATGAAGTAGGAGTTCTTTTTCACAACTGCAGCCGCGGCCGTTTCGAGCGTGATCTGAGGCGTAAGTGTGCCACCGGCCGTCAGACGCAACACTCCGGTGATGTATACATAGCCATTTGTACCATTGTTTGACGTTACGATCTGGGCATCCGCGGCCGTTGCCATGATACCTGAGGCAACGCCGTTTACGGTTACGGCTTCTGTTGAAAGGGGCTTCCGACCGATCGTACTCCAGCGTTGCGAGCCGATCGTTGCCGTCCCACCAAACTGAAATCCGAAAGAACCGGTTGCGCTCAGGCCGGTGATGTATAGCATGCATTCGAACTCATACGTGCCCGCCGCAAGAGTTACCCTTCCGTTGGTAGTGCCACCGCCGCCATCGAACAGCGGCTGTGCGGCCGTCTGACTTGTGAGCGTGTTATCCGAGAAAAGCACCATAAAGGACTCTGATGGAATAACGCCGCGGTTATTATCTGCCACGGCACTGTACAGAACCGATCCATCGTACTCCCATGCTCCAACCTGGGGTGTGGTCAAGAGAGTACCGCTCGTGAACCTCATGTGACCCAGCGGAGGGCCCAATGGAGATCCGATGTGAAGCCGGGCGGTGGGTGTGAACGGGTCTGTATTGGCCAGGTACGTCCGCAGTCCACTCATACCGTTGCGAACGATTAGTGCGTAGTTTTTACTGCCATTAGTAACGTCGATGATCAGATTAGACTGACGATAGGGAGTGCCGGTACTTGGATTATTCTCGTCCAGTAGTGTGCTGCCTAAACTCACGCACTCAGAACGGCCATTCACCACAGCACCCCAACTTCCTGAATGGTTCACCGTCAAGAGTGTCTGCGCGTTGGACGCTGCCGCAGTGGAGTTGCTCGAGAGCGTAAAGACCGTCGACCTGTTGGCGATCGTATCCCAACCCCACTGATACTTGAACGTTCCCAGACTGATCGACGATGTACCGGTTGCCCCGGTAAGGGATGACAACGATGTTGAGGCACCGGCACTCCAGGAAAGCTGCCCCGAACTGCTAGTGGTCAGGATGGCTCCGTTATTGCCCGCGCTTGTTGGCAAGGTCAGCGTATAGGGCGTGATCCCTGCTGGCGGCAAAAGCGAGATTGCATTCGCCGGCGAGTCACTCGAGGTTAATCGCAGACCCTGGTATGTAACAATCCCCTGCGCCATGATGCACGGTGCCGCCGCAAGTCCAATGAGGGAGATGACAAGCCGTCGGAGCATTTGGCGAACGAGGATCTCGTTAATTAATGCTACGTGACAACTCATACCACCTCGTAAGATCCCAAATGAGCGTGATAGTCGAACCATCTGTAAGCTGTGCAAGCCCCGTGAGTACAAGGTTGCCGGCATCGGCAAGCTCAATACCATTTGCAGCAGTTCCCCCACCGCTTACACGGATGATCAGAATCTGTCCGTCCTGCGTCCCACTGGTGAGGGTGATCGTACGAGTTACCGGCGTACCGTTACTGGTGATTCGCAGAAACGACCTGGCGCCGACTGTGATCTGCGTGTCGTCAGCTCCAACGGTGGGCGCTGTTGGTGTGTAGGTAATGTTACCCCCGATGCTCATAGAGCCGTTAACGGTTTGCGTACCTTCCGACATCACAAAGTTCGCATTTGCACCGGCATCAGGGATTGTGTATACACGTCCCGTTGCCGCCTGCGCAGCCGGCTGCACAGTCAGTGTGCGCAATGTTGCATTACCGTCGCTTAGCACCAGCGACCCGGCCTGCGAGGCACCACCGAGTGTAAGCTGACCTGTCGTGCTGGCAAGGATCGATGTGTTCTGCTCCCACGCAGTGGTTGCCGTATTGTAACGCATTGTGGCGTTATTCGTGGTTCCTGCCGGCAACGCAGCACTTGTCCAGCTCATGTTGCCGCTGGCATCACTGCTAAGGAACTGCCCAGCTGTTGGAGCGGCCAAGGGCAATGTGTACGTCAGGTCTGCCCCCTGTGCACCGGCGCGAAATGCTGTGTAATTCGCTCCACTGGCACTCGGTTCGCGGAAGCGGAGTTCGCCTGCGGTGCCGGTGTTGTCTAGGTAGATGTTTCCGTTCGTTACGGTCAACTTTGTTGCGGCCGTCGCCGAGAGACTCATCATCTCAACATCGTTGATATACCACCGATGTGTCGTGGCGGAAGGCGAGAAGTAGTTTAACTGGCTGCCTGAGACTCCGAGGCCATAGACAGATCCTGCCGTTGATGTCTCGAAAATCCTCAACTTGGCCTTGTTTGATGTTGGTGCATCAGCGAACGTGGAACCAAGTGTTACGGTCACCGGTGTCGCTGTTGATGTACCACTAGCACCAAGAGTTCCGCCGATCGTTACGTTGCCACCGCTAAGCACGCGAATTCGCTCGGTTGCTGAAGTTCGGATCACAAAGTCCACGGCATTGGTCGTACCAATGTAGTTGGTAGCTGGATCAGTTCCGCCGTTGCCAGTAAGTGACCAGTTACTCGTCGAAACTGTTGCCCAGCTCATGTTTCCGCTGCCATCACTGCTAAGGAACTGTCCGGCAGTAGGAGCTGCGGTAGGGAGGGTGTAGGTTATGTTCGCGCTCTGCGCACCGGCTTGAATGTTCGTCTGGGCAGTGTTCCCCGGGTTGCGCAGCTGGATCTGTCCAGCCACACCTGTCGAAGCGATATCGAGGTAGATGTTGCCACCGGCCACATGCAGGCGTTGTGCGGGCGTAGCACCGATACCGACGTTACCGGCATCCGTGATACGAAGCCGCTCTAAGCCGCCCGTGGAGAATGCCACCGTGTTTGCTGCCGGGAAGAACATCCCGTTGTCGGCATCTGTCTCACGCGAGACGGAAGGGGCGGCCGCCGTTCCGGCGGCAAACTGGGCTTGATCAGATAGGATGAAGGGACCCTGGAGGCTCCAGCCGCCGGTTGACTCAATGAAACCTCGGTTGACGCCATTCGTGCCGAAGTAGAGTCGAGTGGCATTACTCGTTCCGATG
>JBEIIK010000010.1:0-35257 GCA_040380835.1 Ignavibacteria bacterium | reverse complement strand
TGCTATGCGCGCCGGGCAGACTGACAGCATTGACGTCCAGGTACTTCCGGGCGACTATCCACCCAACACTCGTGTCTCGGGATTGATCTATGTCGAAGAGTACATCTGCGGACGCATCGACTCTGTGCTTGTAGATCTGTTTGTGATGGGGCCGGTAGCTCCTCTGATGACGCCGGATCCGTTGGATGTTGGCATTGTGACAATAGGTGCGCGTGCCGTCGGATCGGTCACGATTGAAAATCCCTCCCCGGACACCATCACCATTGTACGAGCACGACTGGAACCACCGATACCAGAATGGTCTCTGACCACGACGTTAAATGGTCAGCGGGTAGCCCCTTCCGGCAGCGTCATTGCTGATCTCGAATACGTTCCTGCGCAGGCCGTTCGGAGTTCCACGCGCCTTGTTGTTGAAACCATTGCCGGTTGCCGCGACACTACCTCATCGGTTGTTGTGGGCCAGGGTCGGGAACCGAAAGTGCCAATCACCTACCGGATTCAGCTGCGAGCCAATGAGTACTCTGTTGGACCGGCAGATACCCTGAACATCCCCGTCTATCTTGATTCCGATGTCCGTCCGGCACGCATTGACAGCATGACCTGGACGCTTCAATACACCAAAGTGAACCTGACGGTTGATAGTGTGCTGGCAGGAACTGCACCCGATGCAAACCTCGGCATAGAGCTGCAGCCCGGGTCAATACGCTTCCGTGCCAACCGCTCCGGGCCTGACTTTGGAGCTGCAGGAACGTTCGCCGTGTTGCGATGCATCGCCCACAAGGCTATTCCGGATAGTACGCCCCTTCACTTTACCGATATGCAGGCTTGGAGTGTCGAACCGACGCTGTTTGAGCACGATGATGGATACGTTATAACGGATGCCTGTGGTCCTCGCTCTATGATCGACCTTATGGGGAAATCACGGATCGCAATTCAGCCGCCCCTTCCTATTACCTCGTCAACGTTGCCGGTGCGTGTCGATGCCGAGACTGACGACGTCATGGACATCCGCTTGGTCGATGCCCTGGGTCAGGTTGCTGCCTCATTCATGCGCGTGCGCGTCGGTAAGGGGCTTTCCACGCATCAGTTCGACATTTCGCAGCTGGCCTCCGGTACCTATACCGTCATCATCCAGTCGAACTCCAGAAGCTCGCTTACCTTGACTGTCCCGATTGTTCGGTGATCGTTCCGAAGATCTGACGCAGGCACGCGCGAACGCCGTCCTGCAAGGCGAGCTTCGAATCGACCTCGACTAGCGTCGACCCTGACCTGATCGTTTTCAGGGCACCATTCGTCTCGATCGACTGTAGAAACAACTTCAGGCGGCCCCCTTCGGCAACCCGCTCGTAGCGACCTGTCAGGATCGTCGCGATGTCGAATGCTCTGAGGATGTTGAGCTCCGTCGGTGTGACGGGGTTGTAGTTCTCAACGAAATGCAGTCCGCCCCTGGCGTACATGGAATCGCGCGAATCGATGTCAACGACCGTGTAGTCATCCCGGTGCCGCAGAGCGGCTACAGCCGTCTGAACAATGTCATACGAGGCCGGTACCTTTTCCTTGAAGGTTGACCATGTAACGTATTCTTCAGAGGGTGGAGCAAACAATATCCCCCCAACGGACAGGAGTGATGACGGACGTGCTCGGAGTCCCTCATCGGCTGAGGCGTAGAGATTGGAGTCCCGCAGGGCAGCACACAGCGCCCGCTGCATCGAGCTCAGCACCGCAGGGTCGAGCAGCATGCTTCCCAGTGTATCAGACTGGAGGAACGTCACGCCATAGCCCACGCCGCTCGTCGAGAACGTGAACCCCTCGCCCCCGACCACGACGATCTCCGAGCGGACGAGATTGGCAATGCGGGCCACCGAGCAGAAGACAATGATCTCGGCGCGCAGCGAATCAGCCACGCGCTGGTACGTTGCCGAGTCACCGATGCGTCCCGCTACTGAATCACGTAGCTCAATAGGAACAACTGCGTACTGCTTCGTGAGCTCGAAGGCCAGAGCCAGGCCGTCGATCAGTTTGGACGGGCGCAGGACCGCATCAGCCGAATCATGATCGACACGGGCGATCATCACGCGCTGCACCTGTGCTGTAAGCCCCATCGAAAGAAGAACGCCGACGATCGATGACGCCAGGACCGGCCGCATCCAATGTAACGGACTGGTAACACTGGCGTAACACCCACCTAACAGGGTGCCGATAGTTTCGCGCACGTTCGTTCTGTTCATGTTCATGGGGTCGGTTCTCGTAATGAAAAAAAGCTTTCTGCTGCTTGCGCTGATGCTCTCATGCATCGTCTCCAGCGCTCAAAATGGGGTCGTCGAGGGCAAAATTACGGATGCCAGTACTGGTGAAGTACTTCGCCAGGCCAGCATTGCTGTTATCAATACACGACGCGGAGCCTACTCCGACACCAAGGGGGAGTTTCGCGTCAAGAAGCTCGAGCCCAGTGTGTATTCAATCAAAGCCACGTATGTGGGTTACGAACCGAAGATTATCGAAGGCGTCGAGGTACCGCCGGAGGGTGTGGTAACCGTAAACATCGTAATGAATCCCACTTCGCGTGCCGGCAAGGAAGTGGTCGTTTCGGCTTCGAAGATCAACGACAATGCTGCAGCGCTGCTGATCGAACGCAAGAATGCTGCGCAGGTCAGCGATGGGATAGGACGCGAAGAGATGTCTAAGCTTCCCGATAGCGATGCCGGACAGTCCCTGAAGCGCGTTTCGGGTGTTACACTGCTCGACGGCAAGTATGTGTACGTGCGAGGCGTGAGCGACCGCTACAGCAACACAACACTCAACGGTGCTGCCCTGACCTCAACCGAGCCGGATCGCAAGGCCTTTGCCTTTGACATGTTCCCGACCGAGTTGCTTGAAAACGCCAACGTCGTCAAGTCATTCACACCCGACCTACCCGGCAACTTCGCCGGCGGACTCGTCCAGCTGAACACGATAGACTTCCCATCCGGTCGGGGCCTGAAGGTCTCGGCCTCACAGGGTTTTAATGACTTCGTTACGTTCAAAGGCAACGGTTTTTTCCAGGCCGGTAGCGTAAGTGGCGACAACTTCGGCATGGGTGCTTCAGGACGTGCCATGCCAACGGGCTTCCCAGCCGACCGTCTGGAAATGAACCAGCTCCTGCGCGATGTTCGTGCCGGTAAGGACGATGCCATCGCCCGAATGGATGGGTTCGGCCGCACCTTCAATAACGGTAATTGGAACAGCTCTGCGGAAACGGTGACGCCGAATGGTGGAATGTCGCTGACCTACACCGACGTGGTGGCCATCAGCGACACCCAGGAGATAGGCTTTGTTGCCTCCGGCAACTACGGAACCTCGTGGCAGAGCAATTCGATCGTGCGTGCCGGTGTGCTGTCGAATCCCAAGGACTACCTCTTCAGTTTTGAAGGTTCTCAGTCAACCCGATCAGTAAGCTGGGGCGGTCTGTTCAACATCGCTTATCGCGTTGGTTCGGCCGGACGAATTAGCTTCAAGAATGCCTACAACCGGTCGGCAGACTTTGAGAACATCGCCTTGCGGGGCACCAACTTTGCTCAGTCGCAGGCGCAACGCCTGTTCAGCTTCCAATACGTCGAAAAGCAACTGTACTCGGGAACACTTGCCGGCGAACATACTCTGGCTTGGTTCAGTAATGCCCTCGTTGACTGGAAGCTCGGATTCTCAAACTCGACACGCTCAGAGCCGGACTTCCGACGTCTGCAGTTTCTTCGCGACGCCTTTGAGCCAAACCAGCCGTATTCAGCTGCCTTCGATCTCTCTCCGCAGGGTGCCGGCTCTCGCGCAGGACGCTTCTTTTCGAACCTCGACGATCAGGCGGTCACGGGGTCATTCAACATCGTTCTGCCGTTGACCTCCGACATCCGTCTGAAGGTAGGGGGCTTGCTGGAGAACCGGTCGCGCGTCTTCAAGGCACGCTCGCTGACGATCGTTCAAGGCGTTGAGAACGACATCTCCGGCGATCTGACGATCACCGATGCAGACCAGTACCCGGATCTCGGGCGCTTCTTTGCCGACAGTAACTTCAGCGTCGAAAAGCAGCGCCTTAGCTACTCCGAAGATTCAAAGCTCTCCGACCAGTACGATGCCCAGGAGAACCTTGTGGCGGCCTATGCAATGGTGGACGTCCCGTTCACCGTTGTGGGGATTGACCTGCGGCTGATCACGGGGGCTCGGATCGAAAAGAATATTCAGAAACTCAATTCCTTTACAGTAACCGATGACGCGGTGTTTGTTAACCGCGACATCATCGATGTTCTACCAGCCTTCAACCTGATCTATAAGCCCACGGAATCGATCAACATCAGAACATCTGCTTCGCAAACACTTGCACGACCATCCTTGCGGGAGTTTGCCCCCTTCCAGTTCTATGATTTCGGTATGCAGGCCACCGTATCCGGCAACCCGAATCTGATCCGCGCACTCATTCAGAACTACGATCTGCGTATTGAGTACTTCCCGGCAGCCGGTGAGGTGCTCTCGGCCGGTGTGTTCTACAAGCGCTTTGACAATGCGATCGAGGAGACGTTGTTCCCGCAGCAGTCCGAGCTTGTCCGCTCCTATGCCAACGCCAGTGGTCCGGCGAACAACCTCGGCGTTGAACTCGAAGTACGCAAGTCACTGTCACTGATCAGCGATGACTTCAGAAACTTCCTTGTCTCGATCAATGCCGCCTTTATCGACTCGCGCATCACCGTGCAGCAGGCCGGCGTGAATGACACCCGGACCATGTGGGGACAGAGCCCCTATACGATCAATACGACGCTTTCATACTTCAACCCGTCGTCCAAGACAGCCATTACGCTTGCCTATAACACCTACGGACGGCGCATCATTCAGGTCAATCTGGTGGGTCAGTTCCAGGGTAATCCACACATCTATGAGATGCCGCGGCACGTCATCGACTTCTCCGTGATCCAGCCGGTCGGAGATGCTCTAGAGTTGAAGTTCAGCGTGCGCGACCTGCTGAATCAACCATTGAAGTGGGAGCAGAACGGCGCCCTGATTCAGTCCAATATCCGCGGCATGGGCGTTAGCCTTGGCCTCGGCTACCGTATGTAATTCAGAAAACGATCAATCAACACCCGGAGTTATCCATGCGTCTGTTCGTCTCAATGATTGCTGCCATCGTCTGCCTGGCAGGCACGGTGCTGGCGCAGAATCCGTCCTCGTGTACCATTCGATTTCCGAATGGCGGAGAGACATTCCGTCCAGGTACCACACAGGAGCTCCGCTGGGATACCGCTGGAACATTCCGCTCGCGCTGGCGCTTCAAGTTTGGTACATCTCCAGCCGGTCCATGGACGACGCTGACAGGCGTTTCGAACGTGCTCGACTCAGCAGCCACGCGCGGTCAGTCAGTACCGACCGGAGGCGGATGGCGCGTTCCGAACGCTGCCACGACATCCGGCTATCTCCGCATGGAGCTCATCGCCGACAGTAACGGCGTCTTTGATATCACCGACAACCCGTTCACGATCGAAGAGCCCCGTGTCGTGCAGCCGGATTCGATCCTGAGCGGCGAGATCACGCGCTCGATCACCCTGCGGTCAACCAAAATCTATGGCCTGAGCGGCTATGTGTACGTCAATGCAGGTGCAACGCTTACGATCGAGCCGGGAACGATCATCGTCGGAGACGTTCCAGGAGCAAACTCTGCACTCGTGATCAATCGCGGCGGAAAGATCATTGCTGACGGTACACGTCAGAAGCCGATCGTCTTCACATCTCGCGCCGCACCGGGCCAGCGCGCCCGCGGTGACTGGGGTGGCATTCTGATCTGCGGACGTGCGCGCGTCAACCAGCCGGCCGGCCAGGCTGCCCTTGAAGGTGGCGTAGCCGATCAAGTGGCAGGGGGCAAGGGGTGGTATGGCGGAGCGGATGACGATGACAATAGTGGCGTGCTGCGCTACGTGCGCATCGAGTTTGCCGGTATTGCCACGCAGCCAAACTCCGAGCTGAACTCGCTCACGATGGGTGGCGTCGGCCGCGGCACGACGATCGAGTACGTCCAGTGTTCCTACGGTAACGACGATGCTTTCGAATGGTTCGGCGGTACGGTCAACGGTAAGTACCTGGTCGCCTATGGCACGCTCGATGATGATTTCGATTGCGATAACGGCTTCTCGGGTCGTGTGCAGTTCGGTCTCATCAAGCGTTTCCGCACGGTAGCAGATGTCTCAACATCACAGGCCTTTGAGATCGACAACGATGCTACGAGCTCGTTTAACAACCCATTTACCCGCGCGATCTTCTCGAACGTCACCGTGATCGGTCCATTGCAGGACACAGCATGGACTACCGGTGGTGGCCAGAACCAGTATAGCTCACGCTATGGTGCAGCGGGACAGATTCGCCGTAATGCTCGTGCGAGCATTTTTAACACAGTATTCATCGGATGGCCGCGTGGCTTCGAGATAGCTCAGGCCCCGACGATGGTAGCTGCCAACACGGACTCGCTGATGGTGCGCAACTGCAACTGGTTCGGCGTGAAAGGGGCTGTCCTGACACTTGCTGGCGGTACGCCACCGGCAGGCATGGATGCCGCATGGCTTCTGCGCCAGGGTTACGGCAACGAGGTTGATCGTGGTAACCCCAACAATGCCTTCATCGTCAATGCGTGGCCCAACGACAACTCCTTCGATCCGCGTCCACAGGTCATCGCCCCCTATCTGACAACAGCCAGCTTCGAGAATGGCTCGGCGCTTGTGCCGATCAACGACCCGTATTTCCAACGTGTCGGATATCGTGGTGCATTTGATGCCTCAGGTGCGCGCTGGGACGAAGGCTGGGCAGAGTATGACCCGATCAATCGTGAGTATCGTGCGCAGCCTGTTGTGCGCCTTACATCACCCGGTGCAGCTAGCGGTGAGAAGTATCAGCAGGCACAGAAGCTGAGCATTACGTGGGATACCTCGGGCGCCGCTGGAAACATCTTCCGCTTCGAGTTTTCGACATCCGCAACCGGACCGTGGCAGCCGATCGTGGGTGCTGAAAGCGTCACCGATGCAGGTGCCACGCGCGGTGCGTTAAAGGACGGTTTCACGACGCCGAGCATCGTCACGACCACCGGGTACATCCGCATGACGTTGGTGAGCGATCCGTCGGTGTTTGATGTCTCCGACTTCCCGTTCGCCATTGAAGCACCGGTCGTCAAGGAACCAACGGTTCGCCTGATCGAACCGGGTGGCAACAATAAACTGTTCCGCGTCGGCCAGTCAGTGGATATCCGCTGGGATACCACCAACACCTTCCGTCAGCGCTGGCGCTTTGAATTCGGCAAGAGTCCAGACGGACCGTGGAAGGCTATCAGCGGCCTGACGAACGTACTTGACAGCGCAACGCGCCGAGGTGTGTTCGCCGGCGGTATCGTCTTCCGTCCGGAAGACCAGACCAAGACCGGTTACGTACGCATGACCCTGCTGAGTGACACGACAAAGACCGATGTCAACGATCAGCCGTTTGAAGTTGTTGCTCCAGCTCCGATCAAGATCGACTCAACCCTCGAGGGCGAGATCACCGGCACTATCCGTCTTGTCAACACCAAGATCTACGGTCTCAAGGGCTATGTGTACGTCAACGACGGAGCAACACTCTCCATTCAGGAAGGAACGATCATTGTCGGTGACGAACCTGGAAACAACTCGGCCCTGATCATCAATCGCGGCGGAAAGATCCTTGCCCGCGGTACGGCAAAGGATCCGATCATCTTCACTTCTCGTGCCGTGCCCGGACAGCGTGCCCGTGGCGACTGGGGTGGAATTCTGATCTGCGGCAAGGCCCGTATCAACCAGGCAGCCGGTCAGGCCGCTCTGGAAGGGGGCGTGGCATCACAGACAACCGGTGGTAAGGGCTGGTACGGTGGCACGGACGATGATGACAACAGCGGCGTACTGACATATGCCCGCATCGAGTTTGCCGGTATCGCAACACAGCCGAACTCGGAGCTAAACTCCCTTACCATGGGCGGTGTCGGACGCGGCACGACCATTGAAAACGTCCAGGTTTCCTATGGTAATGACGACGGATTCGAATGGTTTGGTGGCACTGTCAATAGCAAGTACCTGATCTCGACCGGAATCCTCGATGATGACTTCGACACAGACAATGGCTTCTCAGGCAAGGTGCAGTTCGGTCTTGTCCAGCGCTTCCGCACGACGGCTGATGTTTCGACATCGCAGGCGTTTGAATCTGACAATGACGCTCAGGCTTCGTATAACCAGCCATTCACGTCGGCAACCTTCAGTAACATCACGGCTATTGGTCCGATCCAGGATACCTCATGGACGCCGGGATCAGGACCCAATCAGTACAGCACGCGCTTCGGTGCTGCTGCACAGATCCGCCGCAACTCCCGTCAGGCAATTCACAATTCAGTCTTCGTCGGTTGGCCACGCGGCTTTGAGTTTGCCCAGGTGCCGACGATGATCGCCGCTGCTGGTGACTCCATTGAGATCCGTAACAACTCGTGGTACGGCGTCAAGGGTGCCGTTCTTACACTCGCCGGCGGCACGGCTCCTGCCGGTATTGATGCCGGTTGGCTTGCCAAGCCGGCCTACGGCAACGTAGTCAATAAGTCATCGCCGGCCGGTGCGATGATCGAAAATGCCTTTGCCACGAACGCCGACTTCAACCCGGCGATCAAAGCTGGAAGCCCCCTGCAGACATCAGCAGTCTTCAGTGGTAAGTCCAATGATGCCTACTTCGAAAAGGTCACACATCGTGGTGCCTTTGGTCTTCAGCGCTGGGATCTTCCATGGTCCGAGTATGACCCGGTCAACCGTGAGTACCGCGCCAAGGATGAAGTATCTGTCCGTGAGGACGACCATGCACGTGCCGGCATGAACGGCAGTGTGTACCCTAACCCGACGATGGACGCCGCAACGGTGCGCTATGAACTGGCGCAGGCCGATGTGGTCACCATCCGGCTGACTGATGCAACGGGCTTCGTTGCAGCCTCGTTCGTGACGAGCGATGCGCAGCAGGCTGGCGTGTATGAGTTCCGACTCATCACGGCAGACCTTGCTTCCGGTCTTTACTTCCTGACGATCTCCGGTCAGCGCGGTACGATGACGCTTCCCGTTACCGTTGCCCGCTAATCACCGATCGTGAACAGAACGCCGCTGCGGCCGGCCCTGAAAGGGGCTGGCCGTTGTCGGTTTATGGGAAGGCCAACGCAAAGGGGCTAGGCAGGCAGCAGCAGGAATGCTGCTACAAGTCCACCAACCTGCAGCTTCAATAGCAGGGCGGCCCGTTCGGGCCTGTCCGCCTTAAGATGCCGCCAGGCCAGCATCAGGAGTGTGAACACTGCCGTGACGGCGATCCAGATGGTCAGAGTGATGCCAAGGCCGAAGTGGTGCTTTCCGACGAGCGTGTCAAGCCATGGCACAAGCGAGCCATAGACCAAGAGCAGATGGCTGATGTACATGAACAGCGATTCATTGCCCAGCGTCACCAGCAGACGTCCGAGGCGTGAAGTTGCCAGGGATTCTTCAATGTGGAAGAGTGACCCCAAAAGCAGCAGTGTTGCACAGACGCGGAAGAGAAGACCACCCGGGGATCGCCACCACACGGCATCCCAGGGCATGGCAATGGCAAGCCCCTTGCTGGCAAACAGCAAGATGGGTCCGACAAGACCGATGATCACGAACAAGCGGGCCAGACGTGTTTTGTCTGGACTCTGCATGAACCAGCCCGTGATGGCCGCTCCGGCAAACAGATAGCCACTCCATGGCAAGAGTGGGAACTGGCTGACACCGTCGCGGGGGACGCTCCAGGATACGGCCATGATGACTGCGGCGATCAGGCCAAAGGCAAGCGTAGTCCGCTGAAGATCGCGCAGCACGAGGAAGACGGCCAGGGCGGCAAGGCTTGCGTACACGATCACGTGAAGCACGTCGAACTGCAACCAGGAGAGCCAGGCTTTTTCCGGCATCGCCAGCATGTGCTGCAGGGAGAAGACGGGCGTGTGCATCACATAGGCGCAGAACAGTACGTAGCCGAGACGCTTGAGATACGTCCACAGCTCTGTACCGGCTTCAAGGTACTTTTCACCGCGTCGTGAAAGGGCAATCCACAAACCTGAACCGGCGCAGAAGATGAACGTCGGGGCCACGTAGCCATTGGAGATATTCAGCAGGTTGAACCACCATGACGCGCGTAGTGCGGGGTCGAGAATGACGTTCGTCACGTGGACCTGGATCATCCAGAGAACCGCGATGCCGCGGGCGGCATCGAGGAAGGCGAATCGTTGTCCCTTGGACATGGGGCTACTCCTTTGGTCCTCGTCCGGTGATGCGGCGCGCCAGACCAAGTACGAATGGGGCAACGACGATCACCAGAACGATGATCGATGCGATGATAATGAAGGGGCGCTGTAGCATGCGCGGAAGATACTGATGGTATTTTTGACGCGGACACTCTACCCATGAAAGCTGACGAACAACCATCACCAATTGCCGCCATCGACGTAGGAACGAATTCGTTCCATATGGTCATTGCCAGCGTCACTGATGCCGGGATGCTGCGCATTCACGGACGCATGAAGGACACCGTGCGCCTCGGCTCGTCGGCCGGTGATATGAAGCGTCTATCCGATGATGCCATCGAGCGTGGACTGCGTGCCATGGTGCGTTTTGTCGATGAGGCTAGGCGTCACGACGCCACTGTGCGGGCTATTGCCACCAGTGCCGTGCGTGAGGCCCTGAACAAAGAGGTCTTTGTTGACCGCGTACTTCAGCAAACCGGCGTGCATATCGACGTCATTCCGGGGATCGAGGAGGGGCGTCTGATCTTTCTTGGAGCCCGAAACGCCCTGAGCGTTTCCGGCAAGCGTGTTCTGGTATTTGACATCGGAGGTGGCTCGACCGAGACCATTACGGGTCATGACGGTGAGCCGGTGTTCATCCATTCGGCCAAGCTCGGCCATATCCGACTGACGAAGAAGTTCTTCCCGGATGAGACCATCACCGACGAGCAGATCGCCGATTGCCGTGCCTGGATCCGCGGTGAATGGCTGCCGGCCTTTCAGTCGCACATCGCCTATGGTTTCGACGAGGCCATCGGCTGCTCGGGTACGATCATGGCTCTGGCATCGGTGATTCTTGCTGCGCATGGACGCAAGCAACCGGAATCACTCAACGGCCTGACATTCTCCCGGGACGAGCTTCTTCGAGGCGTTGATCTGGTCGTTTCGCAGCGTTCTCTGACGCAACGTCTGGCTCTTGCCGGTATTGACGCCAAACGTGCCGACGTGATCATGGCTGGTGCTCTGCTGGTGGAGCAGCTTGTAAAGGGGCTTGGCATCCGCTCGCTGACGCTCAGCGGCTATTCACTGCGCGAAGGGATCGTCTTCGACACCGTCCAGCAGGCCCGGGACATACAGACCACGCACCACCTATCGCGCCTGCGCTATCAGAGCGTGCAGCATGTCTGCGAGCTCTACCGCGTACGGCGCCGTCATGCCGAACATGTTAAACACCTGTGTGTGCGCCTTTTCGATGATCTGACGCCATTGCATGGCATGGGCGACCGCGAACGTGAGCTTCTTGAGGCGGCGGCGCTTCTGCACGATGTTGGCTATCACATCGCTGCCGACCAGCATCACAAGCACGGCGAGTACATCATCCGCAACTGCGTCATGCCCGGGTTCACGACCGACGAAACGATCCTGATCGCGAGCATCGCACGATACCACCGAAAGAGTCATCCAAAGCGTAAGCATCCGGTCTATGCCGCCCTGTCAGCTGCAGACCAGCATCGGGTCTGCGTCCTGGCGTCCATTCTGCGTATCGCCGAGGGTTTGGACCGACGTCAGCAATCGATCGTCCACAGCCTGCAGACGCGCATCACGGCCGACATGATAGAGATCACCATGGTGGTGCTTGCAGACATACCCGACGTCGAGCTCTGGAGTGCCGAGCGTCGCACCGGCCTGATGGAGGAAACCTTCCGTCGAAGTATCCGGTTCTCGATTTCACGCCTATAGTGGCGCAATACGGACCGATTTTCTTCGTCAGTTCTGGCCGAACTATTCACATGGAGAACCCTATGTCACGTCGATCCCTCGGCACAGCCATTGCGCTTATCGGCATTGGTGTTGTGGCCGGCGTCATCCTCATGACCTCATTTTCAACCAATGCCATTGAGCAGCTCTTTGCTCAGGATATCGAACTTGGGGCTGCTTCGCCCCCTGCCCCTGCGCCGCAGGCTGTCAAACTGCTCAATGACCAGTTTGCCAATGTGGCCGGTGCTGTCACACAGTCAGTGGTGTCGATCTCGGTCAAGACCGATCGCAAGTCCATGATGCGCGGCATGCCTCAGGACTTCTTCCGGTTCTTCGGTCCGGATTTCGGAACGCCGAACGAGGAAGAAGAAACACCCCAGCTTCCGGAGGGCGAAGCCGGAGGATCGGGAGTGGTGATCACGGCCGACGGTTACGTTGTGACCAACAACCACGTGGTGGAGAATGCCAAGGAAGGGGGCATCACGGTGACCACCATCGATCAGAAGCAGTTCAAGGCCAAGCTCGTCGGGCGTGACCCGCTTACGGACCTCGCCGTGCTGAAGATCGACGGACGGTTTTCGCCGGCCCACCTGGCACAGCGCTCGGACATCCGCATCGGTGAGTGGGTGGTTGCCGTGGGAAGCCCTCTAGGTCTGAAGTCAACTGTTACGGCCGGTATTGTTTCGGCTATGGGCCGATCGATCGGAATTGTCGGCACGAATGAAATGACCAACCAGCGCAGTCGCTATGCGGCCGAGAATTTCATCCAGACCGATGCGGCAATCAATCCGGGCAACTCCGGCGGAGGACTCTTCAACCTCAATGGCAGCCTGGTCGGTATCAACACAGCCATTGCCTCGCAGTCAGGAGTGAATGCCGGTTATGGCTTTGCCATCCCGATCGATATGGTGCGCAGTGTTGTGCTTGACCTGATCGATGACGGTAAGATCGAGCGTGGTTACATCGGTGTGGAGATCACCAGCGTTGATGAGGCCACGGCCAAGGCAGTAGGTCTTTCCAAGGTAGCTGGCGTGAGCGTTAACCGCGTGGTCAAGGGCGGCGCCGCCGAGTCGGCCGGTCTGGAAGTTGGCGACGTTATCCTGGACGTTGATGGCAAGACCGTCAAAACCTCCAGCGACCTGCAGAACGAGATCGTTCTGCGCCGTGCTGGGGACAAGGTCAACCTCAAGATCTGGCGCGATGGACGTGAGATCGCCAAGACAGTCAAACTCAAAGCACCGAACAACACCGACGTAGCGTCAATGAATGATCGAGATTCGGGCGAGAATACGTCTGCCGATGAGTCCGAACCGGTGACGATCAAGGGACTTGGTTTTACCGCCGCCTCACTTACCTCCGAACAGCGCTCAACGTTTAACGTCAAGACCGGTGTGTTTGTCTCCAAGGTTGACCGCATGGGTCAGATGGCTCGCCGCGGTCTGCGCCAGGGCACGGTCATCCTCAAGGCTGATGGTAAGGAGATCACCTCACCGGCCCAGCTCAAGCGTGTGATTACGTCTAAGGAGCCTGGTGATGGTATGATGTTCGTTGTCAAGGACTCCGACGGATCCAAGCAGGCCATCACGGTCGAGGTGCCGGAACTGTGATCCTGCCGTAGATTTCGTCATGAAACGTATCAGACATTCGTTCGGCGTCGCGATCATGCTGGTCATGGTCGCGACGTCGTCAGTTCATGCCCAGACCTACATTGGCGCTACCATTGGCACGACACTGGCAACGTCCTCTCGAAGTGATGTGTCAGCCTATGGCGACCCAAGCCGCGCGGTGTATGGTCTGCGTGCCTCAACGGTCTTCCGTAAGGGCATGGAACTGACCGGCTCGCTCGGACTGCGTTCGGAGGAAGGGGGCTTTGTGTCGCCCTTCGTTCGGAATGCGGTGCGGCGTCCGGCTGGCATGGTCAATGTTGTTGACAATCCGGGTGGAGGCCCTGTGGTGGTCTCATCACTGGCAACGTCGGCCATTGAGCTCAATGCTGCTTTGCGCATCCCGCTGGCCCGCGTTGACTCCTCCGGGTCATATGCGGGTGTGCAGCTTGGAGTTCTGGCAGACGTTCTGACGTCGGCCGAACAGACCGATGATTACACCGGAATTCTGCAGGGTGACCGAGGTTCCATACCTGATCGCGTTTCCACATCGTACGCCTCGCAGTTCGGAGGCGGCGCTGTCATTGGTGCGGTCCTGGTGCTCAACACCGGTGGCGGACGACTTGTTCTAGATGTCTCGTACATCGTCCGAGGCCCGGAGTCACTGCCCGTACCGACGCGGGGCATAGGTGGCGCAACAGAACAGTACGTCGGCTGGCTCGTTGGCAACGGACTGCGATTCTCGGCCGGCTTTGATCTCGGACTCTAAAGGCACGTCAGATCGACAGATGTGACCCTACCTCGAGCGTTTGCTTGACTGGGATACCGAAGTACCGGGCCGGCGTGCGCGAGTTGCGGTGCAGGAACACGAACACCTCCTTGCGCCATCGCGCCATACCATTTCCGTCCTGCACCGTCAACGTCTCATGGCCGAGGACAAAGATCACGTCGGTGAAGTCAACGAGGATGCCCGCATCGGGGAAGGATCGAATGTCATCCTGAAGCGTCAGCTGGTCCATGAATCCATAGTTGAGGATCACCTTCCATACGCCGGGACGTATCTCTTCGGATTCTATGCGTTTCTTGATTTCAACCCGAGCAAGCTTCTCGACATTCACCGTGAGCAGGATCACGTTCTCGTGATGAACGCGATTATACTTCAGGTTGTTCATCATCGCCGGCGGTGCCACGCCCCCTGAACCCGTCATGTAGATGGCCGTTCCGGGTACGATCGTATAGCGATCAATGTCTTCGTTGATCACATCGGCAAGGGGCTTACTGCGCTGCCGTATGCGTTCGGATAGAATCGTTCGTCCTCTGCGCCATGTGACCATCACGATCAGCGTCAGGACAGCCATCGTGAACGGGACGTACCCACCATCAAAAAACTTCAGTGTATTGGCGATGAAGAACGAAGAATCAATAACGAGAAATACGGCGCAGATCGCGGCGGTGACCGGCGCACTCCACTTGAGAATGTTTCTCATGGCCTGCCATGCCAGCAGCGTCGTTATGACCATGGTCGAGGTCACAGCAATACCGTACGCCGCCGCCAGTGCTCCCGATGTCTTGAAGGAAATAACCAGCACGGCACAGCTGACAAACAGCACCCAGTTGACGGTGGGCATGTAGATCTGACCCCGTTCCTCGCTTGAGGTATGGGTGACCTTCAGGCGTGGCAGATACCCAAGCTGCTGTGCCTGCCACGTCAGGGAGAAGGCCCCCGAGATCACAGCTTGTGAGGCGATGATCGTTGCGAATGTCGAGATGATGACCATCGGGACAACTGCCCAGGACGGCACCATATGAAAGAACGGGTTGGCGATGGTTGAAGCGATGTTTCCTTCCCGCAGTAAAAGTGCCCCCTGGCCGAAGTACTGCAGGACAAGTGCAGGGTAGGCAACCATAAACCAGCCGCGCATGATGGGCTTTCGGCCAAAGTGCCCCATGTCGGCGTAGAGGGCTTCACCGCCTGTGACGACAAGAAAGACGCTACCGAGAACCACGAACGCTTCGAACTGATGAATGGAGAAGAACTGCCATGCAAAGAACGGGTTAACAGCCTGAAAGATCTCCGGGGTCTGCAGCGCATTGACCAGTCCGAGGGAGCCCAGCAGAGCAAACCACCCGAGCATGAATGGACCAAAGATTCTACCGACGCTGCTGGTGCCGTATTTCTGGATGGCAAACAGTCCAACCAGAATCACAAGCGTGATCGGAACCACAAACTTCCCCAGGGCCGGAGCGGCAACGGTAAGGCCCTCAACAGCCGACAACACCGAGATAGCCGGCGTGATGATACCGTCGCCATACAACAGAGCAGCTCCAAAGAGGCCGAGGAAGATCACCATCGATGCCTGTGCCGGCTTTGTCAACTGCCGCATAACGAGCTCCATGAGCGCCAGAATGCCCCCTTCCCCCTCGTTGTCAAAGCGCAGGATAACGGACAGGTATTTGACACAGATGATGAGCGTCAGAGCCCAGAAGATCAGCGATAGGATGCCAAGCACCTCCGTCCGGCCAGGTGTGAGGCCGTAATGGGGAGAGAAGCATTCCTTGAGAGCATAAAGGGGGCTGGTGCCGATGTCGCCATAAACCACGCCGATGGCGGCGACGGTCAGAGCAAGGAGCTTACTGCCGCTCGGGGCGGCATGCCCGCTCTTGGTTTCGTTGTCCATGGTGGACGCTTCCAGGTTGGAACAATCAGGGGCCCCTTCAATAGGAGCCTCCAAACTTACGGTCCAAGGGCACTCATTCCGTAGTTTCGTTGTTCTGGCATTCCAACGAAAAACTTTCCTGCGGTTATCACCATGTCTTTCCAGCATCCGGATTACTACAACATCGACGACCTCCTGACCGAGGAAGAAAAGCTTGTTCGCCAGACGGTGCGCGACTTCGTTGACAACGAGGTCCTGCCGATCATCGAGCACAGCGCCCGCGAAGGTGTGTTTCCGCAGCATCTTGTGAAGAAGATGGCCGAGATCGGTCTTTTCGGCATCACACTGCCACAGGAGTATGGCTGTGCCGGTCTCAGCAGCACGTGCTACGGGTTGGCCATGCAGGAGCTTGAGCGCGGTGATTCGGGCATCCGCTCTTTTGCTTCCGTGCAGAGCTCGCTGGTAATGTATCCCATCTACACCTACGGATCCGAGGAGCAGCGACGCAAGTGGCTGCCGCGTCTGGCCGCCGGTGATGCTATCGGCTGTTTCGGTCTGACCGAGCCCGATGCCGGGTCAAACCCCGCTTCGATGTCCACCAACGCCAAGAAAGTGGAAGGGGGCTTTATCCTCAATGGCGCCAAGATGTGGATCACCAACGGTACCCTAGCCGACGTAGCCGTTGTCTGGGCCAAGCTCGATGGTGTTGTTCGCGGCTTTCTGGTCGAAAAGGGCATGCCCGGATTTACCGCGCCCGAGATGAAGGGTAAGCATTCCCTGCGCGCTTCGGTGACATCCGAGCTGGTTTTTCAGGACGTATTCCTGCCAGAAGAGAACATCCTTCCCGGCGTTCAAGGCCTGAAAGGCCCCCTCTCATGCCTTACCCAGGCCCGCTTTGGGATTTCCTGGGGCGTGGTCGGTGCGGCCATGGCATGCTACGATTCCTCACTCAATTACGCAAAAACCCGTATTGCCTTTGGTAAGCCGATCGCCGGCTTCCAGATGATCCAGGAGCGCCTGGTGCTGATGCTCAACGAGATCACCAAGGCCCAGCTGCTATGCTGGAGGCTTGGCCGGATAAAAGATTCCGGGGCTCTGCGTCCGCAGCAGGTTTCACTGGCCAAGCGCAACAACTGCGAGATGGCCCTGAATATTGCCCGGATGAGCCGTGAGATCCATGGGGCAAACGGCATCCTGGACGAGTATCCCGTGATGCGCCACGCGGCCAACCTTGAATCAGTTAAGACCTATGAGGGAACGCACGAGATGCACACCCTTATTCTGGGTCAGGACATTACCGGACTGAACGCCTTTTCGTAGGTAGGTGGGGAAAAGTTCCCTATATTTGTAGCCGATTTCGAGGGGTGGGCGATGTCGCCCATTTTTCGTTTGTGGTTATCTGTTCGGCAACAACCCGCGGAGATCTATGAAGGAAACCCTTCCGGAGAGAATCCGGGTGGCCATCGCCAGTGCGTGCGATGAGGCCGGGGTGTCGCTCATAGATGTTGTTGTTCGCGGCCAGGCGCGTCAGCTTGTGCTTGACGTCTTCATCGACGCCGTCGATGGTGTTACGCACGAGCACTGTCGGAACGTCAGTCGTGGCATAGACGAACGGTTGGCCGAGGACGAGTATGCCGGCCGCCTACGGGCGGTCGATGTGTCTTCACCGGGGGCTGAGACTCCGGTGAGGCATCTATGGCAGTTGACAAAGCATGTTGGGCGGACGGTTCGCGTGAGGCGCAAGGACGGCGTTGTGATTGATGGCGTTCTACTGCGGGCTGATGACACGGGGCTGGATGTTCAACCCAAACAATCGAAGAAGCAGCCGATTACACCGATCAGCATTATGGCTGATGAGGTGGAAGAGGCAATGGTACGGATCACGTTTTAGAGAACAGGCCGAGCCTGTTCGTCATGGAGTCGAATCACATGGCACGTCGGAAAGTCAAACAGCAAGTCGATAACAAGAAGCTCATCATCGAGGCCTTCAATGAGATGGCGCGTGAGAAGAGCATTGACCGTGACCTGTTGCAGGGGATCGTTGAAGAGACTCTCTCGGCAATGGTTCGCAAGAAGTATGGTCTTGAGTCCAACTTCGACATCATCGTGAACATGGAAAAGGGCGACATCGAGATCTACCTCATGCGGGAGATCGTCGAAGAGGTCGAAAATCCGGAACTGCAGATCTCGGCCGCCGAAGTGCGCCAGGCCACCGGTGACGAGCCCGAGATCGGCGATGAGCACATCGAAGAAATCACACTTGAGAACATCGCTGATTCTTTCGGACGCCGCCTGATTGCCCAGGCCATCCAGAACCTCAACCAGCGGATTCGCGACGTTGAGAAGGATAACATCTACGAAGAGTACGCCAAGCGTGTCGGCGAGGTGATCATCGGTGAGATCTATCAGGTACGTCCGAACAATATCCTCGTGATGCACAACAAGGTGGAGATGCGCCTTCCACGTGAGGAGCAGATCCCCACGGAGCGTCTCAAGAAGAACCAGCAGGTCAAGGCCATTCTCAAAGAAGTGCGTCGTTCGGGCGGTGCCACGGGTCTGCCGGACCTTATTCTCTCGCGTGCCGATGACCGATTCATGGAGCTCCTGTTCGAACAGGAGATCCCCGAGATCTTCGATGGAGTGATCAAGATCCGCGCCATTGCTCGCGAACCTGGCGAGCGCGCCAAGGTTGCCGTGACGTCATTTGACGAGCGCGTTGATCCGGTTGGCGCCTGCGTTGGTATGAAGGGCATCCGCATCCACTCGATCGTGCGCGAGCTCGGAAACGAAAACATTGATATCATCGAGTTCCACGACGATCCGCGTCTGTTCATTGCCCGTGCGCTTTCGCCGGCCAAGGTGCGTGACGTACAGATCAGTCCGGACGGACGCGCCGCCACGGTGATTGTTCCCGATGATCAAGTCTCGCTGGCCATCGGCAAGCAGGGACAGAACGTGCGTCTTGCGTCAAAGCTCACCGGCTATTCGCTCTCACTCGTCAAGGAAGGGGCTGAGGACATCGAACTCATCGAGTTCCGCGATGAGCTCGGACGCGATCTTTTTGAGAAGCTTATCCGTGCCGGTATCGACACGGCCCGCGAGTTTCTTGAGGCCGAGCCGACAACGCTGCTGGCCATCATCGACAAGGCCAAGATCGTGCGGATCCGGCGCGTCATGCTTGAAGAGTTTGAAGAGCGTGAAGATCAGCACTACCTCATTGCTCTTGAGGATGCGGCTGCGGCTCTTGAAGCACCGGCTGTGGCAGAGCCCCTTTCAGACGACATCGCAGAATCGTATGCCGAAGACACTCCCGAAGTGTACGAGGCCGAAGTTGAGGAGTCGACCGAGGCCGAGGAATCGGCCGACGAGTCAACAGGTAATGAAGAAGAGTAATCGAAGGATGTATGGCTGGTTCACCAGGAAATAAACTGTTCAAGGTCGCAAGTCAGATCAACATTGGTCGTGATGCGATTGTGGAATACCTTGCCTCGAAGGGACATAAGCTCGAGAACAAGGCCACGACGGCGCTCACGGACGAGCAGCTGGATCTTGTTATCGAAAAGTTTGCCAAGGAGCTGAAGTCCGCGCAGAAACAGCGTGAGAAAGTTCAGCGCCAGCAGGCTGTTCGCAAGAGTCACCTTGAGCAGGGCAATGCGATCTCCATCGAAACTATCGCCGAGGCCGAGGAACGCGAACGTGTGATCGAAGAGCACCTGGAGCGTCCGGCCGAACCGGCGCCTGTGCCCGCGGCCCCCGCAGTCCAGGAGTCTGCTCCGGCCCTGGTATCCGCACCACCTGCCCCTGCCGAACCTGAGATGGAGTCCGCACCGCCGCCGGCACCGGTACCCGAACCGGTCGTTGCTGAGACCGTTGTGGAAGCGGCCCCTGTACCGACCGAATCAGTTGTTGTTCCGGACGCACCTGCTGGACCGGTTGTTGGTGCAATCATCGACTTAAGCCAAGCGAAGAAGATGGCAGCCGCTGACAGGGCTGCGCGAGCAGGCGAGGCCAAGGCCGGAAAGGACTATGAGCCCGCTCCGATCAAGCCAAAGGTTGAGCCCGCCGCCCCGGTTGCTGCAGCTCCGGTAGCAGAAGCTGCCGCAGCTGAAGCAGGCGAAGGCGGAGCCGACGATACTGAAGAAAAGAGAGCCAAGCGCCGCCGCAAGGGTGTGGTCGAAGTTCAGTACAATCCGAGCGGAACCACACAGCTGCGCGGTCTGACGGTGGTTGGAAAGATTGACCTCACGCCGAAGGCCCCGCCGCGTCCAAAGCGAGACGAACGGCGTCCGACGGTACAGCGTGATGGGCGACGCGGTGCGATCGGTGATGCACTGGTAGCCCGCGGACGTGGTCCGGCCGGAACCGGCACGGCCGCGGCCGGAACTGACGCTGCGCGCCGCAGAGACTTTGGTCCACCAGCCCCTTCATCGGCTGCCAAGAAGGCCGATGACAAAAAGAAGAAAAAGGCACCGGTAAAGGGAATGCGTTCCCAGGTGTCGGACTCCGACGTCGAACGCGCCATTCGTCAGACACTTTCAGGGATGGAACTTGCTCCGGCCGGCGGCCGCGCCAAGCTGCGCATGCGCAAGCGTCTGGAGCGCGAAGAGAAGGAAGCCATCCGCCAGGAAGAACTAGCCCGCGAGAGCTCGACCCTTCGTCTTTCCGAGTTTGTGACCACGGCCGACCTGGCCAACATGATGCGTGTGACCGCTTCAGACATCATCATGAAGTGTATGGGGCTTGGATTGATGGTGTCCATCAACCAGCGCCTAGACAAAGACACGATCACACTGATCGCCTCTGACTACGGATTCGAAGTCTCATTCCTTGATGAGCAGGCCGAGCAGGAAGAGATCGAGATCGAGGACGCACCAGAAACACTGCTGCCACGATCACCGATCGTTACGATCATGGGTCACGTTGACCATGGTAAGACGTCTCTGCTTGACTATATCCGCAATGCCAATGTGGTGGCCGGCGAAGCCGGTGGAATCACGCAGCACATTGGTGCCTACCGCGTCGAATTGCCCAATGGACGGAACATTTCGTTCCTCGACACGCCGGGTCACGAAGCCTTCACGGCCATGCGTGCCCGCGGTGCGCAGGTCACTGATATCGTGGTTCTGGTGGTTGCCGCTGATGACAGCGTGATGCCTCAGACCATCGAGGCCATCTCCCACTCTCAGGCAGCCGGCGTGCCGATCGTTGTTGCCATCAACAAGGTTGACCGTCCGGAAGCCAATCCGGATCGCATCCGCCAGCAGCTTGCTGACCATGGTGTGCTGGTCGAAGACTGGGGTGGTAAGTACCAGTGCGTTGAGATCTCGGCTAAGTCCGGACTCAACATCCCGACGCTCCTCGAAAAGATCCTGCTCGAGGCAGATATTCTTGAGCTCAAGGCCAACCCTGATCGCAACGCCCGCGCTACGGTCATCGAAGCACACATCGACAAGGGTCGCGGTAATGTCGTTACCGTGATCGTTCAGAAGGGAACGCTTAACGTCGGAGACATCTTCGTCTGCGGTCAGTTTGCCGGACGCGTTCGTGCAATGTTCGATGAACGTGGACACCGCCTTGATTCGGCCGGACCGTCCATGCCGGCCCAGGTGACAGGATTTGACGGCCTGCCCAATGCCGGTGACGTGCTTCTGGAAATGGAGACCGACGCCGAAGCACGCGATGTTGCCAACCGCCGTCAGCAGCTACGCCGCGAACAGCAGTTCCGCGGTATGCGACACCTTACGCTTGACGATATTTCTTCGCAGATCCAGCAAGGGGGCGTCAAGGAACTCCGCCTTATTGTGCGCGCCGATGTCTCGGGCTCGGTCGAGGCTCTTGCCGATTCGTTGCAGAAGCTTTCGACGGCGGAGGTTAAAGTGCGGATACTTTACCGTGGTGTCGGAGCCATCTCCGAAAGCGACATCATGCTGGCCTCGGCTTCCGATGCCATCATCGTCGGTTTCCAGGTCAATGTGCCCCCTGCCACGCGTAAGCTTGCCGAAAGTGAAAGCGTCGAGATCCGCCTGTACTCGATCATCTACGACTGTATCAATGAAGTGCAGCTTGCCCTTGAAGGGATGCTCACGCCGGACATCAAGGAAGAGATCACCTCGACCGTTGAGATCCGGGCCATCTTCAAGATCAGCCGTCTTGGTACGATCGCCGGATGCTACGTGCAGAACGGCAAGATCACCCGTAATGACAAGGTTCGCGTTCTGCGCGACGGGTTCGAGATATACAAGGGTACGCTCACCTCGCTTAAGCGCGTCAAGGACGACGTGCGTGAGGTCGACACCGGCTACGAGTGCGGTATCGGTATCCAGGGCTTCAATGACCTTGAGATGGGCGATATCATCGAAAGCTACAAGACCATTGAAGTGAAACGGAAGCTGTCGTAGTCGTGTCGATCCGTACAGAGCGTGTGGCCGGCGAAATCCAAAAGGCCCTGGCAAGCCCCCTGAGATCGGTCGCCGAGGAACTATCGGCTGGATTCATCTCCGTGACGGAGGTGCGTCTGTCGGCAGACCTGCAGATCGCTCGCGTATATCTGAGCGTTTTCGGCGGTAAGGGTATAACCCCTGCCGAAGTTCTCGATCAGATCGACAAGCATTACATGGGGCGTGTTCGTCATCACCTTGCGACGTCGCTCAGACTTCGCTACACCCCGCAACTGCAGTTCTTTATCGACGATTCGCTCGATCGTGCCCAGCGTATCGAGGCGATCCTGGACCGGGTAAGGCCGGCCGATGAAGCTCATCACGATGACACAGCAACGAATGAATGATCGAATGACGCTTGATCGTTCGACCTGTGCGGCGATCGAGCAATGGTTGGAAACGGCACGAACGGACGGGGCCATCGCGCTCATTGACAAGGAAGAAACCTGGACGTCGTTTGACTGCGTGGCGAAGATTCGCAATCTCACCCGCGTCAAACGCGTCGGACATGCCGGAACTCTGGATCCTCTGGCCACGGGACTTCTGGTTCTGTGTTTCGGCAAGGCAACAAAGGACATCGAGTCGCTGCAGGAAGGCACGAAGACCTACGAGGTCTCGATCCGCCTGGGCGGTGATTCAACGACCGATGACCGTGGCGGCGAATGCACTGAACGAATGCTCGAGCCGATATCCGACGATGCCATCATCGCGGCACTGATGTCGTTTACGGGAACCATCGACCAGACGCCTCCGGCCTACAGCGCCGTCAGGCATCAGGGAAGACGTCAGTATGACCTTGCCCGTAAGGGCATTGAGTTCACTCCCAAGATCCGGCAGATCACCATCCATGAGATCCGTGACGTGTCGGTGTCATGGCCTGATGTGCGTTGCACGATCACATGCTCGCGTGGCACCTACATCCGTTCGATCGCCCGGGATCTGGGACAGAAGCTGGGTTGCGGCGGATATGTCTGGACGCTTCGGCGTACCGCCAGTGGTGATCATCACGTCGAGCATGCTCTACGCATCGATGAGCTGCGCCAGATACTGCAACCGCAGGAGGTGGCATGACGATCGTTCGATACGGAACCGATGCCATGCCGTTTCAGAAGGCCACGGCCATCACGGTGGGAACGTTCGATGGTGTTCACGTCGGACACGTGGGCATTCTGGAACTGATGCAGCAGATCGGCACCAAGCATCAGGAACGGATCGTCGTGGTGACGTTCGATCCACACCCGCAGATCGTTCTGGCCCGTCAGGGTCGCGAACCACTTCGACTGCTGACGGATATCGACGAGCGATGTGAGCTGCTGGAAACCAACGGCGTTGACGTAACCGTCATCATACCATTCACACGGGAGTTCGCCTCTACCGAGGCTGCCGAATTTGTAACGTCCGTGATTGTACGGGACATCGGCGTACAGCACTTCTTCATTGGTCACGATCACGTGTTTGGCAAGGATCGTGGCGGTAATGAAGAGCTGTTGCAGCGCCTGGCGCCCGAATACGGATTCACGGTGGAGCCCATACCGCCCCTTGCCTTCGACGGCGTGGTGGTCAGCAGCACCAAGATCCGTCAGGCACTGCGTCGGGGCGAGATCCCCGAAGCTACCCGCATGCTGGGTCGCCCGTATTCGGTCAGGGGGCAAGTGGTAACGGGTGACGGACGCGGACGACAGATCGGCATTCCCACGGCCAACATCCGTCCGGCTGGCGAGCATAAGCTCCTGCCCGGAAATGGTGTGTACGTGGTGGCCGCCGAGATCAACGGTACACCGCAGCTGGGAATGGCCAACATCGGTGTTCGGCCAACGTTCACCGATGACACGACACCGACACTTGAGGTGCATTTTCTGGACCTCAGCCAGGATCTCTATGGACGCACGCTTGATGTGCGGTTCATCGACAAGATCCGTGATGAACGGCGCTTCGGATCGCTCGAAGAGTTTCTCGATCAACTTCAACAAGACAAGAATCAAACAACAACCTATCAACATCACTTAAGGGAATGGAGGACGAAATGATCTCCAAGCAACGTAAAGCCGAGGTCGTCGCGCAATTCGGCGGCGGAGCCTCAAATACCGGTAAGCCGGAAGTGCAGATCGCACTGCTGACCGAGCATATCAAGGCTCTGTCGGCTCACTGCGAACAGCACCGCAAGGACCACCACTCACGCCGTGGTCTGATCATGCTCGTGGCAAAGCGCAAGAATCTGCTGGGTTACCTGCAGAAGAACAACATCCAGCGCTACCGCGAGATTCTGGCACAGCTCGGACTGCGCAAGTAACCGTCGCTATCAACTGAGGCGGCGATCATCTTCTCGATGATCGCCGCCCGTCTTAGAATACTTTCCATGGCATCGTGGCACTCTTTGTCAGGGGGCTTTACTACCAGCCCCCTGACAAGGAGTGATAGCTGACCGCGGTGCCGTGACAACCCACAACACGGGTTGACATTCATCCACATTTGGAGTGCATCATGCACACGGTCAAAAAGATCATTAACGGCAAGGAACTGTCCATAGAGACAGGCCGCTTTGCCAAACTCTCCGCCGGTTCGGTGATGGTCACCTACGGCGAAACGATGGTTCTGGTTGCGGCGAACGCAAGCGCAGAACCAAAGCCGGATATCGATTTTCTTCCGCTCACCTGTGAGTACCGCGAGAAGCTTGCTTCGTCGGGCAAGATCCCGGGCGGCTTCTTCCGTCGCGAAGGACGTCCGACAACGACGGAAATCCTCACATCACGCCTGATCGATCGTCCGCTTCGCCCCCTTTTCCCGAAGGAATGGCGCAACGACACGCAGGTGATCGCAACCGTCTATTCCTACGACATGGAGAACGAGCCGGATGTGCTGGCCGTTATCGGTGCATCCGCAGCACTGATGATTAGCGACATTCCGTTCAAGGGACCGATCGCTGAAGTGCGCGTTGGACGCGTCAACGGTGAGTTTATCATCAACCCCACGCATTCAGAGATTCAGGAATCGGATCTCGAGATCATGGTTGCCGGATCTGACTCGTCGATCGTCATGGTCGAAGGTTCAAGCAAGGAGATCTCTGAAGACGAGTTCGTTGCCGCGATGGAATTCGCGCATAACTGGATCCGTGAGATCAACGCTCTGCAGATCGAACTGATGTCGATGCTCGATATCAAGAAGCGTGAAGTGGTCCCTGCCGAGACGCCAAAGGATCTCCTCGATGCTGTCGAAGGTGCCATTACGGAGCGCATTCGCAAGCAGATCCGCGTCGAATCATCGAAGGAACAGCGTAGTGCGTTCCGCACGGAAGTAAAGACGCTTGCAACGGCAGCCGCTAACGCTGTCGTAGAAGCAAATCCCGAAGCCTATGCCGGCATCAACATCGGCAAGATGCTCGGTGGTATCGTGAAGAAGATCGAAGCACGTGAGATGCGCGAGATGATCCTTGCTGAAGGACGCCGTCTAGACGGCCGTTCGACCACGCAGATCCGCCCTATCTCGGTAGAAACGGGCGTGCTCCCACGAACGCACGGCTCGGCACTCTTTACACGCGGCGAAACGCAGTCGCTGACGACCATCACGCTCGGTACAAAGAAGGACCAGCAGCTCATTGACGGTCTGCTGCCGACGTATGACATCCGCTACATGCTCCATTACAACTTCCCGCCGTTTTCGACGGGAGAGACCGGACGTTTCGGATTTACCAGCCGTCGTGAGACGGGTCACGGAGATCTTGCCGAGCGCTCGCTCAAGCACTTCATTCCGGATGAGCTCGAATTCCCGTACACCATACGCGTGGTTTCGGATATTCTCGAATCGAACGGTTCTTCGTCCATGGCAACGGTCTGCGCCGGTTCACTGGCCCTGTTCCATGCCGGTGTTCCGATGAAGAAGGCCGTGGCGGGTATTGCCATGGGTCTGATCATGGAGGACAAGCGAGTAGCCGTGCTCAGCGACATTCTTGGCGACGAGGACTTCCTCGGAGACATGGACTTCAAGGTCACGGGAACATTCGAAGGCATTACGGCCTGCCAGATGGACATCAAGATCGAAGGTCTGTCGGTGGATATCATGCGTACTGCTCTTCAGCAGGCCCGTGATGGACGTCTGCACATCCTGGGCATCATGAATACTCACATGGATAAGCCGAACACGGACCTCTCACCGTATGCTCCGAAGCTTACAACCATCCAGATCCCTGTCGAGTCCATCGGCGCGGTGATCGGGCCAGGGGGCGAGATGATCCGCAGCATCGTCAAGGAGACCGGTGCCGAGATCAACATCGAGGACGACGGTACCATCACGATCGCAGCGATCGATCAGGCCAGCGCCGATGCTGCCATCGCGCGCATCCGCGACATTACGCGTCCGATCGAGCTCGACTCGGTCATCAAGGGTAAGGTCAAGGAGGTTCGTGAAGGCCTCGGTGCCTTCGTTGAACTCAAGCCAAAGAAGGAAGGACTTCTGCACATTTCGCAGATCGATCACCGTCGCGTTGAGAACGTCTCGGACGTGCTCAAGGTCGGCGATATCATCGAAGTAAAGGTCATCGAGGTGCAGCCAGATGGCAAGATCCGTCTTTCCCGCAAGGCCCTGCTGCCACTGCCTGAAGGCATGGAGCCGTACGAAGACCGTCCGCGTCCACCACGCGATCGTGATCGCGGTGGCGACCGCGGCGGAGACAGAGGCGGACGTGGCTACGGCGGAGACCGTGGCGGCCGTGGCGGAGACCGCGGCGGAGATCGTGGCGGACGCGGCTACGGCGGAGATCGTGGCGGCCGTGGCGGAGACCGTGACCGCGGACCACGCGAAGACCGCGGACCACGTCCGGAGCGCCACGATGATGACCGTCCACGTCACGATGCTCCACGCGAGGAACGTCCACCACGCGATGAGCAATCCGGTGGTGGCGGCGATTTCTTCGTCGGCTAACTACGGCACACACGCTGACTGAGTTTTCAAGGGGCGAGTCTGATTTCAGGCTTGCCCCTTTCTGCTTCCCGTATCTTCGTGCGGCCTGCCCGTGGACATCGCTCTCATCATATCGAACATTACCAACCCGACCCTTCTCTTCTTCCTGTTGGGTATTCTGGCAGTGCGTGTAAAGAGTGATCTGGAGATCCCGGCCACCACGGCAAAGTTCATCAGTCTGTATCTACTCTTCGCGATCGGCTTCAAGGGTGGGCAGGAACTCACGCATAGCCCCTTTACGACCGAGATCATCTGGAGCTGTCTTGCCGGACTTGCGATCGCTTCGGCGATCCCGGTCTATGGATTCTTTGTGCTGCGGCGGTTCTTCTCGGTATCCGATGCAGCGGCTATCGCAGCGGCGTATGGATCGGTGAGTGCCGTGACGTTTGTGGCAGCCTCCACCTACCTTGAAGCGCAGGGAATGACCTTTAGTGGCCACATGGTGGCGGTGATGGCCATCATGGAGTCACCGGCTATCATCGCCGGTGTTATTCTTGTTATGCTCTACGACCAGGAGAGCAGAACAACCGTCAAGTTCCGTGATGTGATCCATCACGCCCTAACCAACGGCAGCGTGCTGATGATCACCGGAAGTCTTGTTATCGGAATGATCTCGGACGAAAAGGCCGCAATGGGAATCAAGCCGTTCACCACTGACATCTTTAAGGGTTTTCTGGCGATCTTCCTTCTGGAGATGGGTCTTGTGACCGGTAACCGGCTGTCATCCTTCCGGTCCCACGGCTGGGGTGCTGTTCTGGTGGGTATTGTCTTTCCTCTGGTCAATGGTACTCTCGTGGCCATGGCCAGTCACGCCATCACGGGCGATCCTGGAAACCGATTCATGTTTGCTGTTCTTGCGGCCAGTGCTTCGTACATTGCCGTTCCCGCAGCTATGCGGTTGGCGGTTCCGAAGGCCGACCCCGGACTCTACATCCCGATGGCCCTTGGTGTTACCTTCCCCTTGAACGTCACGCTCGGGATGCCCCTTTATGAGTGGGTTGTGTTAAGCACATGAATTCATCTGTGGGGGCTATGAGAACTATCTATCTAACCCTCGTTACGTTAACATACTGTTCTACCGCTATGGCTCAGCTTCTTTATCCGACCGCGCGACGTAATGACGTTCGTGATACCATCCACGGCACTGTGGTAGAAGACCCCTACCGCTGGCTGGAGGATGAAGGTGGTGCCGATGTCACATCGTGGATCGAGCGTCAGGCTGAACTTGCCGAGCGTACTCTCGGAAGCATCCCCTACCGCGAGACTCTGATAAACCGCCTCGATGAGGTAACGGCCTTCGAACGTCGATCAGCCCCCTGGCACAGAGCTGGTATGATGTTTTTCTATAGCAATGATGGACGTCAGAATCACAACGTCCTCTGCATGCAACGAGATGGTTCATCCGAGGTCGAGGTGTTGCTCGATCCGAATTCATTCAGCACCGACGGCACTGTCAAACTGGCATTTGCCACGGAGAGCCGAGATGGAAAGTACCTTGCCTTCGGAAAATCGGAAGGGGGCTCTGACTGGCGCGACATCTACATCATGGATATCGCAACCCGGAAGCTTCTGCCCGAAGTGATACGCTTTGTGAAGAACTCAGGTGTAAGCTGGCATGAGGGTGGGTTCTTCTATTCCCGTTATGACTCGTCATCATCAGCATCGAAATCGCTCGTTCAAAAAAACTCTCAGGAGTTTGTTATGTACCATCGGCTCGGAACCACTCAGAGTCAGGACGAGCTTGTCTATGCCGATCCGTCCAATCCCGAGCAATTCGTCTGGTGTTACGTCCTGGAGGATTCGCCCTTCCTCATCCGCTCGGTCGACAAGGGGAATCAGAATGGCAATGAAGTTTATGTGCGGCCCCTTGCAGAGCCACTCGGTGAATGGACGAAGATCTATGCCAATGGTACATCTTCGTTCTATCCGCGATACGATCACAACGGCGCGATATATGGCGTCTGCACTGACGGTTCACCCAATGGACGTGTGGTGCGCATTTCTGATCCGCTCGGCAATGCATCAATGGAAACGGTCGTTCCGGAACGAAACATTGTGCTCGACGCGCTATCATTCGGCGGCGGACGCATGTTCCTGACGTACATGTCCGATGTGCATCACGTTGTAGAGGTGGCCGACATGAACGGAAAGAAACTTGACGATGTGGCTTTGCCGGGACTCGGATCGATCTCGGGCTTCGACGGGTTTGCCAACGACACCGCCGTGTATTACACGTTCACCTCGTACACAAGGCCGACGACGATCTACCGATATGACATCGCATCGGGCGAGAGCAGCATCTGGCAGAGCGTTCAAGTCCCCTTCGATCCGTCGGCCTTCACTTCCGAGCAGGTGTTCGTGAAGAGCAAGGATGGAACACGCATTCCGATGACGATTCTGCGCAAGAAGGGCGTTGACGGACCACGACCGACGATGCTGTATGGCTATGGCGGCTTTAACATCTCCATTACGCCGGCATTCGACGTCAACTACATTCCATGGCTTGAGCAGGGCTGCGTGATCGCGATCGCAAACCTTCGTGGAGGGGGCGAGTATGGCGAAGAGTGGCACAAGGCCGGGATGCGCCTGAACAAGCAGAACGTATTTGATGATGCGATCGCCTGTGCCGAGTGGCTGGTCACGAATGACGTCACGAAGCCGAACATTCTCGCCTTGAATGGTGGCTCAAACGGCGGACTGCTTGTTGGCGCGGTTGTGAATCAGCGACCGGACCTCTTTCGAGTGTCGATTCCCGAGGTAGGTGTGATGGATATGCTCCGCTTCCACCGATTCACGATCGGTTGGAACTGGCAGGCTGACTATGGTGAGATCAGCAAGCCCGAGGAGTTCAGGGCACTGTATGCCTATTCGCCCTATCACAACCTTCGCTCCGGTGTTGAGTATCCGTCAACAATGGTGATGACGGCAGATCATGATGACCGTGTTGTACCGGCGCACAGCTACAAATACGCGGCAATGCTGCAGCATGTCTATCAAGGGTCGCGTCCGATGCTACTGCGCGTTAAGCTCCGCTCGGGACATGGTGACGTCAACCGTCGTAAACTCCTTGAAGGCGTTGCCGACAAGTACAGTTTCATGTGGTCCGAAATGGGATTCACGCCAAGCTATTCCAGATAGATTTCACAGGAAGGAAGCCCCCTGACATGGATCGTCGTTCCTTTATTGCAACATCAGTTGGTGCAGCAGCACTGGCGACGTCACTTGCGGATACGATAGCTGCTGTGGCTGATGAGCCACTGGTCATCTCCACGTGGGACCATGGCATGGCTGCCAACGCGGCGGCACTGGCTGCGCTTGCCTCTGGTGGCAGTGTTGTTGATGCCGTGGAACGGGGTGTGATGGTGACCGAAGCCGATCCGACGAATCTCAGTGTGGGACTGTCGGGACTTCCCGATCGCGATGGTATCGTCACGCTTGATGCATGCATCATGTCGGGCGACGGACGTGCCGGCTCGGCATGCTTCCTGCAAGGCATTGCGCATCCGATCTCGCTCGCACGCATGGTGATGGAGAAGACGCCGCACGTGATGCTCGTCGGCCCCGGTGCCGAACGTTTCGCACGCGAGAACGGTATCACGCAAAAACCGAACGCGCTCTCGGCCGAAGCAAAGAAAGCTTGGGAGCAATGGCTGACGGAGAAGAAGTACAAGCCCGTCATCAACATCGAGAACCACGACACGATCGGTCTGCTCGCGCGCGATGCGCAGGGACGCATGGCCGGAGCGTGCACCACCAGTGGTCTTGCGTACAAGATCCACGGCCGTGTTGGCGACTCACCGATCATCGGAGCCGGGCTCTTTGTTGACGATGAGGTAGGGGGCGCAACCTGTACCGGACTCGGCGAGTCCGTCATCCGCACCAGCGCTTCAACCATCGCCGTCGAACGCATGCGCTACGGCGCTACCCCACAGGAAGCCTGCGAAGAAGCCATCAAACGTATCGTCAAGAAACACGACAACTGGAAGGACTTCCAGGTCGGCATCCTTGCCATCGATAAGCAGGGACGTTATGGTGCCTTTGCCCTGCACAAGGGCTTTACCTATGCGCTGAACAAGGAACTGAAGACAGCGGAAGCGTATGAATCTATCGTTGGTAAATGATTTAGGAATCTCGAAGGTCATCAATGGGAGACTTTTGCGGACCATCATTCGTTTGACCAGGATAGGTTGCTACATGCTTCCTGAGATTTCACACCTCTAGCGGTATTGAAATGATACATGTCGTTCGTTTTACGTTCCTGACAACCATTCTGCTGTTGTCTCAGGCCTGCCTGTTTGCTCAGTCATCCTGGCTAAAGACCTATGGTGGCAGTCTGGACGATTACGGGAAATGCATCCGTGTTCTTGGGGATGGTGGAGTGATCATTGCTGGAGTATCCAACTCCAGCAACTACGACATGAGGGGAATCCACAAGGGAGCTAATGACGTTGTTGTCATCCGTATGGATATGAACGGCGAAGTACTCTGGAAGACCGTGATTGGAGGTTCAGGTGATGAGGACGTAACCATCCTGAGTGCTGACACCTCAAGCGGACAGATACTCGTCGGCGGCACACGTAGCTCTCGCGATGGTGATTTTGCGGACGTATCGAAGGACACGACTGACCCGCGAAATCGTGGTGATGTCTTTGTCGCGATCCTTGACTCGGTTGGAAACATGGTTCGCCTGAACGTCTACGGAGGCTCAGGCACAGAGTCCTTGTATGCCCCCTACGAAGCTCAGGATGGCGGCATAGTTGCACTGTTAAAGTCGACATCTGTTGACGGTCACTTTGACAGTCTGAATACTGCGGGGTCCACGGTTACCTACTCAGTTCGCGTAACTGTTGACGGTACGCTCCGGTTAGGGCAGTGCATTGATACTGCTCTAACTGTGCTAACCGGACTATCACGAAGGCCAGGGATACAGTGCGTGACGGCATCCTCCACTGGAGAGCTCGTGGTTGCTGGTTGGGCTGGGTATTGGCGCCGTGATGGGCGTGAAGATGCCGATGCCTACATCGCCTGCTTTGATTCTTCAGGAATGGCAAAGTGGGTGCGCATTATCGGTGGATCAAGTTTTTATGATGACATTTCGTTAGTGCGAACGACATCAAACGGTGGCTACATCGTCTCCGGAACGACCAATTCCTGGAACGGCGACTTTGACGGGTTGTATAAGGGGGCACAGGATGTCTTTGTCATGAGCTTAGATCACGAAGGCAAGTCGATATGGACGAAAGTCTTCGGAGGTGTGATTGGAGATGAGAATGTTAGAGACCTGATTGTGTCGGACAACGGAGATGTGGTTGTGACAGGTCAAACCTACTCCTATGAAGGCGACTTTGAAGGTCGGAACTCTTACTCTTCTGGTTCGGACGCATACGTGATATGCCTCGATAGTGCAGGTCGCACGAAAATGATAGATACCTATGGAGGAAACAATTCTGATTGGGCCACCAGTTTGGATTTGGATAAAAGTAAAGGGAACATCTACATAGCTGGTACTACGACGTCGAATGATGGTCTCTTCCGCCGAATGCTTCGTGGTCGGTCAGATATGTTTGTTCTTAGAATAGATACAAACGGTCGGAAGATCTTGTCAGTTGCAACGGATCCACCCTCATCGAAATCGGCATCTGTCGCTTTGCGTCCCAACCCGGCGTCAGATATCACGACGATTTCCTATATGCTCGATCAACCATCGCCGGTGCGAATCGATCTGTTCAATTCGGTAGGCGAGCAAGTGAGCGTGCTTAGGAATCAGTCTGAAGAGCCCGGTAGTCATGAGTACTGGATCACAACGACAGATCTTCCTTCTGGCATCTATAACGTCAGGGTAACGTCTGCTGCCGGCACTTCCGCTGCGTCGCTTGTTGTGCACAGGTAAGTGGCGTTTGCAGGGGTGACGACTGCGTTCGCGGGGATGATGGAGGTCGCTCGCACCGCCGTCCCCGGGCCAAGGCCCGGAGCTAGTAAATCTATCGCGAACAAACGTCATCCCCGCCAAAGCTGGGATCCAGAAGTTTGAATGACCGATGACCAATGACGAATGACCTCAAACCTCAAACCCGAAACCTCACACCTGCGCACAGCGCCGTGCGTCATCCTGAGGAGCCGAAGGCGACGAAGGACCGCAGCTGCGCTTCGCGCAAGTACGGAATGACAGATTACAAAACGACGCGGTCATTGGTCACTAGTAACTCGTCACTGGTAACTCGTCACTAGTAACTCGTCACTGGTAACTCGTCACTGGTAACTCGTCACTGGTAACTACTTGCTATCCTGGCCTGCTGACTTGCGCCAGAGCCATTCCATCGGGCCCATGCTCTGGTGTGAGAGCCAACACTTGCTGATGGCGATCTGTGCGGCCAGAATCACCAGTGCGAGAAGAGTAGATTCCGCTGCTGAGAGCTTGTCGTAGAGGCCGAAGCCGTACCCATAGAACAACGTGGTGGAGATCAGCGAATGCATGAGGTAATTTGTCAGGGCCATCCTTCCGGCGTATGCAAAGAGACGAAGTCGTTCAGTGTTGAGAAGGATAAGGGCTATATAGGAGAAACTCAGTAACGGGGCTCCCACATGTGTACTGAGACTTACCAGGAGCGAGTTCTCCGTAGAGTATCCAACTAGCATTGCGATCGATCCGAGGATGCCAAGCGGGAGAGCCCCTTTCCATGCGCGTCGCAAGAAAGATTCGTGATTGCGAATGTTGGCAATGATGTTCTCGCGACCGACGACCAGACCCAACAGGAACATGACAAAGACCATGGGGATCTGAATATCGATGATCGAGCGTTCTGAAGCACGGAGCATGACAACTTCCGTGTAGGTGCCGCTTGCGTATGCCGTTATGCTCGCCGGCGACATCAGTGTGCTGGCATTCTGAAGAGGAACGAAGCTGAAGTAGACGGTTCCCGCAACAGTGATGACCGCTGCGATGGTCAGCAGAACATGGGTACGAACCTTTCGAACCATGAGCAGCAACACTCCCGCCACCGCATAGAGTCGAAGAATGTCTCCGTCCCAGAGGAGTATCGAATGTGCGATGCCGATCAGCAGCAATACGGCGAGTCGCTGCATATACAGTCGCACGAAGGGTCGTCTCGTCTCTTCCATGCGCTGCATCTGCACGGCAAAGCCAACCCCGAAGAGGAAGCTGAACAGCAGATAGAACTTCGTCATAGCAAAGCAGGCGATCGCAAGATCAACGGCCTGGTCGATCATCGTGCCACGCGAGGCAAACGTTCCGGCTCTCAAGGCCGACCCGCTGAAGTCGACCATGTTGACGAGAAAGATGCCGCAGAGCGCTACGCCCCGCATCACATCCAGCTCCTGGATTCTGTCAGGTTTGGAATTCACGGGGCGAAGTTATCATTCAACGTGTGGATCCTCGCGTTCGCGGGGGTGACGCACAACGGGCGAGACTGCGTCTCGCCCCTACATTTGGGGTTGAACGGGCGAGACTGCGTCTCGCCCCTACATTTGGGGTTGAACGGGCGAGACTGCGTCTCGCCCCTACATTTGGGGTTGAACGGGCGAGACCGCGTCTCGCCCCTACATTTGGGGTTGAACGGGCGAGAC
>JBEIIK010000009.1:0-36663 GCA_040380835.1 Ignavibacteria bacterium | reverse complement strand
ATTCTACGAGATGCACGGCAGCTTGGGTATAAACTGATCCTGATCACCAACCAGCAAGGTGTTGGAAAGGGGCTGATGTCCGTGTCGGACCTTGAGAGTGTTCATGAGCACATGCAGTCACTTCTGGCCAAACATCACCTTGAGCTTGACGCGATCTATTGCTGCTCGGATCTTGATTCGTCAAACAGCTCGCGTCGCAAGCCCGCACCCGGCATGCTACTCGAGGCCGTCACAGACTATGATCTCGACGCACAACGGTGCTGGTTTCTCGGAGACTCCCTCAGCGACGCTCAGGCGGGAAGAGCCGCAGGCGTCCGGACGGCGCTGGTAGGGGAGTTTGGTCCGGACGATGCCGACATCGTAACCGCAACGCTTGCCGAAATGCAGGCACGGCTGAGGACGGTAATGCTGTTGCCGTAACAGAGCAGACGTGAACGTCGCCGAACACAGACGGACGCTAGAGGTACGCCTCGAGTTCGCTCTCACTTTGCAGAAGAACCGGACGTCCGCGTGATCCATCCGGCGGACCCACAATGCCTGCCATTTCAAGCTCATCAACGATTCGTGCCGCGCGCGCATAGCCGATCTTCAGTCGGCGCTGAAGCGTGGACGTACTGGCCTGCTGCAACTGGATGAAGATCCGCGCGGCATCCTCAAAGAGAACATCACGGTCACTGCCGGAAGAGCCCCCTGAACCAGAACGCTTGTTCACTGACGGGAGCATGTACGGCGTTGAGTATCCGTGCTGCTTGCCGATCCACTCGCAGATGGCCTCCACTTCTTCGGTGGAGATAAAGGCATTCTGCATGCGGATCGGCATCGGCGTGTTGCCGGGTGCAAAGAGCATGTCCCCGTTACCGATCAGATGCTCGGCACCGGTGCCGTCAAGGATCGTGCGCGAATCAATGCGCGAGCTTACCTGATAGGCAATACGTGCCGGGAAGTTGGCTTTGATCAATCCCGTTACGACATCCACGCTCGGACGCTGTGTGGCAACCACGCAGTGAATACCCACGGCTCGAGCCAGCTGTGCAAGGCGGCATATTGGTTCTTCGACCTCTTTCGAGGCCGTCATCATAAGATCTGCCAGCTCGTCGATGATCACGACGATGTATGGCATGGGGCGATGGGCGATGCCACCTTTGTCGCGGATCTTGCCATCACGGACCTTCTGGTTATAGTCCAGGACGTTTCGCTGACCGGCGGCAGCCAGGATACTGAACCGCTGTTGCATCTCCTCGACCAGCGCCTTGAGAACGATGACGGCGTTCTGAGGAGAAGTGACGATCGATTCGTCGATATCAGGCGAGATGGCCAGGAAGTGATCACGCAGAGCCGAGTATAGGTTCATCTCCACACGCTTCGGATCAACGATCACGAACTTCAGGTCTCGCGGATGCATCCGATAGAGCAGCGAGGCAATGATCGTATTGATTCCCACCGACTTGCCCTTACCCGTTGCTCCGGCGATCAGAAGGTGCGGCATCTTGGTAAGGTCGGCACAGAAGACCTCACCCACCACCGTCTTACCCATGGCCAGCGGCAGAACGATCTTATCGTCGTGGTACTTGGCGCTCTTGATGATCGACGAGAATCGCACGATCGACGGACGGTGATTCGGGATCTCGATACCCACCGTTCCCTTGCCGGGAATAGGGGCGATGATACGCACGCCCTGGGCCTTGAGTGCCAGAGCGATGTCGTCGGCCAGATTCTCGATCTGTGAGACCTTGATGCCTGAGGCAGGGACGAATTCGTATTGCGTCACGACCGGACCCGGCGTGACGGTAAGGTTTTCGATCCGAACCTTAAATGTGGCAAGCTTTTCCTGCAGTGTCTGCGCCTTGGCCTCAAGCTCGGCATCATCGATAGCCCCCTCCTGAGGGATGTCGATCAACAGTCCGGCGGCAGGGGGCTTATAGGCGATCTCTTCATCGTAGAGGGTTACGTTGGCCAGTTGAACTTCAGGTTCGACGGGGAAGAGCGTGTCCTGAACCGTGACCGTGAGTGGCCGTTGTACGGTAACAGCGTTTGCCGGACGTGGCGGCGGAATGACGACTTCTTCTTCGACAATGTTATCGTCAGTATCCGAATCTTCAAGGGGCTCCTCGCTATCCTCGCGTGGGAACAGAGAGATTTCTTTCTTCGGATGCAGCTGCTGCAAGCGTTTTTCAACTTCGGTCAGATCCACAGGGGGGTTCTGCGGTGCGGGGTCGGCAATCGGCAGCGCGGTCTCCGAACGTCCAGCTTCCTGGTTTGGTATCTCGGGACGCACCGGACGAAGGATGCGAACAGAGCCGGACAATTGCCGTCCGAACTCCTCCGGCTCTATCGGGGCTTGACCGGGCGTTGCGGGCTCCTCTGCGGCGGTGCGTCGCAGCAGCGTTGCCGGCTCGTCATCGAGGTTTGCCGGACGGATGATGGCGCGCTTGGCCGATTCGAAGAAACTCGTGCGGCGTGAAACGGCCGGCACGTCAACTTCTTCTTCCGATTCGTCATGTTCTTCTTCGATCTCTGTATCAGCCCCCTGACCGGTCTCATCGTTCGAGGCGACCTCGGGGCGTCGTTCCGATGTCCACACGTATGAGAGAAGGTGATTGACGCGTTCTTTGAACGCACTCAGGCGATCATCAAATGACAATGACACCCGCCGCATATCGATCTGAAAGCCGAATACAAACGCTGCGCCGGCAACCAGTAGCCAGATCACAATACTTCCGAAGCGACCCACCAGCTGCGTGGTTACACCGGCCAGAAACTGACCGATGGCACCCGTGGCTTCGCGGGGGATGAAGTCAAACCCGTCAACGAGCTGCAGCGAGGCGATCAGCGTGGCCAGCGAGGTGAACGCCGCAATCGAGACAATCGAGCGACGAGCCACCAGCGGAGTGATGCGTTGCCAGCGGAACAGGTCGCGTGCCCAGAAGAGCAAGAGGATTGGCAGCACCAGCGACCAGATGCCGAGGCAGGATGTGTAGAGCCAGCTTGCAAGGACTGCTCCGAAAAGCCCTATCCAGTTCTGGGTCTGATCGAACTTCATGCGAATGTCGCTGTCTCCCTGGACCACGCGCATGATATCGCGCATTGTCAGCTGAGCATTCGCCTCATCGGCTCTCGAGTAGGAAATCATCGACACGAGCATCAGCAGGGCCAGTACGCCGAGTATGACCGCACCGATGCGGAAGCGACGGAGTCTGTCGACTTCGTCGTTGAGCGTGCGCTGACGTGGCCGCGGAATCTCGTCAATGATCGACGGATCGTCCTGAGCTGTGCTGCGACGTTTAAGTGGTATATGTTCCGGACGTGGGGCCATCTGCCTCTATGCTGCGGGCTCAATTTAATGGTAATTTCGCCCCATTCATGCAGACCCCCCCGGAACGTCCTATCATCATCGCCGGTCCGTGCCTCGTTGAGTCACGGGACCTGGTCATGCGCGTAGCTGAACATATGGCATTGATCTGCCGCGATCTTCCGGTCGAGCTGGTGCTCAAGGGCAGCTACCGCAAGGCCAATCGCACGAGTGCCGGAGCTTTTTCCGGCATTGGTGATGAAGATGCGCTGACGTATCTGCGTGAGGCCGGGCAGGCGCATGGCCTGCCAACGCTGACGGATATTCACAGCGACGACGAGGCCGCCATGGCGGCCGCCTTTGTTGATGTGCTTCAGATACCGGCGTTTCTGAGTCGCCAGACATCGCTTTTGCAGGCAGCCGCCGCAACGGGGCGAACGGTGAACATCAAGAAGGCGCAGTTCATGGCTCCTGACGACATGCAGAAGGCTGCCCGGAAGGTCGCTGCGGCTGGTAATGAAAAGATCTGGCTTACCGAGCGTGGCACAACCTTCGGATATCACGACCTTGTTGTCGATTTCCGCTCCCTCGTCATTATGCGCTCATCGGGCTATCCGGTGATCTATGACGCCACGCACAGCGTTCAGCAGCCTTCGGTGGGTGAGCAGTCCGGCGGACGCCGAGAGTTTATCCCCGCACTGGCGCGCGCGGCTGCAGCGGTCGGGATCGATGGGCTATTCGTTGAGACCCATCCTGATCCTGATAGTGCCAAGAGCGATGCCGCCACGCAGTTGCCCCTTGCCGAAATGAAGGACTTTCTGACGATGGTCCTCGATCACTGGCACAGGCGATGACGTTGCCGCTTATCCTGCTGCTTGCCCTTTCGCTGCTGGCAGGCTGTGTGCAACGCCAATCGGGCACGAAGGTCTCCGAGGATCCGTTCGTAAGTGCCCCTTCACAGATGGCCACCAACGTTACCGTGACCTTTGCGGATTCAAACACCGTCAAGGCGCGCCTGTATGCCTCGGTAGGCAGGGTCTTTGAGGCGGAGCTCAAGACAACAATGAGCGGGCCGGTGACGGTAGATTTCTTCGACCGTGACGAAAGGCAGCCTGTGGCACGTCTGACCTCGGACTCCTGCGTGATTGATGATCGGACGAAGAACATGACTGCCATCGGCAATGTCCGCATTGTGTCGCTTCGTCGTGACTTGACTCTCATCACTGATGAGCTGTCATGGGTGGAATCAACACGACGAATCCAAACTGAGAAAGAAGTGCTGATTGAGACTCCCGCCGAGAAGATCAATGGCGTCGGATTCGAATCCAACCAGGACCTGACGTCCTACCGCTTACGGCGGGTCAGCGGAGTGCAGCGCAAATGAAACGTCGGCTGTTGGTCGGAAACTGGAAGATGAACCTTCTTTGTGCTGGTGCCTTGGAGCTCGTTGATGCTCTTGCGCAGCACGATGCTGTCAGCGACAGCATCGTCGATGTCGTGGTCTGTCCGCCATTTACAGTCCTGGCAGACGTTGGCCGGCGACTTCATGGCATCAGTCTCGGAGGACAGAATTGTCATGCTGAGTTGAAGGGGGCATTTACCGGCGAGGTCAGTGCCGAGATGCTTTTTGATGTAGGCTGCACGTGGGTGATCCTGGGTCACAGCGAGAGGCGGCGTGATCAGCATGAGACGGACGCTGAGATCGGCCACAAGGTTCTGACTGCTCAGCAGGCCGGACTGCGTCCGATCGTCTGTGTTGGTGAGCAACTTGCGGACCGTCAGGCCGGCCGCACGACGCAGATCATTCAACGTCAGCTCGATGGCATCATTGAGCACGCAGGGGCCCCGGCGCTTAGCGCCGCCGTTATTGCCTACGAGCCGGTCTGGGCCATTGGAACGGGGCTGGCTGCGACCGCCGAACAGGCGCAACAAGTCCATACAATGATTCGCGGTCACCTTGCGCAGCATGGAGTAGCACGCGACATTCCTCTGCTGTATGGCGGAAGCGTAACCGAGTCCAATGCTGCTGAACTCTTCGGTTGTGCAGATATAGACGGTGCACTTATCGGCGGCGCATCGTTAAAGCCAGCGGAGTTTGCACGGATCATTCATCATGCGCGCCAGGTCGCCCGATGAAGTTCACCTACGCCAACATCGTTACGCTCAGTCGGTTCTTCATGGCACCAATCTTTTTGATCTTCATGCTCTCAGACTCAACGGGCGGGATCATAATTGCCCTGATCGTCTTCGTTGTTGCGGCGCTTTCGGATTGGCTCGACGGACATCTTGCGCGCAAGTATGGTGAGGTGACCGATCACGGAGTGTTTCTTGATCCGCTTGCCGATAAAGTTCTCACCACATCGGCGTTTGTCGCACTCTACATGCTCAATATCATGGAGATGTGGATGCTCGTCGTGATCGTTCTACGCGACTTTGCCACCACGGCGATGCGCTCGATCGCCGATGACCGGGGCATGACGATGAAGACCAGCAGAGTCGCAAAGGTGAAGACCTTTCTGCAGATGGTTGTCATTATCCTCGCCATCATCTGTCTTGCATTCCACCATGCAGAGCACGAAGTAGAGTCGTCATTGGGTACCTACGCATTAGCCTTTTTGGCGTATGGCGGAATTCATGTCAGCCTGCTCATCGTGACGTTTCTATCGATCTACAGTCTTGTCCAGTACATCATCGTCAACAGGAGACTCTTCAGCCGTGGCAGCCCATAAGATCGCCCCTCCAAAGCTTACCTCCCTTCAGGACTATGTTGCCACCTTCGGTGGTGTCGGTCTTCTGCCCATCATGCCGGGGTCCTATTGTAGCGTTCTGGTAGCCCTTCCTGCGCTGTATCTGAGTCTCATGACTAGCACTCCATGGTCAGTGATCATGACTGGCTATGCCGTTGCCGCTGTGATCTTCACGGTTATCGGATTGTGGAGCATCCGTCGCATTCAGAGCGTCTGGGGACATGATCCAAGCGTGGTAGTGATCGACGAAGCTGTTGGGATGTGCCTTACGTTTCTGTTCCCAGCGGCCACGGGAGGTCTTGCACTATGGATGACCGCTGTGCTGCTGTTTCGAGTCTTCGATGTGATGAAGCCGTGGCCCATGAACGTGATCAACGACCGTACCGAAGCATGGGCGGTGATCGGTGATGACGCTGTGGCCGGCCTTGTAGCAGGCCTGGCAACGCAGATCGTCGCGGCAGCACTCATGACAATGGGCATTGCCATCCAACTATAGAGATATGCCGTATTGCTGCCGGAAAGCCCCATTTGAAGGGGCTTGCAGGGCTGCATCCACGTGAAAAGCCCATGAAATAGGTTCATGTGGAGAAATCTCTCTTGAAATCCCTTGATTTACCGCGATAATTTGCCTTTGCTTCAATTCAATTTTCTCCAATTGTACTACATGGGGTTTCCTATGAACAAGGCACAGCTAATCGAGGCAATTGCCAGCAGCGCAGGACTGAGCAAGTCACAGGCTGATGGTGCTCTCAACGCATGCCTGGGCGCCATCAAGGCCGAACTCGGCAAGGGTGGTAGTGTTTCTCTCATCGGATTCGGTTCGTTCAGCGTTGGAAAGCGCGGCGCACGTACCGGTCGCAATCCGGCCACCGGCGCAACAATCAAGATTGCTGCCCGAAAGGTTGCTCGCTTCTCAGCCGGCGCAGACCTCAAGTCTGTCGTCAACGGTGAGAAGAAGGGTGCCGCCAAGAAGGCCGCTCCTGCCAAGAAGGCCGCTCCGGCCAAGAAGGCCGCTCCGGCCAAGAAGGCAGCAAAGAAGAAGTGATGATGTAGTGATTACAGAGCCCGCCAATCGGCGGGCTTTTTTTTGGCCTATTTTTGACCTCGATGCCGTTGCGCCACCTGCTTTCCACAGACGACCTTTCGCTTGATCAGATCCGATCGATCCTCAGGCGTGCGGCGCAGTTTCTGACTCCGTCGGGCCTTGTCGCGACGCCGGTTGACACGCTCGAGCATCGGCGATTCGTTCTGGCATTCTTTGAGCCATCGACGCGCACGAGGCTTTCCTTCGAGTCGGCGATTCAGCGCACCGGTGCCAGTTGTGTGCTCTTCAACGAAGCCGGAAGCAGCGTCGAAAAGGGTGAATCACTGAGCGAGACGATTCGCACAATTGAATCGATGGGCTTTGATTCCATGATCCTGCGCCATGGCGTCAATGGCACGCACGCTCAGATCGCGGCGCGCACTTCCATGTCGGTCATCAATGCCGGAGAGGGAACACTCTCGCATCCAACACAGGCCCTGCTAGACGCATCGACCATCGATGAGCGATTTGGTCGCCTCGACGGCATCAGGGTTGCCATTGTCGGTGATCTGCTGCATTCACGTGTTGCCCGATCGACATCGTCTCTGCTTGCGCGACTTGGATGCGAGCTTGCCTGGTGTGCGCCCGAAAGCCTTTCTCCACTTGAGCGCCTGAGCCACCGCATCGAGGATGCCCGCGCGGCCATCGAATGGGCCGACGTTGTGTACGTTCTGCGGATCCAGCGCGAGCGGATCATTGCTGATGTTCTGCCCGATGTTGACGTCTATCGCCGAATGTATTCCATCACAGAAGACCTCGCCCGCCAGTATCCGAACAAGATGATCATGCATCCCGGACCCGTGAATGTGGGTGTCGAGCTCGATGCAAGCGTACTCGACATGCCGCAGTGTCTGGTCCACCGTCAAGTCACACACGGCGTAGCCATCCGAATGTCAGTCCTCGAATACCACTGTTCATGACCCCCAAGCCCCTTACCAGGACTGCCAATGCCAAAACGTAGCGACATCTCGACCATTCTCGTCATCGGCTCCGGACCCATCGTCATTGGTCAGGCCTGCGAGTTCGACTACTCCGGAACGCAGGCCTGCAAGGTCCTGAGGGAAGAGGGTTTTCGCGTGGTCCTGATCAACTCCAACCCGGCAACGATCATGACCGACCCGGAGGTTGCCGACGCCACGTACATTGAACCCATCACTCCCGAGTACATCGAGGAGGTAATCAAGAAGGAACGTCCTGATGCGATCCTGCCGACGATGGGTGGTCAGGTCGCACTCAATGCCGCCGTTGCCCTTCACGAGCGTGGTATTCTGGAGAAGTACAACATTGAGCTGATCGGCTCGAAGATCGAGTCGATCCACAAGGCCGAGGACCGCGAGCTTTTTCTGCATGCCATGCAGCGCATTGGCATGGATATGCCGAAAGGGGGCTTTGTCCACGAGTTCGATGAAGGTAAGAAGATGGTGGACCTTGTGGGCTTTCCCGCCATCATACGTCCGTCCTTCACTCTCGGAGGTACCGGCGGAGGGATTGCCTACAACATGGAAGAGTATCGCGAGCTGTTGCGCAACGGACTCGCTGCCAGTCCCATACAGCGCGTACTGGTTGAGGAGAGTATCATTGGCTGGAAGGAATACGAACTCGAAGTGATGCGCGACACCAAGGACAACGTCGTAATCATCTGCTCGATCGAGAATGTTGATCCTATGGGTGTTCACACCGGTGACTCCATCACGGTGGCGCCGGCGCAGACGCTCACTGACCGCGAGTATCAGCGCATGCGTGATGCCTCGCTGAAGATCATCCGGGAGATCGGCGTCGAGACCGGCGGCTCCAATATCCAGTTCGCTGTCAACCCGGCTACTGGACGCATGATCGTCATTGAGATGAATCCGCGTGTCTCGCGCAGTTCGGCCCTTGCTTCCAAAGCCACCGGATTCCCGATCGCCAAGATGGCCGCAAAGCTCGCCGTTGGATACACGCTTGATGAGATCACCAACGACATTACCCGCAAGACGCCGGCCTGCTTTGAGCCATCCATCGACTATGTCGTCGTCAAGATCCCACGCTGGGACTTTGAGAAGTTCCATGAGGCCGACAACACCCTGGGCATTCAGATGAAATCGGTCGGCGAGGCCATGGCCTTTGGTCGAACCTTCAAGGAGGCCCTTCAGAAGGCGATCCGATCGCTCGAACAAAAGCGCTTCGGCTTCGGTTTCGACCATGTGGACTTCCGGGCAGCGCTTCCACAGGATACGCTCGAGCTCGCCCCCTTGCAGGCTCGACTCCGCAAGCGCACGTCCACATCGATCTTTGACCTCTGCCAGGCACTGGCCTGCGGCATGAGCACCGAGGACATTCATGCCCTGACCAAGTACGATCCCTGGTTCATTGCACAGTGCCGGCAGATCGTCGACACGGCTCTCGAGCTGCATGACGATGTTTCCAAGGGGGCTCTCTGCCTTGCCACGCTGGATGCGCCGCGTCTGCGCCGTCTCAAGCGGTACGGATTCAGCGATGTGCAGCTGTCGATTCTGCTCGGTTGCGCCGAGAGCGACGTGCGTGCGCGGCGTCTCGAACTTGGCGTGGTGCCGGTGTACAAGACAGTCGATACATGCGCCGCAGAATTCGTTTCTGATACGCCGTATCACTACTCCTGCTACGACACCGAGAACGAGGCCATTGCAAGTAATCGCAGGAAAGTGATCATCCTTGGCAGTGGACCAAACCGAATCGGGCAGGGGATCGAGTTTGACTACTGCTGCGTGCAGGGTGTGTTTGCTTTGCGCAAGGCCGGCTATGAAGCCATCATGATCAACTGTAATCCCGAGACCGTATCGACCGATTACGACACGACCAGCCGGCTGTACTTCGAGCCGTTGACCTTCGAGGACGTCATGAATGTGATCGATCTCGAGAAGCCTGACGGTGTGATCATCACGTTTGGCGGTCAAACACCACTCAAGCTCGCACACCAGCTCCAGGCCGCCGGTGTGCCTCTGATCGGAACATCACCAGAGGGCATTGACCTGGCCGAGGACCGTCAGCGTTTCGGCGACCTTATCTCGCGTCTCGGGATTCCGTGCCCGCCGTGGGGGACAAGTACCACCGAGGAGCAGGCGGTTGAGATCGCCGACCGTATCGGATATCCGGTGCTGGTCAGGCCGTCGTACGTCCTCGGAGGTCGAGCCATGCAGATCTGCTACCGCGAAGATGCTCTGCGGTCGTACATGCGATCGGCCATTGCCCAGGATCCTTCGCGTCCGGTGCTGATCGATCACTTCCTTGAGAACGCCCTTGAGTTCGACGTGGACGCGCTCAGTGACGGCGCGACGACCGTCATCGGTGGTATCATGCAGCACATCGAAGAGGCGGGCATCCACTCGGGTGACTCCTCATGTGTGCTACCACCGTACAACATTGGCGAAGAGATCATCGAGACCATGCGCGGCTACGCGCGGGCGATGGCCCGCGAACTGAATGTCGTCGGACTCATGAACATTCAGTTTGCCGTGCAGAACGGTACAGTGTACGTACTGGAGGTCAACCCCCGCGCATCGCGAACTGTACCCTTTGTGTCCAAGGCTACCGGCATTCAACTGGCGCAGCTTGCCACACGCGTGATGACCGGTGAGCCACTTGCAACGCTGAATGTGCCCGAGTTCACCACAGCTCTGGGCCGCACGGCCATCAAGGAATCGGTGTTCCCGTTTGCCAAGTTCCCCCATGCCAGTGTTTTTCTGGGACCCGAGATGCGCAGTACGGGCGAGGTCATGGGAATGGACAGCTCATTCGGACGGGCGATCATCAAGTCGCATATCTCCTCTGGTAACGGCCTGCCGGTGCAGGGCAACGTGTTCATTTCGCTCAGCACGCATGACAAGACCACGCGCGCCGTGGAGCTGGCAGGGGGCTATCGGGACCTCGGGTTTGCGATCCTTGCCACGAATGGCACGGCAGCCTTTCTGCGCCAGCATGGCGTCGAGGCCACGGCGGTCCTTAAACATTACGAAGGCCGTCCAAGCGTGATCGACCAGATCGCTAATGGAGACGTGCAGATCGTTATCAATACCCCGCTGGGCGAAAATGCCAGGTATGACGAAGCAGTGATGGGCCGCACGGCCATGAAGTACAAGGTACCGTTCTTTACCACCCTTGCCGCGGCCGAGGCCTCGCTGCAGGGAATCATAGCCCTGCGCAAAGAGCCGGCCTCGGTCATGTCCTTGCAGGATCATTATGCAGGCACGGCGTCCTGACATACCGGCCGTTTGGACCGTCCGTGACATCGTCCAGTGGGGCAGAGATTACTTTGCCTCAAAACAGATCGATGAGGCTCGGCTCACCATTGAGCTCATGGTCTGTGCCGTGCTCTCGATCCGTCGAATTGAACTCTACACTGATCATGATCGCCCCCTGACAAAGGACGAGCTGGTGCAGCTGCGGCAGATGGTGCAGCGCCGAATCAAGCATGAGCCCCTTCAGTACATCCTTGGTACAGCGGATTTCTTTGGGCTTACGTTCGAGGTCAATCCAGCCGTATTGATTCCGAGACCTGAGACCGAGATCCTTGTGGACCACCTGCTTCGGTACCTGCGCTCCGAGTCGGGCGCGAAGCGCTGCCTGGATGTCGGCACCGGTAGCGGGATCATTCCCGTGACGGTGGCCTCGCATGCGCCTGATACGCAGTGGACATGCATGGATATATCCGAGTCGGCACTGGCATGCGCGCACGCCAATGCGATTCGACATGGTGTGGCCGATAGGCTGATGTTTGTCCATGGGGACTTCCTCGACACGCTGCCGGCAGGGGGCCCATGGGACATCGTCACGATGAACCCGCCGTATATCGGACTTACCGATATGTCCGGACTTGAGCCCGAGGTGCGCGAGTTTGAGCCACGACAGGCATTGACCGATGCGGCTGACGGGTTGACGTTCTACCGTCGACTTGCGGAACTGATAGGGGACGTGCTTACGCCTTCCGGCAGGGCCTATCTTGAGATCGGTCATGGACAGGCTGACGAAGTCAGACGAATCTTCGAGCCAGTGTCGTCCTCGCTCGAGGTCCATCAGGACCTCGAGCGTATTCCCCGAGTTTTTACCCTTACGCGATACTGACGGGCCGATTGGCCAACACCGGCAGTATTTTTGCCGTGCATTCCAAATGAACCATTCACCAATCATAAGATCAATGAAAAACCTACTTGCCGTTTCACTTGTCTGCATCGTGCTGACAGCGTGTTCCAAAGACGATACTGTCGCACCCACCGAACCGACCGGCCCACGCCGTCCGGCTGTAGGCAGCAGCTTCACCTATGAGGGCAGTCAACTTGATGCTGCCGGCAACAAGAAGCCCGGAACAGACTTTGAGGCGATCCACACCGTGATTGACTCTAACCTGACGATCCTTGGCAAATCCGGAGTATGGGCCCTGCGTGTCACCGGCCCGACGGGCGCTGATACGATCTACCAGTGTTTGGATGCCAACAATGACCTTCTCCAGTACACCGAGTTTGACGATGCTGCAGGTCCAGCGGTTTGGGTGCGCTTTCCGATCACTACAACAGCTGAATCCCCGCGACTCCCTTTCTCAGACGCAGGACTTCAACGGATTTCCATTGCAGGTCTCCTATCTGCTGAACGTCAAGAAACTTGGAGAGGTGACAGCGACGGTCGGTAACGAGTCCATCAAGGCCGTGAATATGACGCTGAGCCTGACCGTCAAGGGAACAATCCTGGGTCAGGAAGTTGTCAATGCAACGATCATCCAGAACGCTCAGTATGCCCCTTCTATCGGTGCATTCGTTCTCAACGCCGCAAATGAGCAAACTGTGACGACGGGCAACGTGGTTGAAGGCTTCAGCCAGAAGCTGAAGGCCTATTCACTGAAATAGGCCTGTTTCACATACCCAGATACCGAATTCACATACGACCGGGGGCAGCAGATGTTGCCTCCGGTTGTTTGTTTTCGGCGGCATGGTACTTTCGGAAGTTCTTCTGTATCCCGAACTCACACAGTTTCCTATCCGACATGTTTTTCAAAGGAATCACTTATGTACAAGAAGCTTCACATGCTAGCTCTTGCCATTCTGGTAACTGCATGCGCCGACGATGATATCGTCATACCGCAACAGCAGAAGGTAACCGCACCACAAGTCGGCTCGACATTTGTGGTAGCCCGGCATAAAATGGATCCCTCGGGTGCGAAGCGCCCTGATTCAGATGCCATTTTCAACCGGGTTGTCGCCTCAAGGGGCGTGACATTTGACGGTAGAACCGGAGTCTGGACTGTGATCACCTACCGTGATTCGATCGAAGAGGCCACCGACACAACCTACTCATACGTTGATGGACAGGGTCATCTGGTTATCAGCGAGGGAGATGAAAACACACACGAAGGTCCAATCTGGTTCCGTTATCCGCTTGCCATCGGCACGGTTGCCGTGGACACCATTTCGTACTTTATCGTCAATGACAAGATTCCGCAGACTTTCCGGCTCATCGGCAGAACCGAACATGTGGCCGATGAACGGATCGACATTGACGGGCGGTCGATCGAGACCTACAAGTTTGCGACCACGTTCTGGATGCGTTCCACGGTCGAAGGCATCCTTCTGGACTCGACCAGTGTCGGCACCACCCGCTGGTTCGCACCCTCGCTGGGCGTGTTCGTCCGGGATTCGCTTGGCGCGTATTTCTTCAACGACGATCCTAGCCCGGGGGAGTTCCGCAGCGTCGTCCGCTATACGTTGAAGTAACGACCGGCACATGCACTGGTTTTCCCTTAGTCGGGTTCAGGACTGACCGTTTGCATGAGAAGCAGTATTGCGAAATCGACACATCTGATCGATTCCAACAACCGCGCTTTTTCGTAGGTTTGCCGCATCGTAGAGGTTGTGCAAGCCCCCTGCGAGAATCAAATCCGGAACAAACACATTCTCATCTCACAAGGGTTGATGTATGAAGAACCTGACGAACATGATCTTCATCGGTGGATGCACTATCGCGGCATACCTGCTGTTCTACCTCGTACTCGGAAATGCCGGGAACTTCAATGATCCGGAGAAGCTGGATCCGAAGAATGCTCTGGGCACGATCTACACCGGTGGTTTCCTGGTGGGTCTTCTGATGGCATGTATTCTCATCGCCCTGACGTTCACGATTGAGCGCCTGTTCACCATCGGCAAGGCCGGTGGCAGCGGCAACCTGAAGGAGTTCGCCGGTACGGTTGTTTCAGCCGTAAAGTCCGGCAATTACGATGCCGCCATTGCTGCTTGCGATCAGCAGCGCGGTTCACTCGCCAACGTGCTTCGCGCCGCCGTTGAGCGCTTCCGCGTGGTCGAGAAAGATGGCAGCCTCAATGCTGACCAGAAACTGTCGGAAACGCAGCGGGTGATCGACGAGAACATGAACCTCGAGACACCGCTTCTCGAAAAGAATCTGTCGATCCTATCGACTGTTGCCTCCGTTTCAACGATGATCGGGCTTCTCGGCACCACGCTCGGTATGATCCGTTCGTTCCAGGCTCTGGGTGCCTCCGGAACGGTTTCTGCGCAAGCTCTTTCGATCGGTATCTCCGAAGCTCTCTACAACACAGCTGGTGGTCTGATCGCGGCTATCATTTCGATCGTGGCATTCAACTTTTTCACGACGAAGGTTGACGACTTCACCTATCACATGGATGAAGCCATTCTGGAGCTGATGGAGACATTGTCGCTCAAGACGGGAACCAAGATCTGATCCCTGCGGCAACTGAGTCCGCAGAGAGCCCCCTTCCCAACGGAGAACCTGCATGTCGAAGATCAAAAAGAAGCGACTTGGATTTGTGCTGGACATGACGCCGCTGGTGGACATTACGTTCCTCCTGCTGACGTTCTTCATGTTCACGGCCAAGTTCAAAAGCGAGTCGGAGAACCAGCAGAAGGTCGAGATCAAGCGTCCGAAGACTCAGTCGGATACTGCCAAACTCGCGGACAAGGATCTGGTTATGATCAAGGTCGGCGTGGATTCGGTGTTGAAGGACACCGCATGGTACGTATCAATGATCAACGAGCAGGACGTGGTAAATCTCCGTCAGGCGATGATCGAGGCCAAGTTTCCGGGTGTCGATGACAAGACGGTCTCGTTCAAGGTGACCGACACCGTGTGGCTCGGGAAGATCATCCAGTCGTGCCGGATCGTCAATCAGCGGGCAAGCTTTGCCATGGATGCTGATAAGCGTCTGCGATATGAATGGGTGGAGAGAGCAGTGAACGAAATGCGCAAGAACCGCGCAACGACGTTCAATTTCGTCACCGAGAAGAAGCAGGGTCTGTAAGGTCTGCCGTCCGGTAGGTCCGATAAACACAACCACATTCGAGCGTTAACGAGGTCAACATGGCTGGTGGTGGAGGAGATTTAGGCGGGGGGAAAACCCAACGCCGGGGCAAGAAAGGAAAGCGGAAGTCCAAGAAGCGTCTTGGATTCCGACTGGACATGACGCCCCTGGTGGACATTACCTTTCTGCTGCTGACATTCTTCATGCTGACGACATCGATGATCACTCCGCAGACGATGGAGATGAACGTCCCGCCGGAGCTTGACGTGCCTATCGAGGTCAAGCAGTCTGAGCTTCTTACGGTCCGTCTTCGTGACGATGGGGCCATCTTTTACAACATGGGAATGGATGCCCCTGAGAAGATCGCGTTGAAGTCTTTGCGCAAGGTCATCGTCGACCAGAATGTGCAACTAAAAAACCGGTGTATCGTCGTCCTGAAAGCATCCTCGAACGCTCCTTATGGGCTGGTTGTGACCATTCTTGACGAACTGAATCTTGCCGAGCCGGATATTCTCTCGGGTCTCAAGGCCGCCGGTATCAACGAGCGTAAGCGCAAGTTTACCGTGGCCCCTATGGAACCCAAGGACATTGAGGAGATCAAGGGGCTATGAGCACCGCAGCAAACATATCGGACTCTCCAACCGCATTTCAGTACGGTGCGCAGGAGATCAAGGAGCTTATTCGCGTAAATACGCGCAAGGCGTTCATCCGCGTCATGAGCCTGCTGCTTCTGATCGCGTTTTACACCTTCGTCGGACCTATCATCAGCGAGTGGATTTTCCCGTCACCGAAAGTGGTCAAGGTGCGCCTGGCCAAGATCAGTCTCGACGCGCTTCCGCCGCCGCAAAGTCAGACCGAGGAAGCGCCACCTCCGCCCCCTCCCACGAATGTTCCATCGGGTCCGGCTGCCCGTGCCGGTACGCCCGTGCCCGTTCCTGATGCCGAACTTGCGCCTGACGTCAAGGACTTTGCCAACGTGGACGAGATCAACCGCGCCTCTGCCGTTGGAGGCAGCGGTGAAGATGACGGCGGCTGGGCCAGCAACATTGGTGAGCCGGTGGCGATCAAGGAACGTGAAGCCGAGCCGAGTCTCGATGACTTTGCGGCTGTCGAAGAAGAGCCGAAGTATGACGATGTGGCCCTGCAGCGTCGGGTAGAGTATCCGGACATGGCGCGCAGGAATGGCATCGAAGGCATGGTATTGGTCGGTGCCTTGATCAGTAGGAGCGGTGCGATCGAAAAGGTACAGCTGATCGAATCGGATAACTCGCTCTTGAATGACGCAGCGATAAAAGCTGTCAAGGAAACGACCTTTACTCCAGCAAAGCAGAATGGTCAGCCTGTACGCCTCTGGGTTCGTGTGCCGATAAGGTTCCGGCTCCGCTAACAAACCACAATCCAAATCGGGGAGGTCGCCTTATGACGCTGACCGTCAATCCCTCGACCGTTGCCAGCACAGCAGGCTACGGTGCTCGTGAGATCAAGCGTGCGATCGTGCACAATACTCTCAGAGCATTTCTTTGGATAATGTCATCGCTGGCGCTCGTTTCGCTCTTTGGTGTAACGATGCCGGTCATCCACGACTTACTCTACCCCGCACCAAAGATTGAACACATTCATGGTACCCGAGTTAGCATTGAGGCGGTATCACTGATGCTGCCGCAGCAGCCGCAAGTTCCACCAACTCCGAAGTTGCGCCCTGCGGTGTCGACCGAGTCCATCGCTCGGGCGGGACAACCGATGCCGGTTCCGGAAGGTGAGTTCGACAGATCTGCAGCGAGCTTCGCCACACCTGATGCCTTTGCTTCGTCCTCGGCTTTCGGCAGCGCGCAAGCATACGGTCAAGGCACTGCTGAGCTGTTTGAGCCCGGCTCTTCACATCCTGAACAACAGCAGGGTACGTTTCCGGAAGATTCCGTGTTCGCTGATGTGGAGCCGGCATTTGATTATGGTGATCTTCAGCGTAAAGTCGAATACCCCGAGGAGGCAAGGTGCAACAGCATCGAAGGCACGGTTCTGGTGGGTGCATTGATCGATGTTGATGGCTCGATCGTTCGAATAGGGGTTCTGGAGGCTGAGAGCGACCTTTTATCGGCCGCCGCCATTAAGGCCGTTAGCGCCACCGTATTCACACCGGCCCGCACGGACAATCGTCCGGTACGTGCGTGGGTGCGTATCCTTTTTCGTTTTTCCCTCCCGTAGCGGTCCGGATCGCGCCATGCCCCTGCAGATGACAGCGTTACATTTGCTCAACATCCTCAGCCGTAGCGCGGTTATCGTGGTCGGCATCCTTATGTTCATGGGGTTTTTGTCGCTCTTTCCCGCTGACTCTCCACTCAATGAAACCTTCGGCATCATCGTCTCCCTGTTCGGCGCCTACCGCATGGCGCAGTACCTTTCGGCCCGAAAGCGTGAAGATCATGAACATGACGAGTAACGTGCTATGTAGGATCCTTGCCCTGATGATTGCTCTTGGGGCTGTTTGCGTCATGAACTCCTGTTCGATCTTTACAGCTGTCGAAGAAGAGCCCAAGTTTGACGACATTGCCCTTCAGCGCCGCGTACAGTACCCGGACATGGCGCGCAGTAATGGCATTGAGGGTCAAGTCCTTGTCGCAGCGTTGATAAGTGAGTCAGGTGCCGTCGAGACGACCCAGGTGCTCGACTCGGATAATGAAATGCTCAACGACGCTGCCGTCAAGGCGGTACGCGAGACCACCTTTACACCGGCAAAACAAAACGGTCAGCCGGTGCGCGTTTGGGTTAGAATTCCGATCACGTTCCGACTCCGCTAGGATTCACCTTCCGAATCGGTGAGGTCACGGGGTGATGTTGGCCGTCAATACCCTGACTTTATGCGGCTCTAGCCCCGTTGGCGATTATGAGGTCTCTCGTGCGTTGGATCACACTACCTTTCGGGCCGGCAAGGTTTATCGGGTTTGTGGGCAACGACGATTCCACGTTCGATAGCCGGTGAAACTTGGCTACGACGGCCAGGATTGGTGATGCCGATGTTGGTGCAAGGGTGAGTCTGGCGAAGCGCTCCCATTTCTCCGCCCGAAATCGGCTTAAGCCGTGGCAGTGTTTTACGCAGGGGTGACCGTGTTACGTTCGCTCAATATCCTCAGCCGTAGCGCGGTTATCGTGATCGGCATCCTTATGTTCGTGGGGTTTTGTCGCTGTTCCCTGCGGATTCTCCTCTGAATGAAACATTTGGCGTCATCGTCACTCTTTTTGGCGCCTACCGCATGGCGCAGTACCTTTCGGCCCGAAAGCGTGAGGATCATGAACATGACGAGTAACGTGCTATGTAGGATCCTTGCCCTGATGGTTGCTACTGGGGCTGTTTGCGTCATGAACTCCTGTTCGGGAGATGATCAGACCGGAAAACCAGTTGCTGAAACCGCTGTCTCCGGTGTACTTACGCTCTGGGTGGACGAAGAAATCCGCCCCCTGATGGACTCTATCCTGATCTATCATGCACGTGAGAACCCCAAAGCAACCGTTACGGTGCAGACGATGTCTGCCACGGGCGTCATCCATAAGATGATCAGTCGCTCGGAGCGTGTTGCCATCGTTGCGCGAGACTATACACCCGATGAGGATTCGCTGATCAGGTCCGCCGAGCTTGATACACTCGCTCGCGCCCTTGTTGCTCGGGACGCGCTGGTGTTCTTTGTAAACCGCGTCTTCCCGTATGACACCATGAACGCCGAGCACATCCGTCAGTGGCTTTCGGGCTCGTCTGGCCCGGCTAAAAGTTATCCGAAGCTCAAGAAATCGCCGATGTTCGTCGTCGCAGGGGGCTCGGCAGGGTCTGTCTATGGTAACATCACCAACGTGGTCCTGCGCGGACGTCAACCGGCCATACCGATGCTGGCCACTGTTGCCAACCATGCCGACGTGGTCCGTGAGGTTGAAAAGAACCCGAACCTCATTGGGGTGGGATATCTGTCGCAGATCCGGCGTGATACCTCCGTCAAGCCCCTTCGCCTGAGCTATACTGCTGCAGATGGAACTCACGAGTGGCCCAAACCCGTTCACCCGTCCTACCTGATGATGGGGAAGTATCCGTTTCCAGTGCCGATTTTTGCTTACGTGAACGCAAAACCAAGTCAGCATGACCTGGCCTTCGGGTTCATGCAGTTTGTCACGCGTAGCAACAAGGCCCAGTACAGTCTGTTCAATGCTGGCATCGAGCCCGCCCACGCCAAGATCACGCTTTATCTTCCAGAGGAATAGGGGAGTCATGACACGCACCGGAATCCTGATCGTTGTCCTAGCGTCGCTGCTGCTCGTGCAGCCGATGACGGTCACTGCTGACGAATTCGACAATGCCAAAAAGGCCGTGGCCGCAGGTGACTATCTGCTGGCGCTCGGACATGTCCGGGCGGCTGTTGCCGAGCAACCTCAGGATATTGATCGTCTTCGTCTTGCCGCCGAGATCTACCTCGAGATGGAGATCAAGGATACGGCGCTTTCCTACGCACGACGGGTCTTTGATGACGATGATGACGTTGCATCATCGGCACTGCTACTGAGCCGTGCCCTTGTGGAGTCGAACCTTTCGGCCGAAGCGTGCGTGATGCTCAAGAAGTTCCGTCGTAACAATGACAACGTCGAACTTGCCCTGGCACACGTCAATGCACTGGTTGCAGCAGATTCTACCGGCGCTGCCGAGCTCGTTGCCACAACAGCGCGGCAGAAGTATCCAAAGGAAGCCGGTGCCTACCTTGCGCTTGGCAATCTGTACTTCAACTGGAAGCCCCTTCCGGTATTTGACCTGGCCGTCCAGAACTACAACGACGCCATTGCCCTGAATGGCAAGCTGGTGCAGGCACACTTCAACCTGGCCATCTGCTACTGGCGGATGGGGAACCGGGAATCGGATGAAGCACTCGGCAACGAGTATTTCAATAAGTGTCTGAGCGAGTGGGCCATAGTTTCGCAGCAGGATCCCAAGAATGCCCGCGCATGGTACGAGCAGGGAAAGATCTATTACCTGGCCAAGCGCTATCCGAATGCATCGGACGCGTTGAAAACTTACCGTGAACTGCGTCCGCTTGGTACGGGCGAGATCATGGCCTCGTGGTATCTGGGCGAGTCACTCTACAAGCAGGGAATGTGCGATGATGCCCGCAAGCACCTTGAAGATGCTGCCGCGCGCATTGATTCGCTCAAGCCCAAGGTTTCGATCATGCTTGCCCGCTGTACGTTCCAGGCAAAGAAGTGGCCAGAATGCGTCAGCGCGTATGCCTCGGCTTCGGCTGTCGATTCCCTCTGGGAGGGCATGGACTACTGGAAGTATGGCACGGCCCTGATCAATGCCGGCGACACCGCGAAGTCTGTGGATGTCATGTTCAAGGCTGCCAAGATCGAACCCAAGCAGTGTAAGCTCATGGAGCGTTTTGCGTTCCTGCTGCAGAGCAAGAAGCGCTATGCGAGCTCCAACGAGGTCTATCGTGGTCGCCTGGCCAACTGCACCGACAGTACCGATGCCAAGATCCATGTCCTGATGGGCAATAACTTCTATGCCGACAGTCTGGTCGACAGCGCCATTTCCAGTTATGAAAAGGCCCTGGGTGTCAATCCCAAGCTGATCTGGGGGATGCAGCGTCTTGGTGATACCTACCTGTTGCGCGGAGATGTTGATAAGGGGCGTGCACTGCTTGATCAGGTCATCACAAATGCAGGCACTACGGCTTCGGCCGACGAGAAGCGTTACGGCATTGCTGCCATTGCCAGTCTTAACGGCCTTGACATCAAGGACAAGAAGTGGCAGTCTATTGTTGACCGTTCCACACTCGCCACGACCATTGACCCCAAGTCTGTGATCTCCTGGCTCTACCTCGGTATCGGACAGCAGGGTGTTGGCAATCCCGACAAGGCCCGTTCGGCTTACCAGGAGGTGCTCAAGCTGGACCCCAACAATGCTTCGGCCAAGAAAAATCTTCAAAGTCTGAGCAACTAAGCCACGATTCCCTTATTTTCGCAGTCTTGTCACAACCGAAGACTGCGTTGGCGTCATGGTCTTGCTTGAAATCGTAGGGATGCGCGATGGGGTACTTCCCATTGCCATCGTTACCCCGGTAGCTGAAGTTCCGGGGCTGCCATTGGAATTTCAGGTGGACGTTTCCATCGAGGGTCGGATCATAAAATCCGGACGTCGGTACGCCGTGGAGGCCCTGGCCAGCGCCGAAGGCGTGTTCGTCTGTGACAGGTCGCTTGAGGAGTATCGGGAAACGGTTTCGGCCGAGATGCACCTCGAGTTCGTCATCGATACTGCTCTGGCTGCCCGTCAGGCATCTGGCAAGTACGATATGGATGACGAACAGGAGCGGGGAATCGGCGAAGACGACAGAACGATTGACATCACGGAAGACGTACGGCAGGTGCTCACGCTGGCAATTCCCATGCAGCATATCGCACCGGCCTACAGAAACGTACCGCTCGAGGAGATCTATCCAACGCTCAAGCCATCGAAGGATGCGCCGGGTCCGGTGGACGATCGATGGGCGGTACTTGAACAGTTGAAACGCACGTAAACAGAGGAACACACCCATGCCAAATCCAAAACGCCGTCACTCGAAGTCGCGAAGTGCCAAGCGCCGTACGCACTACAAGGCATCGGCTCCAACCGTAATGTCATGCCCGAACTGCAGCGCGGCCAAGCAGCCTCACATCGTCTGTCATTCGTGCGGATACTACAACGGCCGGAAGATCATCAACGTCGATTAATTCCAGCGACGTGCTTCCGACGGCCGCAACGGTGAACGACAACGTGGACCGCTCGCACGCCCAATTATCGCGCCCACTGCGCGTCGTCGTCGACGCCATGGGAGGCGACTTCGCACCTGCAAGTGAGGTTGGGGGTGCTTTGATCGCTCTTTCCAAGCTAGGCGGTGATGTAGAGATCGTTCTCGTCGGTAAGGAAGATGTTCTGCGGCGGGAACTGTCGAAGCATCCGCAGGCCACCTCGGATAAGCGTCTTTCCGTGTTACATGCTCCGGACGTCGTGACGATGTCCGACGAACCATCCTCGATTGTCAAGGGGCGTAAGGAAAGCTCCCTCTATATAGGGCTAGACATGGTGCGCAGGGGCGATGCCGACGGGTTCGTCTCGGCTGGCAATACCGGTGGAGTGATGGCCACGGCTACGATGCTCTGCGGTCGGATTCCGGGCGTAAGCCGTCCTACGATCGGAACGTTCTTTCCGACACTGACGAACAAGCCGACGCTGGTTGTGGACATTGGTGCGAATGTGGACAGTAAGCCCCGGTTTCTGCATGACTTTGCCATCATGGGAAGCGTGTTCTCGCACCTGATGCTTGGAATTGAACGTCCGACGGTTGGCCTGCTCAACGTTGGCGAGGAAAAGAGCAAGGGCACCGAAGTTGCTCGCGAAACGCACGAGATGCTCTCGAACAGCACAGTAAACTTTTATGGAAATGTCGAAGGACGTGATATCCTCAAAGGCACCGTAGACATTGTGGTTTGCGACGGCTTCGAGGGCAACATCGTCCTGAAGTTTGCAGAAAGCATCCTTACGTTTCTGAAGGAACGTTTCAAGGCCTACGCCAATAGGGGGCTTCTGCAGAAGCTCACAATTGCGGCTTTTCGGCCTGTGCTGCGCAAGGTTCTCAGCGGCCTTGACTACCAGGAGTACGGCGGAGTGCCGCTGCTGGGCATCAACGGAGTCGTGATCATCGGTCATGGTAGCGGCTCGCCCCTTGCCCTGAGCAACATGATCCTGCGGGCCGTCGAGGTTGTCCGCAAGGATGTCAATGGCACTATTCAGCGAGCGCTTGAGGAGGCAGCCCAATCTAAGGCGCAGCAATGAAGGCCATCATTACGGCGATCGCACACAACGTTCCACCGGATGTGTACGACAACAACTGGTTTGCAAAGCGAATCGACACCACAGACGAGTGGATCCAGTCGCGTACGGGAATCCGTGAACGCCACTTTGCCTTTGAAGGGGGCCTTACCGACATCCTCCTTCCGGCGGCGCAGCAGGTGTTGCGCCAGCGTGGTATCACGGCCGAGGAGATCGACGTCATCATCATCGCCACGGTCACTCCCGATCGCGTCTTTCCATCCAGTGCGGCAATTCTTCAGCACAAGCTCGGAGCAAAGAACGCCTGGGGCTTTGATCTTGCCGGCGCTTGTAGCGGCTTTCTCTACGCGCTTGTTACCGGTGCCAAGATGGTTGAGGCCGGCGCTGCAAAAAAGATGCTCGTGCTCGGCGGTGACAAGATGAGTGCCATTCTGAACTTCGACGACCGCACCACATGCGTGCTTTTTGGTGATGGCGGCGGCGCGGTGCTGCTCGAACCATCGGAGTCGGACGAGTATGGCGTGGTCGATCATATCCTGCGTATGGACGGAGCCGGAGAGGTGCACCTTCATCAGAAGGCAGGGGGCTCACTGCGCCCGCCGTCGATCGAGACCGTTACCAACCGCGAGCATTACGTCTATCAGGAAGGGCAGGCCGTCTTCAAGAGTGCCGTCAAGGGCATGGCTGACGTGTCCTATGAGATCATGGAACGCAATCACCTGAAGGCCGACGACGTGGCCTGGCTGGTGCCGCATCAGGCCAACCTGCGCATCATTGACGCCACGGCCGAGCGCATGGGATTGAGCAAGGACAAGGTGATGATCAACATCGAACGATACGGAAACACTACCGCAGGCACGATACCGATCTGCCTGTCGGAACTATACACCAACAGGCAGATCAAGCGCGGAGACTACCTCGTTCTGTCGTCCTTCGGGGCGGGCTACACCTGGGGCTCTGTACTTGTACGCTGGTCCATGGACGACTATACGCCACAGGCATGAGTACAGCAGCATTGTTTTCGGGTCAGGGCTCGCAGTATGTTGGTATGACCAAAGACCTCGTTGATACCTACGACGTTGCTCGCCAGCTGGCCGAACAGGCCAATGATATACTGGGCTACGACCTGCTGTCGATCATGACAACTGGTCCCGAGGATGAGCTTCGCATGACTAAGCACACGCAGCCGGCGCTGTTTGTCCATGAAGCGATGGTTATCGCACTGACGGACATGAGCCACATCTCGGCTGTCGCCGGGCACTCCCTCGGTGAATATTCGGCCCTGCATGCTGCCGGCGTTCTCAGCTTTGCCGATGCGCTTGGCCTTGTGCAGACTCGTGCACGATTGATGTTCGAAGCAGGAGATGCCGCGCCCGGAACCATGGCAGCTATCGTGGGGCTCGATGATGATGCGGTGCGTGCTATTTGCGGCGAGCTCGACGGAATTGATGGTAACGTTCTGGTGCCGGCAAACTTCAACTCTCCCGGACAGGTTGTTATCAGTGGATCGGCCGACTATTTGCGCGCCTGCTTGCCCGTCTTCAAGGAGCGCGGTGCCAAGATGGTCAAAGAGCTGCAGGTCAGCGGGGCGTTCCACTCGCCCCTTATGGCAGAAGCCGAGCAGGGACTGGCTACGAAGATTCGTGAGACGCCGTTTGAACAGCCGCGCATACCCGTGTACGTAAACGTCACGGGGCAGCCTGTGGGCCAGGCCGACGAGCTCAGAGAGTGCGCTATTCGTCAGCTGACGTCGCCTGTGCTTTGGACGGCCACCGTGAACGCAATGTGGAGCGATGGCATCACCTCGTTCTGCGAAATCGGACCCGGGAAGGTCCTGCAGGGCCTTACCAAGCGCACCCTGGCCGAAGCCAGTATAGACGGAATCGATACGGCCGCTGACGTCGCGCGCCACACATCACGTTCATCCTGAAGAGTTATCCCGAGGGGAGACCTATGAAGACCTTTGATCACAGCGGACAAGTATTCGCCATCACCGGTGGCTCACGTGGCATTGGTGAGGCCATTGTGCGCAGGCTCTGCGCCGAAGGAGCGCATGTCTTTGCCACCTACAACTCCAATCCCGAGCGATCGGCCGCTGTTGCCGCAGAGATCGAGGCGGCAGGGGGCAGAGTGACGTTTATTCAGACCAACGTGGCCGACGAGCAGAGCGTAAAGGACTTCATCGAGACCGTTGTGAGTCAGGGTGGACGTCTGGACGGACTGGTCAATAATGCCGGGATCACCCGTGACGGACTGATCATGCGCATGGGCACCAAGGACTGGACCGATGTGATCGACACGAATCTTACGGGTGTGTTCTTTGCCTGCCGCGCTGCGGCCCGCCCCATGATGTCGCAGCGTAAGGGACGAATCGTCAACATCGGGAGTATCGTCGGCCTGCAGGGCAATGCCGGTCAGGTCAACTACAGCAGCGCCAAGGCTGGTCTGGTTGGACTGACCAAGTCACTGGCCCGCGAGCTGGCCAGTCGTAACATTTCAGTAAATTGCGTTGCTCCCGGGTACGTAGAAACCGATATGACGGCAAAGCTCACCGATGAGCAGAAGGCAGCATTCTTCGGAAACATCCCGCTCAAGCGTGGTGCTGCACCGGAGGAGATTGCCGCGGTCGTTTCGTTCTTTCTGGCCGATGAATCGGCCTACGTTACGGGGCAAGTTTTGAACGTTTGTGGCGGTTTGGCCATGTAATTCCGTCCGGCGTCACCGTACATTTGCACGATTGTTCAACCTCATTTTCTAACAAGGGTTTGCTATGTCAGCAGTGGCACAAAAGGTAACAGAGATCATCGTCACCAAGCTTGGCGTCGAAGAATCACAGGTCACGCCAACGGCCTCGTTTACGAGCGATCTCGGTGCCGATTCTCTCGATACCGTTGAGCTCATCATGGAGTTCGAAAAGGCGTTTAATCTGACCATCGATGACAGCGAGGCAGAGAAGATTCAGACCGTCGGTGATGCTATCAGCTACATCGAGTCCAAGGCTTCCTGATCGGATAACCGCCCGTCCACAGATCGAATTCTTCCTCAGCAACAGGCATTAGTATGTCGAGAACGATACCACGCATTGTGATCACCGGAGTTGGTGCTGTAACGCCGATCGGCAATACAGCCCAGGACTTCTGGAACGGCATGATGGAGAGTCGCAGCGGAGCGGCACCGATCACGCGCTTCGATGCGGCTGCGTTCGATACGCGCTTTGCCTGTGAGGTCAAGAGTTACGACCCAACATTGCACATGACTCGCAAAGAGGTCCAGCGTATGGACCTCTTTGCGCAGTTTGCCATGTCCTGTGCGGTTATGGCCGTCGAGGATGCGGGCCTGGACTTCTCGGTATGTGACCAGGAGCGCTCCGGCGTCGTCTTCGGTTCCGGCATCGGTGGTATGTGGACGTACCATCACCAGCAGCAGAATCTTTATGAGCGCAATGGCATCCCCGATCGGATCTCGCCGTTGTTCATCCCGATGCTCATTTCTGACATTGCTGCCGGACACATTGCTATTCGTTATGGTCTTAAGGGACCGAACTATGCCACTGTTTCGGCCTGTGCAACATCGTCGCACGCCATCGCTGATGCCTTCATGCTCATGCAGCGCGGCATGGCCGATGTCATGCTAGCCGGTGGCAGTGAAGCCGTCGTCTGTCCGATGGGCATCGGAGGCTTCAACTCCATGAAGGCTCTGTCCACGCGGAACGACAGCCCCGAAACCGCAAGCCGTCCGTTTGACAAGGACCGCGATGGCTTTGTGATGGGCGAAGGGGGCGGAGTGCTGGTCCTGGAAACTCTCGAACACGCCACGAACCGTGGGGCCAATATCCTTGCCGAGATCGTTGGTATCGGTCTTACGGATGATGCGTATCACATCACGCAACCTGCGCCAGGGGGCGAAGGTGCCGTGCGCTCGATGCGTCTGGCTTTGGCCGATGCCGGTCTTCAGCCCGAGGATATTGACTATGTCAACGCGCACGGCACGTCAACGCATTTCAACGACAAGTCGGAATCAGCAGCGGTCCGCACTGTCTTCGGTGATTGGGCTGATTCGATACTTGTGAGCTCCACCAAGTCCATGACGGGGCATCTACTGGGTGCAGCCGGTGCCATTGAGGCCATTGCCACCGTTCTGGCGATCAAGAATGGAATTGCACCGCCGACCATCAACCAGATCACGACCGATCCGGAATGTACGCTTGACTATGTGGCCAATGCGCCGCGCAAACACGCAATCCGCGCTGCGATCAGCAATACATTCGGGTTTGGCGGACATAACGCCACGCTCTGCTTCAGGTCCTTCAGCGAGTAAGCAGACATTCTTGAACGACCGTAGAGCAAGCCCCGTGAAGGATATCGTACGTCAGCTCTACGCCAATCTCCTGAAGTTCGCTTCGATCAAGGGGGCGGCCAGCAACGCTGCCTTCAAGGAGATCTTTCCGTCGATGAATCTCCTGACGGATGAGCGCGTGCGTGACCTTGAGGAAACGCTTGGTATCAGCATTCACATGCCTTCGCTCTATGAGCAGGCGCTGACGCATCGGTCATACCTTCAGGTTGCCAACACGCCTGATCACCGGTCCAACGAGCGTCTTGAGTTTCTCGGTGATGCGATCCTTGGCATGGTCACGGCCGAGTACCTGTTCTACAACAACCGCGAGGTCCTCGAAGGCGAGCTGACCAAGATGCGTTCGTGGATCGTCAACAAGAAGTCACTGGCCGTCTGTGCCCGTGCGCTGCGCCTGGAGGAATTCCTCTTCCTGAGCTATTCGGCCAATCAGTCCCTGCAGCGCGGCAACGACGGTATGCTCTCAGATGCGCTGGAGTCGGTCATTGCAGCGATCTATCTCGACCGCGGTTTTGACGAAGTGCGGCGGTTCATCGTCGAGCGGCTGCTGCCGATTATGATGCGCGAATCGCTTGTTCACGACACGAACTTCAAGAGTCTGCTGCTGGAAACGGTGCAGGGACGTGGCTATGGCGCACCGCGATACGTGGTCGTAAAGGAAGAAGGACCCGATCACGAAAAGTTCTTCACCGTCGAAGTTGTCGTGGATGATCGTGTTGTCGGCTCCGGAACGGGACGTAACAAAAAGGAGGCCGAGCAGGCCGCAGCCGAGGCCGGAATGGCCTTCGTGGCGTCGATAAAGGCCGCGCGGCAGAAACCTGATCGGGCCCCGGCCACGGGCGACTCCGAATAGCTCCTTCAGATGATGTGCTGGAAATCATACAACGGTCGGCCGTATTGTACGTCATCAGGCCATGTATGAGACATCTCCGCCAATTCATCCTCGCAGCCATCGCCGTCACGGCCTCATCATTGCCACTCGGTGCGCAGCTGCTCGGTGGTGACGTTGCCTTTGGCAAGAACAAGAAGCAGTACGAGAAGTTCAACTGGCGCTACATCCAGTCAGCTAACTTCGATGTTTATTATCACGGCAATGCCCTGCCCCTTGCCAACTTCATGGCACGAGAGGCAGAGCAGGCGCTTCGCATCATCCAGGACCAGCTTGCCTTTACGATCAACAAGCGTATCTCGCTGATCCTGTATAATTCCCACAACCAGTTCCAGCAGACCAATGTCATCAGTCAGTTCATGACCGAGGGGATAGGGGGCGTGACGGAGCTGTTCAAGAATCGGGTGGTGCTGCCGTACGAGGGCGACCTGTCGAAGTTCAAGCATGTGATCCACCACGAGCTTGTTCACGCCGTGATCAATGACATGTTCTACGGCGGCTCCATCCAGTCACTGGTCAACAATCCCAATGCCGTGATGCTGCCGCTGTGGATGAACGAAGGCTTTGCCGAGTATTCCAGTGCCGGTGGGATGGACGTCAAGACCGATATGTTCATGCGCGATGTGGCGGTAAGTGAGTATCTGCGCGGGCTCGATCAGCTCAGTGGCTACTTTGCCTACCGCGGCGGTCAGGCCTTCTGGTCTTATGTAGCCCGCACCTATGGTCCGGGCAAGGTCGGAGAGGTCCTTAACCGTTTCCGTCTTCTTAGAGACGTCGAGCGCACCTTCAAAGCCTCCTTCGGCATGTCCTATGAGGAAATGTCCGAGCAGTGGGCCAAGGACACCAAGCGCGACTACTTTCCTGATGTCGGGCGTTATGAGTACGTCGAAGATTACGCCAAGCGACTGACCAATCACCGCAAGGAAGAGAACTTCTACAATACCTCGCCGGCGATCTCGCCGGACGGCGAAAAGGTAGCGTTTCTCTCGGATCGCGGTGCCGGGACCTTCGGGCTGTACGTCATGGACATCAAGACCAAGCAGCCCCGGGAACTTGCCTCGAGTGGTAGAAGTACGGCCTTCGAGGAGCTGAACTTCCTCACGCCCGGTATCTCCTGGAACCCGAAGGGCACCAAGCTCGCGGTTGGGGCAAAGGGGGCTGGACAGGACGTGATCTACATTGTGGACGCTGCCTCGGGAGACAATGACGAACTGAGTTTCGGCTTGCAGACCATCGGTGGCGTGACGTGGTCACCGGATGGACGCCGCATCGCCTTTGAAGCCGATACCGGCGGACGTCATGCCGACATCTACGTGTATGACTTTGGAAGTCGCAAGCTGTCGAAGCTTACCAATGACGTCTTCACCGATGCGCTTCCGGCATGGTCGACTGACAGTAAATATGTGTACTTCGTTTCCGATCGCATGTCGTATCTGTCGATGCGTGATGTCCCGAAGGACTTCGCCATATGGAAGCACGACGTCGATGCCCGCGATGTGTACCGTGTTGACATCCAGACGCTTGCTGTTGAGCGTCTGACGCAGGACCCTGATGTGGGGAAATCCTCGCTGGCTGTATCTCCGGACGGGGAAACGCTACTCTATGTTGCCGACTACAATGGCATCAGCAACCTCTGGCGTCTCGACCTGAAAAGCCGTCGCAAAACGGCTCTGACGAATTCTCTGCAGGAGGTTTCGCAGATCTCGCTCTCACGTGACGGAACCAAGCTGCTCTTTGCCTCCCAGAACCGCGTCGGATACGACATCTTCCTGCTCAATTATCCGCTTGAACTCAAGCAGCGGGACTCGTTGCCGATGACGGTGTTCCGACGTCAGCAGATCGAGCAGCGTAACTCTGTCTCTCAGATCGTCTCCAAGCCCCGTGTCGAGCAGGATACGATGACCTTCAGTTACGGGACCTTTGACGTAGATCTTACCGAACAGAAGTCGGTTCCTCCAAATGCTGAATCGATCCAGTACGAAACAGATCCCTTAAAGGAACAGGAACGTCAGCGTCAGGACACAGTCTATCCTCCCAAGGATTACAAGACGACCTTTTCGACCGATGTCGTCACCGGTAATGCAGGATACAACAACTTCTTTGGTGCCAATGGTCAGATACAGGCACTGTTTTCGGACATGCTTGGCGACCACGAGATCTACTTCCGTGGCAACATCTTTCTCGATCTGAACAACAGCAGTTTCTGGCTTTCCTACGGCTACCTTCCCGACGTCATTGATCTCTATGCCGCGGTCTTCCAGAATGCAGGATTTACGCAGCTGCAGGGGATGCTATATCGTCTGCGTAGTTACGGCACGCAGCTTAACGCCTCTTATCCGTTCTCACGCTACTCCCGTCTTGATCTTGGCGTACAGGTGCTGGGCATGTCCCGGGAGAACCTTGACGTGCCGCTCGAGCCGTCTCTGACGCGATTTGTGACCGTTCCGTCGTTATCCTTTGTTCTTGATGACGGCCTGTGGGGCATGTGGGGTCCGATGAGCGGTACGCGTCTGAATCTCACACTCGAAGCCTCGCCATCATGGGGTGAATCAGGCATATCCTTCACCACCGCTCGGCTTGATGCACGGCGATACTTCCACCTTGGCGGAGCCTACTCGGTAGCGATTCGTGGTGCCGGCGGGTATAGTTCGGGACGCAATCCTCAGAAGTTTTTCATCGGCGGAACAGACAACTGGATCAACGGCTATCTCGGCGCGAACGGCTGGCCGTTTCAGAACCCCGAGGACTTCGCTTTTACGCGTCCGGGGTGGCCCCTTCGAGGCTATGCCATCAACGAGCGCTTAGGCACGCAATACTTCGTAACCAACGTCGAGCTACGTTTTCCCTTCCTTCTTGCGTTTCAGGCCGGCCCCATACCGTCGCTCTTCCAGGGCATGCAGGCCCAGCTGTTCTTCGATGCCGGCGGTGCATGGGATGAGAATGGTCTGGCATGGTCCGAACCGGGCCTGCTGGCCTCGAATCCGATCATCTCATCGGTTGGCATCGGCACGCGCAACGCCGCACTGGGCCTCCCGCTGCGCATTGATGTGGCATGGCGCATCCTGCCGGGAGGGGGATTTTCCCAACCCGTATGGTTAGTCTCACTCGGGACGGATTTTTGAGTAGCCGGCGCGGCCGTTGGTGCGCGAGATCAGCAGTGCTAGAAACGAGGACATTTTCTCCTCGTCGACGGTGACGTCGAACGCAACAGCATCGCCATACGAGGCCTCAAATGTCGCGTCGACGTCCTCAAGCAGCCGTGTCACCGTGGACACATCGTCATAGATACAATGAACCTGAAAGCTCTGCCGTGGCCGCACGGTGTCGTACGTAGCCGATTGAAGCGCCCCCTGAGCCACCTCCGTGTAGGCACGGGCCAGCGGTCCAACGCCAAGTTTTACGCCGCCGAAGTATCGCACCACCACGATGATCGCATCGCTGACGTTGGCCTTCTGCATTGCAAAGAGGATCGGCTTGCCGGCCGTGCCCGAGGGTTCGCCATCGTCGGACATACGCGACTCCATTCCATGCTCGCCGATGCGGTACGCATAGCAATGGTGCACGGCGTCCCAGTACCTGGAACGCAGCGCATCAAGAACCTGTTGGGCTTCCTCCTTCGACCGGCAGGGGGCGAGAAACGCCCGAAAGACTGATCGTTTGATGGTAATTTCGAAGCTATTCTCCGAGGTCACCGTGCGGTAGGGCGTGAAGCTCATGCGTGTATCGATGCGGCTTGGCGGGGGAGAGAAGGAACGTGTATGCGAATCGGAATGGTGTGTTACCCGACCTACGGTGGCAGCGGAGTGCTTGCTACGGAGTTGGGACACGAACTTGCAAAAAAAGGGCATAGTGTACACTTCATCACGTACGCTCAGCCGATGCGTCTTGATCGGTTCCAGGACAACATCTACTATCACGAGGTGGAAACTCCATCGTATCCATTGATGGAGTTCAACCAGTACACTCTGTCTCTGGCGGGCAAGATCCTTGACGTTGCCAAGTACGAGCAGCTTGATGTTGTGCATGTGCATTACGCGATCCCGCATGCCGTGAGTGCCTACCTGGCCCGGGAGATCAGCCGCAGCACGCGCCCCTTTCGACTTGTTACGACGCTCCACGGTACTGACATTACGCTCGTGGGCATGGAACCGACGTTTCTTCCGCTGGTAAAGTTCTCCCTCGAGAAGAGCGACGTGGTAACTGCCGTTTCGGGTTTTCTTGCCGAGAAGACGCGCCAGAGTTTTGGTCAGGACCTGTCGATACGGGTGATCCCGAACTTTGTCGATACGGTTCTCTACACGCGCGGTGACTGCAGCCATCTGGAGAAGCATCTCAAGAAGGACGGCGAGTTTGTCCTCATGCACGTATCAAATTTCCGTCCGGTCAAGCGCGTGCAGGACTGCGTGCGCATCCTGGCCGAGGTTCGCAAGAAGGTACCTGCCAGGCTGGTCTTTGTTGGTGACGGACCAGAGCGCAGTGATGCCGAGCGTCTATGCCGCGAGCTTGGCGTGGAAGAACACGTGACCTTTCTTGGAAAGCAGTCAGCCCTGCCCGAGATCCTGTCGGTAGCCGACATCTTCCTGCTGCCTTCTCAGCAGGAGAGTTTCGGGCTCTCTGCCTTGGAAGCGATGAGCTGCTCCGTGCCGGTTGTGGCCACGAACATCGGCGGCATCCCGGAGGTTGTCAAGCACGACGAGACGGGCTTCATCGCCGAACTCGGAGATGTTGACCGCATGGCGCGGTACTGTCTGGACCTGCTGACCAACCCAAAGAAGCTCGCCATATTCCGCGAGAACGCACGTCGGCGTGTGATCGACAACTTCGACATTTCGCTGATCGTGCCGCACTACGAGCGCGTCTATGCCGAATCGATGCTCATGCCCGGATGAGCCCCCTTACCGAAATAACTCTCAGCCACACTTTCATCATCACGCAACAATGACCACCAGCGAGTACCTTACCCAGCACCGTGAGCGCTTTGAAGCCGAGCTCATCGAGTTTCTCTCCATTCCGAGCGTGAGCACCGACCCCGAGCGATCCGGCGACGTCGTGCGCTGCGCCAACTGGCTGGCTGATCACCTGCGCGGCATCGGCCTTGAGCACGTCGAGGTGCTCCCCACCAACGGTCATCCGATCGTCTACGCCGAGAACCTTGATGCCGGAGAGGGGGCTCCTACGGTGCTGTTCTATGGACACTATGACGTGCAGCCGGTGGACCCGTTGAATTTGTGGACCAATCCGCCATTTGAGCCGGTGGTCCGCGATGGTAAGGTCTTTGCCCGCGGCGCCACGGATGACAAGGGGCAGGTGTTTCTGCATATCAAGGCCATCGAGGCGCTGCTGGCCGTCGAGGAACGTCTGCCGGTGAACATCAAGTTGCTCATCGAGGGCGAGGAGGAGATCGGCAGCACACACCTGGCACCGTTCGTGAAGGAGAACGCAGCCAAGCTTGCCTGCGATTCCGTGCTGGTATCCGACACATCCATGTTCGCTCCCGGTCAGCCATCGATCGTCTACAGCCTGCGCGGCATGGCCTACATGCAGATCGACGTGCAGGGTCCGAATCGCGACCTGCATTCGGGTTCCTACGGCGGTGCGGTGCAGAACCCGCTCAACGCTCTGGCCACCATCATCGCCAAGCTTAAGGACGAGCATGGTCACATCACCATCGATGGGTTTTACGATGACGTGAAGTCCCTTACCGAGCAGGAGCGTGCGGACCTGGCCGCGCTGGGTCACAGCGACGAGCGTCTGAAGGCCGACGTGAATGTAGCCGAGCTCTTCGGCGAAGAGGGCTACAGTTCTATTGAGCGCCTCGGTGCGCGTCCGACGCTGGATGTTAACGGCATCCTTGGCGGCTTTACCGGGGAAGGGGCCAAGACCGTGCTTCCGGCGCGGGCGATGGCCAAGATCAGCATGCGTCTGGTTCCGCATCAGAAGCATGACGATATCGCCGAGAAGTTCACGGCATATGTCCAGTCGATCGCACCGGCGGGTATAACCGTGCAGGTACAGGATCTGCACGGTGCTGACCCGGTGCTGGTTGAGCGTGACTCGCCGGTGATGCATGCTGCAACGCAGGCTCTCGAGGAAACATTCTCAGCCAAGTGCCGTTTCACGCGCGAAGGCGGCTCGATCCCCGTTGTGCTGCTCTTTGATCAGGTCCTCAACGTCCCGACGGTGCTCATGGGATTCGGTCTCAACAATGAGAATGCCCACTCACCGGACGAGCATTTCGACCTGTCGAACTTTCACACGGGCATGCGGGCCGTGGTGCGTTATCATCACCTGCTTGCCGCTGCGGGACGCTGATGCAGCGACATCGCGCTGAGCTTGCGCTGACGTTGATCACCGTGCTCTGGGCGGGCACGTTTGTGGTCATAAAGTCGGCGCTGACCGAGGTGGCCCCATCGGTATTTGTTGCCTTGCGATTTGGTCTTGCGCTGCTGGTCGGGGCCATGATCTGGCGTCGGTCACTTGCATCCATTGACCGCACAACGCTTCGTCGGGGCAGCATACTGGGTCTGCTTTTCGGAGCCGGCTTTCTTTTGCAGACCTTTGGTCTGACAGAAACCTCGGCTTCGACCTCGGCCTTCATCACCGGCACCATGGTGGCGTTCGTTCCGCTGGTGCAGCGCATCACGCACGGCACGCGCCTGCGGGGCACGCATGCGGCGTCGATCGTTATGATCCTCCTTGGCTTGTATCTGTTCACATCGCCGGAGCTACTCGGCGTCAGATTCGGTGACGTGCAGACGGTGATCAGCGCCATCATCTGGGCCGTGTACCTTGTGTACATCGACACGTGGACATCGGATATACGCCACGACACGCACAAGCAGAATGCGCTGGTGGTGCTGCAGTTTGCCGGTACCGTGGCACTGGCGCTCGTTTCGATGCTCATCTTCAGTCTGACCGGGCACGGCAGCTTGCAGATGACCCTGTCATCGTCCGTTGTGCTTGCCATTGTCTACTGCGCCATCTTCGCCTCTGTCATCCCGACCTTTGTGCAGACGCGGTTTCAGCAATACACGCATCCGGTGCGGGCCGGCATCATCTTTGCCATGGAGCCCCTTGCCGCCTCCGTCATTGCCGTTGCCATCGGTGCCGAAACACTTTCGATGCGACAGATGCTGGGAGGGGGCGTGTTGATCGCTGCCATTATCGTACCGGACATCATAGCCATGAGGAGGGGAGATTGACAAAGCAGGAGATCCGCTCGGCCGCCATTGAGAGACGGGCATCGATCGAGGTGCAGGACCGCGGATTGTGGGACCAGCTCATTTTTGAGAGGGCGCACAAGCACCGGGCGTTTCAGATCGCTTCGTGCGTGCATGTCTATCGATCCACGGCCGAGGAAGTGCAGACCATGCCATTCATCGAGTATGCGTGGGGGATTGGTAAGGAGGTGTATGTTCCGATCACACCCGATTCCGGCGATGAGCTTCTGCATTGTCGTGTGACCTGGCGCACGCGCTGGCAGGCGGGGCGGTTTGGCATTCTCGAGCCTGTGGTGGAGTTGGACGAAGATCTCGTGCCTGCCGAGCACTTTGGTCCGGACGCTGCCGTGATCGTACCACTTGTTGCATTTGACCGCACATGTCGGCGCCTTGGATATGGTAAGGGCTACTACGACCGATTCCTTGCCCGCGCCCGGACTACCGCCATAGGCATTGCCTATCAGTCTCAACTGGCAGCTGACGTGGCTGCTGAGCCTCATGACGTTCCGCTTGCGGCCATTGCCACGCAGGAATGCTGGTATCGACCGTAGTTTTGCCGTAACTGATCTACACACCATAGGTACACTGCATGGCACGCTTCATTGTCACCACCGAGCTTGACGGCCAAACGCGCCATGTTGACATTACGGCAGACGGTGCCCGCGACCATGACGGTAACGACGTCGTGCTGACTCCAACCGACATCCCGGGGGTCTGGCACTGGCACGACAAGGGTCAGCCCGTACCGGTTCACATCCACAGCGACGGCCTGCAGACCGTAACGATCTCCGTGCGCGGCTATGCCTACACCGCCAGGGTGATGAAGGACCGTCATGCCGAACTTCTCGACATCCTCAAGGCCTCACCGGCGCAGCAGCAGCGCGTTGTGCGTCTCACTGCGCCCATGCCCGGACTTCTCAAGCACATCACGACCAAGGAAGGCGCCAGCGTCCGCAAAGGCGAAACGCT
>JBEIIK010000008.1:0-37339 GCA_040380835.1 Ignavibacteria bacterium | reverse complement strand
GTGTAACTGTGTTTTCTCTTCAAACTGACGGCCGTAGCGCGCACGAAGTTCGTCGATGCCCGTGCAGAAAATTAAGCCAGTGGCCAGATCGATAAGGCGCACATCGTCCGTATACACAGACGCGAACGCGTCGATGTCACGGGCATTGTAGGCGTCTAGCTGTGTTTGAGCGGCACGCTCACAGATAATTGTAAGTTCTTCGTTCACGCGGCAAAGATACGCCAGTGGGACTAGTCGGCATCGATGACCGAGGCGACAAGTACTTCCATTGTGGTCTGTCGGTCGGATGAGCTGCGCAGCGAGCGTTCGGCATGACGCAGATGATGCAGGGCATTTTCTACTCGCCGCGGTCCGAGATGATCCAGAGCCTGAAACGCCTCGGTCAGAGCAAATGGCTGCAGTCCACTCTGACGGGCAATCTGCGCCTGGTCGGTCAAAGACCGAAGATCGATCAGAGCATAGAGCGAGGTGAAGTAGCGTGTCAGCATGGTCAGGATCATGATCTCCTGCGACTCGGCTTCGAGCATCGCCCGCAGGATGCGCATCGCACTGGGGGCGTCACGACGTCCGATGGCACGCTGCAGCTCGAAGACATTGAACTCCCGTGTGCTTCCGGCAACGGCATATATATCGTCGAGTCTTACCTCTGTGCGGTCACCAATAAACGTTCTGACCTTTTCGAGCTCCATTGCGATGTCGCGCAGGCCGGTGCCAAGCCGTGCAAGAAGAAGGTCAGGAGCTTCTGCCGGCAGGCTAAGTCCAAGGCCGCGGCAATGGTTGAGGATCCAAGATCGAACTTGCGTCTCTCCCAGTCGTGGATACTCGGTCCACGAAGCCCCGTTGACGAGAGCATTAAAGGGGTAGCGAACTTTTGACAGCTTCTTCTTGAGGGAATCCGCACGCTGCCGGACCTTGCCGATGCCGTCGGCCGCCGGAAGTGACGCGGTAAAGAGTAGGAAGGTTGTCTCAGCAGGATTCAACAGATACGCCGTCATGGCGTCGGATCCCTTTGCATCGCGGGCAGACATCTTGTCCGCTCGGCGCACCCATACCACACGCCGGTCGGACATCATCGGGAAGGATCGAGCTACCGAGAGAACGGCATCAAGCGATGTTTGCTCACCGTCCAATACGTCGCAGTTCATTCCCGTAGGGTCCTGACCAGATGCTGCATCGTAAAGGCGCTGGGCATCATGCTCGACGAGAAAATCCTCTTCACCGAAGAGCAGGATCGCCGGCGGAAAAATGCCTGATTTCAGAATCTCTTCGATCATCGCTGACTCGTCTTAGGGTCAAAGGCATCGCGCAGTCCGTCACCAAAGACATTCAGAACCAGCACGCCGACAGCCATTGCTATGCTTGGGAAGAGGGTCATTCCCCAGTTCGTTCCCAGGGCTATGTATCCGTAACCGTCTTTGATCATCTGACCCCACGAGGGGGTAGGGGGCTGAACACCCAGTCCAATAAAACTCAGTGATGCTTCTGCGATGATGGCCGTAGCGAATCCGGCCGTAGAAAGCACGATGATCGGTCCGGTAGCATTGAGCAGCATGTGTCGGAAGATCGTTCGCATGGAGCCGTAGCCAAGAGCACGCGTAGCTTCGATGTACTCCTGCTCACGGATGCTGAAGAACTGACCTCGCACGATGCGGGCGATGTCCACCCATGATGAGATGCCGATAGCAACAAAAGTCTGCCAGTAGCCTTTGCCCAGCAGAACCGAAAAAGCCACCACCAGCAGAATGGTGGGGAATGACCATACAACATTGACAAGCCACATGATGCCGTCATCGACACGGCCGCGGTAGTATCCAGCCAGTGCTCCAAGCAGAATGCCGATCATCAGCGCGATGGACTCACTGATAAGACCAACACTCAGCGAAACACGCATGCCATAGACAAGCCGCGTGAACATGTCCCGCCCAAATCGGTCTGTGCCAAGCCAGAAGGTTGGCCGTGCCGAAAAGTCATCAGATCCAGTACCGGTCAGCGATGAACGTGCGATGCGATAGGGTTCGCCGGCAGGATCGCGGTAGAAGACCGTGTCATTGCGCAGCACCCAGCACGACACGGCGATGATCGATGGTGACGAGACATCGGCAGGGTTGCGCTTATAGAGGATCATTCCCTGAAAGCCGGCGGGTTTAACACTGTATTCAAGTATCTGCGTTGTTGGGTCGAAGGGCGTGATCAGCGGCGCGGCTATGGCCGCCACAATCATGATCAGCAGAACGGTCATGGCGATCACAGCACCCTTGTTTTTCTTCAGTCTTGCAAAGGCAAGCCGCGACGGACTTTCAGAGCTTTCGTGAGAATGCTGACTCATGAGACTCTCACCTTGGGATCGATGAAGCCGTAGAGGATATCTGCCAGTGTGTTGACCGTGACGAAGATGATAGCCGTGAAGAGAACCGTGCCCTGAATCATTGGATAATCTAGCTTTTCGATCGCATTGAAAGCGGCGAGTCCGATGCCGGGCCAGTTGAAGATGAACTCCACGAAGTACGTTCCCGCCAGCAGGCCGGCAAACCACGCGCTGACGGTGGTGACCACCGGATTCAGCGCATTGCGAAGAGCATGCTTCATGAAGACGCTGAGATCCGAAAGCCCCTTAGCACGGGCGGTTCGTATATAATCCTGACCCAGCACGTCGAGCATGCTTGACCGTGTGACGCGGGCTATCACTGAAAGCGGCCGGATGGCCAGGGTGATCATTGGCAGCACGAGGTGTTCCGCACCGCGGTCGATGTACCCGCTGATCGGGAACCACTCAAGGGCTACGCCAAAGACCAGCACCAGCAGAAGCCCCACAACAAATGCCGGCAGTGAGATACCCAGCAGTGAGGTGGACATCGTCAGCGTGTCGACCCAGGAATTGGGTTTCCACGCCGCGATCACGCCCAGGATGATCCCGAGGATAGTGGCGATGGCTATCGAGGTCAGGGCAAGAAGTGCTGTTGCCGGAAAGCGTTCACTGATCGTCTCGGTGACGGGCCGGTTTGTTGCGATCGACCTGCCCATGTCGCCCCGTGAGAGATTCGCCACATACGCACTTATTTGATAAGGAAGGGGCTTGTCAAGGCCCAGCTGTTCACGCAAAGCAGCCACCGAAGCCGAATCGGCACGCTGTCCAAGCAGAACCCGGGCCGGATCGCCCGGGGGCCGGATGAAGAACGTAACCACCACCACGCCGGCAAGCACCAGCAGCGTGTAGACGACCTTACGGATGGCATACGTCAACATCAGCGTGAGACCTGCGATGCAAGGGGCTCGAGGCTCACGCGCACCGGCTCGTCGACGTGCCTGCCGAGAAACGTTGACGCCAGGGATGTGAATGCCGGCGTGTTATCGGTGACGTACAGCGAGATGCGAGCCACGTGGTCAGGGTCCTGCTGCATGATCGTCTGACGGGCCTGAGCCGCCGTGCACTCTCCGCAATCGATAAGCTCCACGCCGGGAAGCAGACTTCCGAGTAACGGCGCCAGCATCGGATAGTGCGTGCATCCGAGCACGAGTGTATCGATGCCCGCCACGCGCAACGGCCGCAGGTACTCTTCGGCGATCAGACGTGTTGCTTGCGAGTCGATCCAGCCTTCTTCGACAAGGGGCACGAAGAGCGGACAGGGCCGGGCGTGGATCGAGAAACTGCGCACACCGGATTTGGCGGTAATGGCCTTCGGGTATGATTCGGAATTGATCGTCGCGCGAGTGCCGATGACACCGATTGCCCCAGTGCGCGAGACAGCAACGGCCCTGGCAGCTGCCGGCTCGATCACACCAAGGACTGGTATCGGCAGTAATGAACGAAGTTCATCCAGAGCAAGTGCCGATGCCGTGTTGCAGGCCACAACTATGAGCTTGACGTCATGACGCAGCAGGAACTCGGCGCATTGCCGCGCATACAGGCGAACAGTTTCAGCGGACTTATTGCCATACGGAACACGGGCCGTGTCACCGAGATAGACAAAGTCCTCCGAGGGCATCAGTCGCATAAGGTGCCGAAGCACCGTAAGCCCTCCGATCCCCGAATCGAACACGCCGATCGGTCTGGCATCGTAACTCATCACTTGCAAAGATAGAATCCCGTTTCATGGTGCGCATTGTCTGTGTATGTTCGACGCCGTGAAGCTCACTCTCCGAGTCAAGCTGGCCCTTCTCTACGGGGCGATCGTGTCGCTGTCGCTGACCGGCTTTGCCGCCATTGCCTACGTCACCGTCAGCAATGAGCTGCTGCGCAATCTCGATGCCTCGCTTGAACGTGCAGGTACGTCGTTGCTGGCCGTGATCCGCAAGGAGCAAGTGCAGGCCCGCAAGCCCCTTGTGCCGGTCAGGGGGCGGCGTCGAACGGCAGATCGGGAGCGGCTGCGTGTGGAGTTACTTGACCAGCCAACGATGCGGGACTTCGTCGGGCCGACGATGAATACCGAGACCGTCGCGCCTGAGGACCCGGTCTGGTCGGCGGTCTATGAACACATGCTCCTGAATTCATCCAGCACCGTCTTGCAGGTAGCAGCCGCCGATGGACTTGTGGCGTGGAGGTCCGATAATCTGGGTACAGACAGCCTGCCGACCTATCAGCTTTTCCGCGGAAATGCCGGTTCCGACGAGTCATCGATCTTTTCTTACTACTGGTTGCGGGGTGAACGATTCCGCATCGTCATGATCACCTCCGATGGAGCATCGGTTACGGCTGCATATCCACTTTCTGAAGTTGATCAGACACTGCGTCGTTTGTTTTCGCTGTTACTCTACGCACTTCCGGCGGCCCTCGTGGTATCGGGCATTCTTGGTTGGTTTATTGCCCGTCGATCTCTCAAGCCCGTCGATGACATCACGCGCTCGGCACGGACGATCACAGCAAGCAACCTCGAGTTACGTCTTCCGCGTTCGCAGAACAATGATGAGATTGCCCGACTGATCGACACTCTCAATGACATGATCGCTCGGCTTGAACAGTCGTTTGCGCAGGTTCGTCAGTTCACCTCAGATGCCTCACACGAACTCAAGACGCCCCTTGCCATTCTGATGGGAGAGCTCGGTGTTGCCCTGCGCAGGCCGATGTCCACCGAGGAGTATCAGTCCACACTAGCCAGCTGTCTGGAAGAAGTCGAGCGTCTGACCAACGTGGTTCAAGGACTGCTTGAACTAAGCCGGGCCGAGACAGGACAAGTGACCATCGAACGCAAGCCCGTGCGGCTCAGTACGCTGGTGGCGGATGTCTGCGATGATGTTCTACTGATGGCCGAGGGCAAGCATATTGCTCTGACCACGGACATTGATCAGGACGTTTCGATCACCGGAGACCGTGTACGCCTGCATCAGGCAATCCTGAATATCGTAGAGAACGCCGTTAAGTACACTCCTGAAGGCGGCTCGGTTCGGGTCGAGCTACTTGCCATCGACGGCAGTGCGAGACTTCTGGTCAGCGACACCGGCATCGGCATCGCGGCTGAGGACCTTCCGCACATTTATGACCGGTTCTATCGTGTTGACAAGGCACGTTCGAAGGATATCCAAGGCACCGGTCTCGGACTGGCCATCGTCAAGTGGATCCTTGACGCGCATCAGGCCACGATCGATGTCGTCTCAACAGAGGGGGCCGGAACGACCTTCAAGGTCACGTTTGTAACTTTGTAACTTCGATCACCCGGGGCACCCTGCGCACATGTTTCAACCTCTTCCTGATGATTTTTCGTATCCAAAGCAAGAAGAGTCTATTCTCGAATACTGGGAATCCAACAACGTCTTTGCACGCTCACAAGAGCTGCGCGCTTCGGCGCCGGCGTTCACCTTCTACGAGGGACCTCCGACGGTTAATGGTAAGCCTGGTATCCATCACGTTCTGGCCCGGACCATCAAGGATTCGATATGCCGCTATAAGAACATGCGTGGCTTCTCGGTCAGACGTCAGGCCGGCTGGGACACGCATGGCCTGCCTGTAGAGCTCAGTGCCGAAAAGGAGCTGGGCATCACCGACAAGGCCCAGATCGAGGTGATGGGCGTTGATGTGTTCAACGCCGCGTGTCGAGATATCGTCTATCGGAACATCACGATGGACAGTGGATGGCGCACGCTGACTCGACGCATGGGACACTGGCTTGACCTTGACAGTGCCTACATCACCTGCACTAATGAATATGTAGAGTCGGTATGGTGGGCCCTGAAGCAGTTCTTTGATAAGGGGCTGATCTACCGAGGTTTTAAGGTCGTCCCGCAATCACCAACGCTTGGCACGCCCCTTTCATCGCATGAGCTGTCGCAGAATTACAAGGACGTGCGTGACCCGAACGTCTATCTCAAACTCCGCATATGTGAGTCATCGATTGCGGAACTCGTTGACGTTCGTGTGCTTGTCTGGACGACGACGCCCTGGACACTGTTTGCTAACGTGGCCCTGGCCGTTGGGCCCTCGATCACGTATGTGCGCGTTCGCAACACACGAATGATAGGCGAGCAGCAGACCGTTGAGGATCTTCTGCTTGCAGAATCTCGTCTGGAGATTCTCGACGGCGAGGTTGAGGTACTTGCAACCTATCGTGGAGATCAGCTCGTCGGCTCGGCGTACGCGCAGATCTTTGCGGATGTTGCCATTGACCGGCTCGAGCATCCCCATGCGCTGACGATCCTGCCCGGAGAGTTTGTCTCGACCGATGACGGCTCGGGTATCGTTCACATTGCACCTGCATTTGGTCAGGACGACTTTGAAATGTCCAAGCTGTTTGACCTACCGGTACCGCAACCAGTGAGCCCGAATGGACACTTCACCAAGGAGATCAGGGATTTTGCCGGACGTGCCGTCAAGAGCTTTACATACGCCGATCACACCGAAGAAGGCGCCGATCGCGATATCGTCAAGGCACTAAAGATCTCCGGAAAGATCTACAAGGCCTCCTTCGACTACCTGCACAGTTACCCGCACTGTTGGCGCACCGACAACCCGGTTATCTACTATGCCCGTGACTCGTGGTTCATCCGCTCGCCGCGCTATCGTGAGCGTCTGGTCGAACTGAACCGCTCCGTCGAGTGGCACCCTTCTGAGATCGGAGAAGGTCGCTTCGGTAACTGGCTCGAAGAAGTAAAGGAATGGTCCATCTCGCGAGACCGTTACTGGGGAAGCCCCCTGCCGATCTGGGTACATCCGGACGGAACGGATATGTTTGCTATCGGTTCGATCGAGGAACTCCGCAAGGGGCTCTATGAACGCGAGGATGGAACGCTCGTGCCAGTTGACGAGTGCGGCCTGGCGATAGACCTGCACCGTCCGTTCGTGGACCGCGTGGTCTTCGAGCGAGATGGTGTCATGTACCGTCGGACACGAGAAGTCGTTGACGTATGGTTTGATTCTGGCAGCATGCCATTTGCGCAGTTCCATTATCCGTTCGAGAACAAAGAGCTCTTCGAGTCGTCGTTTCCTGCCGACTTCATTGCCGAGGGGATCGATCAGACGCGTGGTTGGTTCTATACTCTTCATAACATCTCTACAGCACTGTTTGACGCACCGGCCTATCGCCACGTGGTTGTCAACGATCTTGTTCTCGATAAGCGCGGTCAGAAAATGTCGAAGTCGCGCGGCAATACAGTTGACCCTTTCGAGGTGATGTCGAAGTTCGGCAGTGATTCCATACGCTGGTTCCTGATGGCATCCTCGCCAGTGCACAAGCCAAAGCTTTGGAACGAAGAGGACATTGCAAAGACTGTTATCGCAGACTTCTTCCGGTCGCTGACCAACACCTACGAGTTCTTCGCTCTGTATGCCAATCTCGATGGATACTCTGCAGCTGATGCTTTGATACCGGTTGCAGAGCGCCCGGAGATCGATCGCTGGATCATCTCTCGGCTGAATACGTTGATGCGGAACTATCAGACAGCCATGGATGAATACGATCTCACCCGTGCATGTCGTCTAATACAGGAGTTTACTATCGAAGAGGTCTCTAACTGGTACGTCAGACGTAATCGAAGACGTTTCTGGAAAGGCGACTACGACGACGACAAGAAGGCAGCCTATCAAACACTTCACGAAGTGCTCCTTGGAATCTCTGAGATGATGGCGCCCGTTGCTCCGTTTCTATCTGAGTCCATCTTTTTGAGACTGCGCTCGCACGTTGAATATTTCAGTGTGCATTGTAGTATATTGCAATCATGTGATGCATCTGTGATTGATAACGAACTAGAGCATCGCATGCAGCAAGCGCAACGAATTGTTTCACTTGCTCGTTCTTTGAGAGAGAAGGCGAAGATCAAAACACGTCAGCCTCTTCGGCGCATTCTTCTTCCAGTTGATAGTCCGCAAATGCGCAGACAGATTCAATCAGTAGAAGACATCATCACCGAAGAGATCAACGTCAAGTCGATCGAGTATGTCTCAGACGATACGAACATCGTTCGTCGAAGTGCCAGACCGAACTTCAAGATCATCGGAAAGAAGTACGGCGCCGATACACAAGCGGTGGCATCGGCGATCAAGTCGATGACGCACGATGACGTCCGGCGGCTCGAACAGACATCGGTGCTGATGCTTACAATCGATGAGCGTACCGTGCAGATCGATTTTGAAGACGTGGAGATCATGAGCGAAGACATCGAAGGATGGCTGGTTGCTACCGATTCCGGTGTGACGGTTGCCCTCGATACCGAGCTTGACGAAGCCCTCGAGCGAGAAGGCCTTGCCCGTGAGTTCGTCAGTCGCCTTCAGAAGCTTCGCAAGGATTCTGGTTTCAACGTATCAGATCGCATACACGTCGAGTATTCGACGGATGACGATACAGCGTTGGCGATCGAATCCATGCGATCGTACATTGGAATGGAAACGCTGGCGGAAGCGCTCGAGCGGGGGGGACAGTTCTCCGGAACTGAACTCGAGATCAACGGGCGTCACGTCAACGTACGCGTAAAGCGTGTTTGATGATGGTGCGTCAAGGTGGCGCACGCGTTTTCATGTTTCACTTTTTTTGAGGTACTCTCATGGCAGCAGCAAAGAAAGCCGCCGCTAAACCAGCAGCCAAGAAGGCAGCAGCTAAGCCAGCAGCTAAGAAGGCCGCAGCGAAGCCAGCAGCCAAGAAGGCAGCGAAGCCAGCAGCAAAGCCAGCAGCCAAGAAGGCAGCAGCTAAGCCAGCAGCAAAGCCAGCAGCCAAGAAGGCAGCAAAGCCAGCAGCTAAGCCAGCAGCAAAGCCAGCAGCCAAGAAGGCAGCTAAGCCAGCTGCAAAGAAGGCTGCAAAGCCTGCGGCAAAAAAAAAAGCCAAGTAAGGGTAACTCCTGACTCGGCCAAGCAGTCTACATCGTCCAAGGTTCAATCGGCTCGGAATGGACTGGCACCAGGTGTGTCGTCCGCGTCGAAGAAAAGTTCGGCAACAGCCAAGAAAAGTTCGGTAAATGCAGCAGCAAGCGGGAAGATGACGAATCCGAAGCCGCTACCAAAGACGACGACTGTGAATTCAACGCCCGCATCGGCGGCTCCAAAGGCCACTGATGCGGGTTCTGTTTTAGGTAGCGAAACACGCTCAGCCAAGGTGTTTCCGATTCCTCCGAAGAAGGGGCTGAAGTACAGCGATGCAGATCTCAAGGTCTTCCGCTCGAATATCGAGCGGGCAAAAGATGATGCCCTTGAGGAGCTCCGTATGCTGCGGGAGCGTCTTGAGGACCTAACCAACACTGAAGCCAACGAAGACTCGTCGATCTACTCGATGCACATGGCCGAGCAGGGCTCGGAGGCTGTCGAGAAAGAAAAGACCTACGGCCAGATCCAGCGCGTGCAGGATTACATCCGTAAGCTAGACGAAGCGACGCTGCGAATCGATGACAAAACGTATGGTATCTGTCACATGTGTGGTATTCTGATCGCTCGCGAACGGTTGCTTGCGGTTCCGATCACTACCCAGTCGGCTTCCTATAAGATCCGGAAACGTTGCCCGGATGATGGTGTTGATCGCATCATGGCCAAGAGCTCATGAAAGTGGATGGGGCTGACGCCAATGGCAGGCAGGGCAATTCCATGTACCGCCCGTTTGTTATCGCCGGGTTGCTTGTCGTGATCGATCAGATCACCAAGGTCCTAGTCAAGGGTTTTAGTCTGTTTGGATACGATCATCAGGGGATGGTTCTCGGTGAAAGTCGCCCCCTGATCGGAGAGACGGTGCGACTTACTTTCGTTGAAAACCCCGGGATGGCTTTTGGTGTAAGCTGGGGTGAGGCGAAGATTATTCTGACGCTTCTGACCGTTGGGATTGTCGTGTTGATTGTGCGCATGATAATGACCACGCCCAGAGATTCGGCCGGGATCCGAAATGCCCTGACGCTCGTGCTGGCCGGTGCCGTTGGTAACCTGATCGACAGGATGTTTTACGGGGTCTTCTACGGAACTGATCCGCTCTTTTACGGCAAGGTCGTGGACTTCCTTCAGGTTGATATACCGGACGTCACGGTATCTGGTGAGCTCTATACCCATTGGCCTGTGTTCAATATTGCCGACAGTTGCGTTAGCGTCGGCGTAGTCATGCTGCTAATTGCCTCATTGATGGGTAATCATGACATATCGCTATTCCGGGTACGTGATGAACGATCCGAGTGAGACGTCTGCTTCGCCGAGCGATCGAGTCTCTTCGTTGCAATGGAGCGAGCACGTCTACGAGTTTACCGTCAGCCCCGGACAGCGGCCGGAACGAGTCGATGCCTTTCTGACGCATTCGATTCTCCATGCCACGCGCACGCGTGTGCAGAAAGCCATCGACGCCCATGCCGTTACTGTTAACGGCAGGCCAACCAAGGCCAACTATCGCATCCGGCCAAATGACCATATTCGCGTGACGGTGATGCGTCCGCCCCCTCTGCAGCTGATTCCGCAGAACATACCATTGCAGGTGATGTACGAAGACGAGCATCTGATGGTTATCGACAAGGCGGCCGGCATCCTCGTGCATCCGGGGCTTGGTAATCGTGACGGAACACTGGTGAATGCCGTGCTCTGGCACCTTGGGCAGCGCGAGCCGGTGCGCGTATTGAAAGCACGAGAACGGTGGGGCGATTCTGATGATGACGAAACAACGGATGATCCATCCTCAGAGCCTACTGATGAAGACAATCCATGGGGCGAACAGGATCTGGGCGCTGAAGAAGTAGCCGGTGTGCGTCCTGGTATCGTGCATCGTCTGGACCGTGATACGACCGGCGTGATGGTCATCGGCAAGACCTATCCTCCAACGATGCACCTTGCCACGCAGTTCGCCGAGCGCACCGTTTCTCGACAATATGTGGCCCTTGCCTGGGGTGTTATAGCTGATGATCAGCGGCTGATCGAGAGCGAGATCGGCCGTTCGCCCCGTGACCGCACGTTGCGCGCCGTGGTTCGCACCGGTGGCAAGTATGCAGCCACCGAGGTTACCGTGCTCGAGCGCTTCGACTATGCCACGCTTATCGCCTGTAAACTGCGCACCGGAAGGACACACCAGATACGGGTGCACCTGAGTCATGATAAACATCCGCTTCTTGGGGACGCAGACTATGGCGGACGGGAAAGGGCCATTAGTGCCCTGCATACGGCATATAGAAAGCCGGCAACGGTGGTGCTGGGTCAGATACACCGTCAGGCACTACACGCACGCATGCTCACGTTCACACATCCGATCACCGGCGAGCGAATGACCTTCGAAAGCGCCCTTCCAGCGGACATGCAGGCCTGCCTGGACTTACTTCGGAATGGCAGCCCCCATGCGGCCGCGTATCCAGGCCGCGCGCTTTAACGTATAGGCACTTGGTGAGGACGCGCTGAATCGACGAGGGTTAGGGACGATCGCGGCAAGCCGGGCTGCCTGATCCCGCGAAAGCTCCTTGGCCGCCACACCAAACGAAGTTTTCGCCCCCTGGCCTATGCCGTAAACACCGTCGCCCCATTCGATCATGTTCATGTATACCTCCAGAATTCGGCGCTTGCCCCAGAGTGCTTCAGTGAGGTACACGAAGTACACCTCGAAGGCTTTACGGACCATCGATCGCCACGGTACCAGAAAAACGTTTTTACACGTCTGCATCGTGATCGTGCTCGCTCCAAGTGGTGGACGTCCTCGCTTGATACGTGCGGCATTGACCCTCTCAGCTCGCTTAACGGCACTCCAATCGATCCCGCCATGACGCATAAAGCCGCCGTCCTCTCCGCCCACAATGCCCCTCGGCACCCATTGCGCAATGTCGTCATAGCCGACCCATTCATGCCGCACAAGCATTGATCTGCCGGTAAAAGGGGCTTGCAGCACACGCCAGACCATTAGAGGCGTGATCGCAGGCGGTACGATGCGCAACAACGCAACGACCACGACCGATCCGACTAAAAAGGCCACCGCCGAGCGCCATGTCCAGAGGAGAATAGTTTTCAACATAGACCGCATGCAATGATTGAAAAACTTACGAACGTTAGATTTGCACTCGCCAATCTTTACGAACGTATGGTTTCACGTGAAAGAACTTGACCGTCAGATCTGCTCACTCCTGCAGGAGAATGCCCGTTTGAGTTTGAGCGAAATCGCCGAGCAGGTTGGTGCCTCGGTACCGACGGTCAGCGATCGCGTGCGAAGACTGGAAGCCGACGGTATCATTCGCGATTATACGACCTTGTTGCGTGCGGTCGACTTCGGGTATGATGTGACGGCATTCATCTTTGTGGACATGGATTCGAGCACTAACTACGATGGATTCCGTCGTCAGTGCAGATCACGCAAGGAGATCCAGGAATGCCATGCCGTCACGGGTACGGCCTCGCACCTGCTGAAAGTGCGAGTGCGCACAACGGGGGAACTCGAACAGCTTCTTTCGGCCATCCAGCAATGGAAGGGCGTCTCGCGAACGCAGACCAATGTCGTGCTGAGTACGCACAAGGAAACCCCGTCGATCACGATCATCTGAATCAACAACAACACACAACGGAGTAAGCATGGCAAACAATGTGGATGTCTCAACGGTCGCCCGCAACTGGCGTCTCGAAGGGGTGAGTGTCCCATCGCCGACGGATGTGGTCAATGAGGTCTTTGCAAGTGACGTGCTGACGATGGAGGAACTGCGTCAGCGCCTCAGTAAGCCTGTATGGAAGTCGCTCGTGGCAACGTCAGAGCGTGGTGCGACGCTCGACCCGGCCATCGCTGACACGGTTGCCCTGGCCATGAAGACCTGGGCGATGGAGAAGGGGGCAACGCACTATACCCACTGGTTTCAGCCCCTTACGGGACTTACGGCCGAAAAGCATGATTCATTTGTAACACCAACAAGTGACGGCTCGGCGATCTCACAGTTTTCCGGAAGGGAGCTCATCCAGGGTGAACCGGATGCATCGTCGTTTCCGAGCGGGGGATTGCGCGCAACCTTTGAAGCCCGCGGCTACACCGCCTGGGACCCGACGTCGCCGGCCTTTATCATGCGTCACTCCAACGGTGCAACACTCTGCATCCCTACGGCCTTTGCATCGTGGACCGGTGAGTCACTCGATAACAAGACCCCGCTATTGCGCTCAATGGAGTGTCTGAACATGGCCGCTTTGCGTGCGCTAAAACTCTTCGGTGATGCCGATTCGCAGCGTGTGGTCGCCACGGTTGGCGTTGAGCAGGAGTACTTTCTGATCGACGAGGAATTCTACTATCGCCGTCCGGACCTGGTCATGTCGGGAAGGACGCTCTTCGGAGCCCAGCCACCAAAAGGACAGGAGCTCGAAGACCACTACTTCGGTTCGATCCCCGACCGGGTTCTGACGTTCATGACCGATGCCGAGCATCAGCTTTACGCTCTCGGCATTCCAGTCAAGACGCGCCACAACGAGGTGGCTCCCGGACAGTTCGAGATCGCTCCTATCTTTGAGCACGCCAACATTGCGGCAGACCACCAGCAGCTGCTGATGCAGATCTTCAAGAATACTGCACGGCGCTATGGCATGGTGTGTCTGCTGCACGAAAAGCCCTTTGCCGGAGTCAACGGCTCGGGCAAGCACGTCAACTGGTCGATGTCCACCGATGCCGGTCAGAACCTGCTCGAACCCGGAGACACACCGCACGAGAACATGCAGTTTCTATTCTTCTGTGCTGCGGTGATCAAGGCTCTGGACGAGCATCAGGATCTTCTGCGCGCATGTGTTGCCTCGGCCTCAAACGATCATCGCCTTGGTGCCAATGAAGCGCCCCCTGCCATCATATCGATGTTTCTCGGCGAGCAGCTTACCGAGGTCTTCGAACGGGTGGTTTCTGGCAAGGCAGGATCTGCAAGGAAGGCGGGCCTGCTAGGACTCGGAACTCAGGTTCTGCCGCGTCTGCCACAGCACACCGGTGACCGTAACCGAACATCTCCGTTTGCCTTCACCGGGAACAAGTTCGAGTTTCGCGCCGTGGGTTCATCGCAGTCAGTCTCATTCCCTATCACGGTCTTGAATGTCATCGCTGCCGATGCCATCAACGCCATGGCACAGAGCATCGAGAAGCGCATAAAGAAGGGACAGAGCTTCGAGGCCTCACTGAGCGAGGTCATCAAGCAAGTGTACTCGACCCATGCACGGATCGTATTCAATGGCGATGGTTACTCGCAGCAATGGCATGACGAAGCTGCTCGAAGGGGGCTACTGGCACTCAAGACATCGATCGATGCGATCCAGACGCTTGTGAGCCCGAAGAACTGCGCGCTCTTTGCATCACTCAATGTTCTGACGGAGCGTGAGCTTGAAGCTCGTCAGGAGGTGATGTTTGAGCAGTATTTCAAGTCGGTGAACATCGAAGGCGAGACTACGGAGTGGATTGCGCAGACACAGATCCTGCCAAGTGCGCTAAGAACACTCCGCGAGATGACGTCTGCGGGTGTCTCACTGCCTGCCATCGACAGGGCCACAGCCGAACTTGCCGATGTCATCAACGAACTCGCCATTTCGATCGGCCTTCTGCGTCAGCAGAATCAGGAACTCGGAGGAGAATCCGTACACTCCAAAGCACATCACATGCGCGATAGCGTCCTGCCGGCCATGCGGCGCGTGCGCGCGGCTGCTGACGCGCTCGAGCGACTCACTGCCTACGACCACTGGCCTTTGCCATCGTACAGGGAAATGCTCTTCGTCAAGTGAACGACCGTAATAATGCCGGGTTATTTTTTCGTCGTGCGTTTGGCGGCCGTTTTTCGTGCCATCGTCTTTTTGGCAACTTTCTTGGCGGCCGTCTTCTTGACGGCCGTTTTTGTTTCGGCCGGGCTGGCATCAGCGCTCTTCGTTGATGCGGCCCCCTTCTTGGTTTTCGGTGCCGGTGCCTGCTGCTGAGCAAGCTGCAGACAGTCATCAAGGGTCAGAGCAGCCGCGTCCGTGCCTTTGGGAAGGCGAACGTTCTGCTTGCCAACCACTACATAGGGACCCCATCGACCCTTGAGAACCTTGACTGATGGATCATCGTCGAATACCTTGATCGTGTTCTCGGCGATCTTCTGACGTCGAGCCAGAATGACGTCGATTCCCCGAGGTCCGGCAACCGTGTACGGATCGTCATCCTTAGCCAGTGAGTAGAATGCGCCGTTATGTTCGATGTACGGACCGAAGCGGCCGAGCTTGACCTCCATCGGATGGTCTTCGAAGGACCCGATAACGCGAGGGAACTTGAAGAGCTCGAGTGCCTGCTCAAGTGTGATGCTCTCCATGGTAACGTTGCCGGGTAGCCCCTTCTGACGCTTGTTCTCGTCATCAGCATCACCGATCTGGGCGATAGGGCCGTAGCGGGCAAGGCGCACATACACATTGCGTCCACTAGCAGGATCAGCGCCGAGAAGACGCTCTCCACTCTGCCGCTCGGCGGTCTGGCTGGTGCGGACGACGTCCTGCTTGAAGGGCTCGTAGAATGAGCGGATCATCTCCTGCCAGCGCACGTTGCCCTGGGCGATCTCATCAAACTGCTTCTCCACGGTGGCCGTGAAGTTGTAGTCCATGATCTTGTCGAAGTGCTTGGTCAGAAAATCAGTGACGATCGTGCCGATATCGGTGGGGAAGAGTTTGGAACGTTCGGCACCCGTGTTTTCCATTTCGACAATGCGCGTAACCTGACCGGCCTGAAGCTTGAACTCGCGCACCTGACGCTGTCGTCCTTCACGATCTTCCTTGACCACGTAGTTGCGGGCCTGTATGGTGGCGATCGTCGGGGCGTAGGTCGAAGGACGTCCAATTCCGAGCTCTTCGAGCTTTTTCACGAGCGAGGCTTCCGTGTAGCGCGAAGGGGGCCGGTCGAACTTTTCCCGAGCGGTCATCTTCTGCAACTGAGGTTGTGAACCAATGGTCAGCGGCGGCAGCATCTTGCCGGAGTCATCATCTCCGGACTCTTCGTCGCTCGATTCCAGGTAGAGCTTCAGGAATCCGTCAAAGCGGATGACCTCCCCTGTAGCGACGAGCACATCCGCACGCGTCGAGATCGAGATGCTGGCGATAGTGCGCTCGATCTGCGCTTCGGCCATCTGCGATGCCAGCGTACGCTTGTAAATCAGGTCATAGAGCTTACGTTCACCGTCGGAGTTCCCGGCATTGCGCTGGGAGAAATCGGTCGGACGGATGGCTTCGTGCGCTTCCTGTGCAGATGCTACCTTGGTGACGTAGTTGTGCGGGCGGCTGTAGTTCTGACCGAAGGTCGAAACGATTTCCTGGCGAGCCCCCTCAATTGCCAGCTCAGAGAGATTCACCGAGTCGGTACGCATGTACGTGATGAGTCCCGCCTCGTAAAGGCTCTGGGCAATGCGCATGGTGTTAGTGAGCGAGAAGCCCAGCTTGCGGCTGGCCTCCTGCTGCAGGGTTGATGTTGTGAAGGGGGCTGAAGGTGAGCGCTTTGCAGGCTTGACCTCGAGATTGCTTACCGTGAATGTTGCCCCAATACACGATTCGAGAAACTCACGGGCCTGCTCTTCATGATCGAAGCGCTTGGGTAATTCGGCTTTGAACAGTTTGCCGTTATCGTCGAACTCGGCAATGATCCGGAACTGACTCTTCGAGGTGAAACATTGAACCTCGCGCTCGCGCTCGACTACCAGGCGCACGGAGACAGACTGCACGCGCCCGGCGGAAAGGTTGCGCTGGACCTTACGCCATAACACCGGCGAAAGGCCATATCCGACAAGACGGTCGAGCACTCGCCTGGCCTGCTGGGCATCAACCAGGTTGGTGTCGATGCCACGCGGGTTAGCAACGGCCTTGAGGATGGCCGGCTTGGTGATTTCGTGAAAGACAATGCGTCGTGTATGCTCAGCGCTAAGGTCCAATGCTTCGAACAGATGCCAGGCGATGGCTTCGCCCTCGCGGTCTTCGTCAGAGGCAAGCCATACGGTCTCGGCCTGACGTGCCCGTTTCTTCAGCTCCTGAACGAGCTTTTTCTTGTCTTCATTGATCTCATAGACCGGTGTGAAATTGTTCTCCACATCGATCGCCTTGTCGTTGCCCGGCAGGTCGCGGATGTGACCCATGCACGAAGTGACCTCGAAGTCAGACCCGAGATACTTCTGGATGGTTTTTGCCTTTGAAGGCGATTCGACGATTACAAGGTTTTTCATGGTACGCTCTTAGTTACTCTTGTTCATTGTGCGAACAAGAGAGCGGATCGTGACACGTGGCGAAAATTTGTAGTGAATGTGCCTTGGGTCTGAAGCCCAGGCGGGCACAGACACCATCACGCAGAGCATCGATCCCTTCTTCACGAAACTCCTCAATACGTCCACACTCCATGCAGATCAGATGATCATGGTCCGGCATGCGGCTGGCGAGCTCAAAATGCGCACTTCCACCCTGGAAACGGTGCTTCATTAGAATTCCGCAGGTCGTCAGCAGGTCCAGCGTCGAATAAATGGTCGCCCTGGAGATCCTGTCGCCCCTTCCGTTCATGTAAAGGTAGAGCTCATCGGCGTTGAAATGCCGGTCAAGTTCGGCGATCCGGTCGATGACATTAAAGCGCTCCTGGGTGCCACGATACTTCTTCCGCTTGAGGAAGTCGGCAAACTGCTGCTTGAGGGATTCGTTGTCGGCTGTTAAAGACATGGGCACAAATATACTTGTGCGTACTTTTGCGCTCGCTTTTCCCACCGACAATTCCCCCGAACGCCCTATGCGCAAATGGCGCGTCGAAGATTCCCTCGAAACCTACAACGTGCCCGGCTGGGGTATCGGATACTTTGGTATCAATGCCAAGGGGCATGTTGTTGCCGCACCGAGGAAGACAAAAGGTCCGCAGATCGACCTCAAGGAGCTCGTCGATGAGCTCCTGCTGCGCGATGTCAGTGCTCCGGTGCTGCTACGCTTCCCCGATATCCTTGATGACCGCATCGAGAAAATATCAGATTGCTTTGCCAAAGCTGCCAGAGAGTATGACTACACGGGCACGTATTACAGCGTCTACCCGATCAAGGTCAATCAGCAACGCCCGGTGGTGGAAGAACTCGTTCGCCATGGTAAGCGATTCAACATCGGACTCGAGGCCGGCTCGAAACCTGAGCTGCATGCGGTGCTGGCCATCATGGACAACAGCGAGGCACTGATCATCTGCAACGGTTACAAGGATGAAGAGTTCATCGAGCTGGCCCTGCTGGCTCAGAAGATGGGCAAACGCATCTTCCTGGTGGTCGAAAAGCTCAATGAACTGCGGCTGATCAATGAGGTTGCAAGCCGTCTAGGCGTTCGGCCCAACGTCGGAATTCGCATCAAGCTGGCCTCGAGTGGAAGCGGTAAGTGGGAAGAGTCAGGGGGCGATCAGTCCAAGTTCGGGTTAAACGCCTCGGAGCTTCTCGAAGCCGTTGAGTATGCCCGCTCGAACGAAATGCTCGACTGTATCAAGCTGATTCACTTCCACCTCGGCTCGCAGATCACTAACATCCGAAAGATCAAACAGGGGCTGAGCGAAGTTGCGCAGTTCTACGTGCAGCTGATGGCCATGGGATGCCGCATTGAGTTTGTTGATGTTGGCGGCGGGCTGGGTGTGGACTACGACGGTACGCGCAGCAGCGTGGCCTCAAGCATTAATTACTCCATTCAGGAGTATGCCAACGATGCCATAAGCTCGGTCGCCGAAGCAGCAACGAAGAACGCACTTCCGCATCCGCATATCATCACTGAATCAGGACGTGCCCTGACGGCGCACCATTCAGTGCTGGTGTTCAACGTGCTCGAAACTGCCAGCATCCCGACGTGGAACTCACGGGATAAGATCACAAAGAAAGATCATGAGCTGGTGAGCGAACTCCACGAGATCATGACCTCGCTCAACAGCAGAACGATGCTTGAGGCCTGGCACGATGCTCAGCAGCTGCGGGAAGAAACGCTCGATCGGTTCTCACTTGGTTTGATAGACCTTCGCACGCGTGCCCAGGTTGAACGTCTCTACTGGACCATTGCCCAGAACATCTCCGATATGGTCGGCGAGCTCAAGGCCGTCCCGGAAGAACTGCGCCAGCTGCCGAAGATGCTGGCCGACAAGTACTTCTGTAATTTTTCGCTCTTTCAGTCTCTGCCGGATTCATGGGCCATTGATCAGCTCTTTCCGATCATGCCCATTCACCGTCTGAATGAACGTCCGACTCGTATGGCAACGCTGCAGGACATTACGTGTGATTCCGATGGCAAGGTTGACCACTTTATCGGCGTACGCGACTACACGTCACTGCTGCCGGTGCACCCCCTCAAGGTTGGTGAGCAGTACTACCTGGCGGTGTTCCTTGTCGGCGCTTACCAGGAGATCCTGGGTGACCTGCACAATCTGTTCGGTGATACCAATGCCGTGCACGTGACCGTAAGCGGCAACGGCTACGAGATCGCGCAGGTGATCGACGGAGAAACGGTGGCCGACGTTCTTGATTACGTGCAGTTCGATGCAAAGAAACTTGTGCGCACAATGGAGGCCTGGGTAAGCGCATCAGTCAAGGACAAGCGGATCACGACCAAGGAGGGTAAGGAGTTTCTGGCCATCTATCGCTCCGGACTCTATGGCTATACCTATCTGGAAGAGTAACGACGTACGTATGACTCACCACAATGTCGTGCGCCGGATATGCGTTATCGCGATGACGCTTATAGCCGTCATAGATGGAGCTGCTCAGCCCCTTGCGACTGCTCATCATGACATGTACGATGATAACAAAGGAGCATGGCAGTTAGGGGGCGCGCTGGGGCGCAGTGCGGTGGTCGTCAACGGTGTGTACCGGGTTGACCAGCGTGCCGCATACGGCACGAGATTCTCCACGACCAACTGCTTTGTTGATTACTCCCGCGATTTTGATATCGAAGTAAAGGTCCGCCAGATCACCGGTTCAACCGCGATGGGCTTCGGGATCTTCTGGAGCGGCAAGGGTTCTGTTAGTTACAATGCCCTGCTCGTTACCAGCGCTGGTCAGTACCAGGTAGTGTCGACCAGTAATGGTGGCGTTTCCGAGGTGCAGCCGTGGACCCCATTTGAAGGGGCACCGCCTTTGCAGGCATGGTTTTCGATGACGATTCGCAAGCGCGGATCCGGGGCGAGCGTGCTCGTCAATGACGTAACACTTTTCGTGTTTGACCGACCGAAGATCTATGGCGGTGAAATCGGTCTGTTGGTTGGGCCGCAAGTGGTGGTGGAGTTTGATGACTTCGTCGTGCGCCAGGCACAGGACCCGATCAACCTTGCCGAAGACTGCCTGGTCGAGGGAAAACCGGAGAGCCTGGGTCCGCAGGTGAATTCAACCGGTGGTGATATTTCTCCGGTGATCACCGCTGACGGCAAGCGTCTGTACTTCGGACGATATCCCTACATGGGTAACATCGGGGATCCTTCCACCGAGGACATCTGGTACACGGACCTGCAGCCGAACGGGACGTGGGGTCCGGCTCAGAACATCGGTGCTCCGCTGAATAACTATGCTTCGAACTTCCTGGTCAGCATCTCGCCTGACAGGAACTCAGCCATCGTTGGAAATACCTACTACAGCAATGGTGCGCCAAAGGGGGCTGGTCTTTCGTCGACATTTATGACAGAGAACGGCTGGAGTATTCCGAAAGAGATCAGGATCGACCGATACTACAACGAGGACGCTTTCTCCGAGATGTGCCTGGATCCGAGCGGCATGATCCTGGTCATGACCGTGCAGCGTGCCGACAGTCGGGGTCAGAAGGATATTTACTTTGCCCGGCGAAAGCCCAACGGTATGTTCAGTGAGCCGATCAACTGCGGTCCGATTCTCAATACCTGGGGCAATGAGATATCGCCATTCATTGCAGCCGATGGTGTGACTCTCTTCTTTGCCACAGATGGCAGGAAAGGATATGGCGACATGGACATCTGGATGTCCCGTCGCCTTGATGACACCTGGACGAACTGGAGTGAACCCAAGAACGTGGGCCCGCTGATCAACACGCCGCAATGGGACGCATACTTCACCATTCCGGCTAAAGCCGACTACGCATACTTCAGCGGAGCCAGTCCTACCGACGGCAGCTCTGATCTCTATCGTGCACGCCTGCCCAAGGGACTTAAGCCACTACCGGTGGCTCTTATCACCGGTCGGGTTCTTGATGCCGCAACCAAGAAGCCGATCGCCACGGCCGTCAGCTACGAGAGTCTGACTAAAGGTGTGACCGCAGGTATCGCGCGCTCCGAGCCCACCAAGGGGTCATACAGCATTGTTCTGCCGGTGGGTGACCTATATGGATTCCGAGCCGAGCTCGAGGGTTTCTATCCGGTGAGTGACCAGCTCGATACGCGTTCACTTGCCGAGTACACCGAGATCACCCGGGACCTGTACCTGGCGCCGATCGCAAAGAACCAGACCATCACGCTGAACAACGTGTTTTTTGATTTCCGTCAGTCTGTGCTTCGCCCCGAGTCTCATGCCGAGCTTGATCGTCTGGCGGCCTTTCTGATCCAGCGTTCAACGATGGTCATAGAACTCGCAGGCCACACCGATAATATCGGCAGCGTCGCAGCAAACCTTGAACTTTCACGCCAGCGCGTTGACGCCGTGAAAGAGTATCTGGTCTCGCGCGGTGTCGAAGCTCCTCGCATGAAGACGATCGCACATGGGGCCACAAAGCCCCTTGTGAAGAACAATTCCGAAGACGCACGTCGGCGCAACCGTCGAGTGGAGTTCCGCATTGTCTCCATGTAAGGGGCGCACGTGAGCATGCGCGGCTTGATGATCGTCCTGCTGACAGTGGTCTTTGCTGCGTCAGTCATGACTTCTGCAGACGAGATGAACGAGGAGCGCCTTCCGGAGCATTCCCTGCATGCCGCCTCGCGATGGTACAGTATGGTCGAGGCCGATCATCCAAATGTCTTCGAAGTCATGCAGGCCATGCGAGAAGACTCCACTCTTGAGGCCTCCCACCGCTGTCGCGAGCGCCGAACAGCCGAGCGCTGGATCGCCATGCGTCGTCCCCATGCAGATGCCGGCGGCCGTGTCGGACAGCTACAGCCATCACTGACTGAGATTGATGCCGAGCGCATGAGAAGATCAAAGCTCTCTGAAACTACAGACTCCGAACAGCCGCGCTGGGAAGGGATCGGTCCGTTCGGCTGGGATTCGTCGGCCACGCTGGCCACCGGTTCGCAGGGTATCGGTGTTGTGCGCACGCATCTTGTGCTGCCGGGTGAGCGGCGCGTGCTGCTGGCTGGAACGGTCTCTGCCGGAATCTGGAGAAGCACCGACGCCGGGCGCACCTGGACGGGAATCGCCCAGGATGAGCCCATCACGTGGGTCAGCCGGTTCGCGATCTCGGGAGGCCACATCTATGCTGCCACCACGGCCGGACTATATGTCTCGTCTGACAGGGGGCTTACCTTTCAGCGACTGACTCTAGCCGGGGACGTCGCGCTTTCGCAGGCCAGCGCTGTGGACCTCTGCGCTGTCGACCCAAATGATCACCGTCGCATCGTCATCGCGGCCATCAATCGATTGTTTCTTTCAACCGATGGCGGTACGTCCTGGAAGTCTGCCAGCAACATGATCGGCACGTGGTGGGACCTTACGTGGCACCCAACTCGCTCGGACGTTGCCTACGGCCTGGTGCAGGTTGGGGGGCACATCAGCTTCGCCCGATCGACCAGCTCGGGCGTGAAGTTCAACCCTACCGGGCAGGGGTATCCAACCGCTCGCGATGATGCGCAGATGGCGCGTGCTCTGATCGGTGTGACGCCTGCCGACCCTCGTATGGTTTCTGTCATGATCGGTGGGAAGACCTCATCCGATGTTGGGGGCGTGTACGGACTGTATGTGTCCACTGACGAAGGATCAACCTTCGAACATCGCTGCTGTGGGAGTGTCGATGGACCAGAAGCACCCAACAAGGAAACAAATCCAAACCTCTTTGACTACGACATTTCGGGAGCCGGACTCGGTCAGATCACCTGGGACATGGGCTTTGGCGTCTCGACAAAGGATCCGCAGTTCATGGTGGCTGCTGGCATCTTCCCATATCGAAGCTTCGATGGTGGCCGAACCTGGAGATCCCTGCCGGCCATGCACTACGACATTCAATCATGCTCAGTCATTGGAGACTCTGTCTGGTTGACGCATGATGGTGGTATGACGTTGAGTGCAGATCGCGGTGCTACGATCTCCGATCGAAGCAAGGGTATCTCGGCCGCAGAGCTCTGGGGCTTCGGACAGTCCCATGACGGTCAGGTCATGACAATAGGAGCCTACCATCTACCCACGTTCATCCGCGATACGACCGTGTATGCGTCTTCTCGCCCCATTGACGGGTGGTATCCATGGGCCGGTGCCGATGCCATGGGTGCTAACGTGAATCCGATTGCTACGGAATGGATCTACGCAAAGCCGTGGAGTAACGTCCGGGCGCTACGCACACGCTCGAAGCTCGTGCCGCCGAGTTCGTCGGATCTGGGAATAGACCTCGGATACATCACCCTGAATAACGTTGGTTTTGATCCGGTCGATCATTTCCACATCGTAGCACCCGACTACGCCAAGCAGCGTCTGGTGTACAGCCGCAACAACGCCTCATCCTGGACCACGCTGCGGCAGTTCACGCGCTGGGTCCATCGAGTGCGTCTGCATCCGCGTCGGGGTGCATCAATGATGGTCCTCGGCGATGATGCCCTGTGGCTTTCGGATGATCGTGGAAGCACATGGACCAACATCACACCGGCAGCATCAATTGGCAAGGGGCAGGGCATGGTGGATATGGCCTTCGAGGCCGATGATCCGCAGCATATCTACCTTGCCTATGGTGGCAACCAGACGTCGGTGAAGGTTGTCGAATCCACCGATGCCGGCACGACGTGGAGGTCAATCAGTGCAGGACTTCCGTCGTTTGCCATCTTTACCCTCATCAGCCGCACGGGATCCCCAGGTGAACTCTACGTGGGGACATCATACGGTGTGTACCGACGCTCTTCCACCGGCGTGTGGGAACCCTTCGGAAAGGGGCTCCCACTTAGCGACGTGAACTTCCTTGATATCGATCAGCCGCACGGGTTTCTGCGCGCGGCCACCAATCGCGGGCTCTGGCAGGCCCCTTTATCGACGTCAAGTACACCGCGCTCGCAGATTTCGCGTAGCACCGACACCGTGCGATGCTCGCGTACGCCCGTGCGCTTCGGATGCCGATCGTCGGCCCTGGAAACACCCCGCTTCCGGAGGATCTGGCGCTTCCCGGGTGGCAGCCCCTTAACGTCATCAGCTCCGGTGGTTGATGTGTTCTATGCCGCTGCCGGCACGTATGATGTGGAGCTTATCGTTGAGAATGAGTTCGGACGTGATTCGATGCGGCTCGCCGGTGCCGTGACGATGGTCCGGAGTGAATGTGACGGCTTCGACCCTGTAGCTGGCAATGCAGCAGATCTAACGGCTGCGTCGGATCACATAACACTCGGTAGGTTCCCCAAGAAGGTGCGCGAGTTTACCTTCGCGGCATGGGTCAAACCGGTCGGTATGCAGCCAAGCTTTTCAGCCATTCTCTGCACAGATGCCGATCCGAATGTAGCACAAGAAATCGGACTTCAGTTTGCCAATGACAAGAACGAGCTTGGTTACCTGTGGAGCGGGGGACGCTGGTGGTGGGGCTCGGGGCTGACCGTACGCGCGGATCTGTGGTCTCATGTTGCTCTGACGATCGATAGCACGGGCGCAACCGTGTATGTGAATGGAATCCCAAGCAAAGACTACATCAATCTCCCGGCGGTGGACCTGTCGTCACTGGTCTTCAAGCTTGGCACGTATCACTACTGGAGCTCGCGTAATTTCAAGGGGCTCATCGATGAGGTTGCACTGTACGGTAAATGCCTGAGTGCCGAAGAGATCCGCTCCTCAATGCATCTTACCAAGCGAGGTCCAGAGGATGGACTGCTGGCGTACTATCAGTTCAACGAGTCTGTTGCCGGGGAGATCTATGACAAGCTCGGCGTAGGTAACGGCCGGCACGAGGCCGGAGCAGCCGTGTCCGTGTCGGAAGCGCCGGTGGCCTCCGGCAGAAGTCAGCTCAGTCGCGTCGGCCCCGGTGTCCGTCTGGCTGCATTTGGTTCACTGGCGGACAGCTGCGTGTTCTTCCAGCCATTTGCTGACACGGTCGACGTGGTGATGACGCGCTTTGACCACATCGAGGGTGCCCGTACGCCGGCTGACAGGAACGTCCTTGCAGGAAGCTGGCGCATCGTCAACATCTTTGGAGCGCCTGCCAGTGCCGAGGTTTCGTTTATCGCGGCAGCGGCCGACTCCCGTTACGCCCCGCCTGATCCAGCATCACGCATGTATGGTTATCTCACACGTTCAGGATGGGAACTCGACGAACCATGGTCGTCGGCACGCATCCGTGACAACGGCTCTCTATTGATTCAGGGTACATCCGTAAGCGCCACTGCAGACCGAGGTCTACTGACACCACTTCAGTTGGTGCTTACCTATTCTGGTTCGGCGGTAGGCGTTAACGAAACAGATGATAGCCAGCAACTACACGTGGTTCCGCAGCCAGCTACCGACGTCCTAACGGTCGAATCGTCGAACCCGATCATGCTGGTATCAATCCATGACCTCTCGGGTCAGATGTTGCTTTGTACTCCCTTACCTGGCACGATGAGACAGCAGGGGATTGATGTTTCAGGCCTGGCCAGTGGTACATATCTGCTCAGTGTCGATGGCCTGCGCCGGTTGATCGTCATTCTTCGCTGATGCTTCCGGCGGGCAATCCGGGACGAACCATCACTGTCAGTTCGCGCTCAAGCGTGACGGCACCGACATTAGCCCCTTTGGGCTTGCGCACAAACTTGCGCTGTGTATACACTACCGGCACGTACGAGGCATTTCGGGCTTGAGAATAGTAAGCCGTAATGGCGGCCGAAACTTCAAGAACCTGCTTCGGGATCTTCGGTCCTGCAACGCCGCGCAGAACCGCGTGTGAACCGCTGGCCCCGCGCACGTGCATCCACCAGTCGTTCTGCCGCGCAAACTTCATTGTCAGCTCATCATTGTTCGCCGCGCTGCGCCCCACATACAGCGTGTGGTCGGCGTCGATCTGAAACACGCGGAATTTTCCGGCCGGGGCCTGAGCCGTGCCTCTGGATTCATCGTTCATGGGGCTTCGTGGTTTCGGAAGTTCACTGATGGAAGCAGCACTGGCAACCTCCGACCTTTCGGCCTGAAGGGATTCGAGGCGCTGCTGCAGGGCCGGAAGACGCAACTCACGGTTACGGGCGGCAACCTCGGCGGTGCGAGCTTTATGATAGTAGACCGTGGCATTGTCGAGTAGTGAGCGGTCCGTCCGAAGGGGAATTGTCCCGGGTTGCAGGGTCGAAACATTGACTGCCTCGAGACGATCCATGCCATGGCGATGCAGTTCAGGCTGGGACATGATCGTATCGGCCCACGACCGGTACAATGCAGGCCTTTCTGTGGCATAGGCATCGGCAAGTATTGCCTGTAAGGTGCGCGCCGTGCGGTGGATCTGACCGTCGAGACTGCGAAGGCGCATGCGCCTTTGGTCGGCAAACGCACGCTGGGCATGGCCCAATGTGGATGCCCGGCGCACTGCCTCGAGCACGTCGTCGTGTTCTTCAAGAATCGTCCAGCCCTGCAGCGTCGTAAGCGAGAACAACCGCTCGTCGCCCCTTGCAAGGATCAGGTATCGGGGCTGCTGGCGACAGACTCGGATAAGTTCATCGGCAGCTTGTTCAACGCTGTGACGCTGCTGATCAGTGAGCGTGCCTACGATGAGTAGCGGGTCAATGCCACATCGCTGGCATATCTCTTCGGCATAGTACCTGCCAAGTCGAAGGCTACTCGACGATAAATCTCCGGCCAGGGTTGAATCATTTCTGGAAAGGGGCGCGGGGGAGACTCGGGGCGAGATCACGTAGTCGGACCCAAGTCGTTCAGAGCGATCGTGCAGAGCATCAACAACACGTCCGTCGAGCGTGAGAATGATGTTGCCATTGCCGGCGCTGAAAAGTTCGACGTGCATGATGTGAGTATCGAATACAAAGCTGATCACCCGATCATCCTGCTGCTTTACGACGACGGCTAGGTATTGTCCGAACAGCTCCGGAAAGATGTCGCGACTGTTCCGATGAGCGCGACGCAGAGACAGTCTCTGCGAGATGCTACTGCCATCGGAGGATACGTCGATGACGATCGAAACCTCGCCAGAGCCCCCTTCAAAGACCAGGGCAGCCGAATGCTTTTCCTGAGACCATGCTGCGCTCAGGCGTGTCGAGACGAGAAGCTGATGCAGGGCTCGGGCGACGTGCTCAAGAGTCAGATGATGGCCCGTCACGCTTTGGTCCGCTTCCGTTTCTTGTACCGCGCTCCATTTACTACGTCGGCAAGTAGCCGGGGCAGCACGTCGGCTAGACGATGCAGATCCCGGCGTCGCGCTTCATCAAGTCTCTTGAACCACGCGGTGAAGGCTTTGATATCGCGCTTTGTCGTATCTGCCGCCGCAAGAAGCCGTAACAGACTCGTGGCAATCTTGGGATCAGGACATCGGTCTATCGTCTCGATGAGAGCTGAGGCCTTACGCCGCTGTCCCCGGGTAATGCCTTCCACGGCCGCCATGCGGACGATCTGCAATGTGTCTGCAAGAGCACTACCAAGGACCGCTAGGGCATCGGGATGCCGCCGTCCGGCGTGATAGGCAGCACGCTGGCGCACGTAGGGATGCACATCCGAACTGATCTCAGCCAGAGCGCACACGGAGGCTGAATCATCAATCTCTCCGATGGCAACCGCTGCAAGACGACGTCGTTTCCATGAAGAGTCGGCAAGCATTTTTTGTAGCCTAGGCAGGGCTTGGCGGCACTTGACCTTACCGATAACGGTTGCCGACATTGTCAGTTCGGTCATTGATGCGCTCTCAAGTTTTCGCAGCAGCAGTGCCGTTGTCGAATCTGGATCGCTCTTGTAGATCTGGGGCAGTACGAACTCCAGCGTGATGCGCTCGCGGGGCATCTGTGTGCCGAACTTCGTCGATAGGAAATCCAGTGCCTGTTGAGAGCGTCTGCCGAGCTCGGCTCTGGCCGGTGCCACGGCGTTCTGAAATCGCAGGTGGGATGCCGAGGCCTGTACAAACAGACTATCAACGCTTGAAGTAAGCGTCACTGGCTTGGATTGCTCAGACGCCGTCTGTGCCGACGCAGTGGCCTGAGGGCCGAGGTCGGCAAACACCCCATAGCTGGACTTCATCGTGACTGTGTCATTGCGCGAGGTCTCACCATAACGGTCGCTACCCTCGGCATCGACGAACAGACCGATCATGCCGTAGCCGCGCCGCATATCAGAGTATCCGAGCGTGTTGGTCACGTTCGAGGCACTGTAAGCATCATTGCCTCTGGCATCAACAAGGATCGATACGGCATTTGCATTGCCGGAGCCGAGCGAAAGACTTTCACAGACGTACACGTCATCCCCATGATCATCAAGCAGGATGCCGGTGGCGATGTCATGACCGCATCCCTGGGATACGCCATGCGATCGATAGGTGTCGTTGCCCTTGGCATCATGCATGATCCCAACGGCGAAGTGCACGCCGGAGCCCTGGGCATACTGGTAGGCATCGTAGCGGTCATCACCGCCAAGGTCCACCAGTGCACCAAGCCCGAACCAGTAGCCGGTGCCCTGACCATAGATATCGCACGAGTAGAGGTCGTTCCCGGCGGCATCGACCAGTAAGCCGATCCCTCCGGACATTGCCGGACGTGATCCCAGGGCAGCCCCTTGCACAAAAGAGACCTGGTGGTCATCATATCGCAAAACATCGGCAAAGGGGCTCACGGCGATGTACCGGTCATTACCGGCAACATCGACAAGGGCTCCGGCACCGTTGGTGGCACCGAATGCCTGGGCCTGAGCTGCGCACACATACAGGTCATGTCCGCCCTGATCGATGAGCATGCCGATTCCCGTGATGCCAGATCCCTGACAGTTTGTGCGACCTCGGTAGATATCATTACCCGAGACGTCGTGAAGAATGCCGACGCCATAGAGTCCTGAGCCAAGAGAATAGTCAGCTGCGTGATACTCGTCATCTCCGGCCCAGTCGATCAGGATTCCGACTCCGAACGAGCCGCTGCCCAGTGTGTGATCTGCGCCTCTATAAACATCGTTGCCGGAGAAGTCGACAATACAGCGCGTATGCACTGATCGGTCCAGACCCGAGAGATTGTAGGTGTCATTGCCGCCAAGATCAACGATGCAGGCATACTCGCCTGAGTACGTATCAGGTCCGGTTCCGCCAATTGCAACACGGCCATAGCGAGTCGATACGGTGATCGTACCGACCGATTCGCTGAGCACGTCCAGGGCTTTTGTGGTCTCGGCCATCAGGTGCAGCAGATCGGCATACAGGGAAGCCCCCTGAGAGCAGATCGTTGAAACGACCGCTGTGTCGATCGTCTGACTGACGCGTTGCACCGTGGCGAGTCCTGTACCTTCCTGCTCGTAGATCTGCCAGAGTGTAAGATCCTCTTCACCGGGAGAAAGCCTCCAAAGTGAATCAAGCTCACTTTGCAGCTCGCGCAGGTTACGCTGGCGGTTGAGAGCACTCTCCACAGCTTCATGGGTGAGGATCAGCGCGCCCAGATACCGAACGATCAGCATGCGCAATGGCGTGCTAAGACTGTCAATTCCGTTGACGGTGCTACGCTGACGAAGGTCGTCCAGAGTCAGGACATTGGCGTGAAAGGTTCGGCGCAGCCTGGCAAGGCTGACACCCTGCATCAGGCCATCGATGGCATCGAGTGATTTCTGCTCGAGCGCTGAAGATAGTTCCGCCGACAAGGAGTCTGTCCACGCAAACACCGAGATCGGATCCGTAAACAGCCGATCATGAAAGGGGCTTCTGTGGCGGTCGCGGTCCAGAAGGTCAGCCGGCATGGTAAGATCAGCACGTCGCATTCCGAGCAAAGAAAGAGCTGTATCGAGGCCGTGCGTGAGGTCCATCATTGACCGTTGGCGGAGCGAGTCTTGCGCTGTCTGCGCTGCGCTGCCCGAGACCGAAACAAGACCGGCAAGTGCAACCAGAATGAACCTGGCAAACTGGTACATGGCTACATCCTCATCAGCGTCTTAAGATCCTCGGCAAGGCTGGGGTTGGCCTGCTCCAGGATAGCCAGAATCTGTTCCGCCCGATCGCGCCGGTTGGATCGCAGGTAGCATCGCGCGGCGTGGTAGAGTACCGAAGTGCTTTTCGGGAACTGTTCGACATCCCGGTCGATGAACCCTGCTGCATCAGCGCATCGATCGGCATCAAAGCACGTACGCAGGCGCTCGGATCGGTACACCTGAGATGTGTCGGTGATCTGAATGGCCTGGGCGTGGGCGCGCAATGCTTCGGAGAAGTTGCCGAGTTTGCGGTAGAGCAGGGCAAGGGCATGGTAGGAATCACCGGCGAACGCCGCAGAGGTCGTCGCACAGCGTCGGTAGGTCTGGATGGCGTCCTCGGAAAAGCCCAGTGCATCATAGACGCGGGCCAGGTTATAGTATGCCTCCGAGTAGTTCGGTTTGATGGCAATGGCCTTGCGCAGAGAGCGCATGGCCGAATCCATCTGCATGATCTCGGTCTGCAGCAGCCCAAGATTGTACCATCCCATGGCATCATCCGGTGCAATGGCGAGATACCGACGCGCCACATCGATTGCTTCCCGGGTTCGCCCCCTGTCCTGAAGTGCTGCAGTTTGAAGCAGGTAGGCTGATGGTGCACGGCTGCCAAGGGCGACAGCACGCTCGAGAAAGGGCAGCGCTGCTTCGGCACGCTGCGCTGCGATAAGCGACTCGCCGGCAAGAAGCTGTGCCGAGGGATCATCGGGACGCATCTCCGCACCGCGCGAGGCCAGTTCGGAGGCCTCAGCACTGCGCCGAAGGCGCATGTAGCACCTCGTAAGCTGCTGCATGATAGGCAGATTGTCAGGACGTCGGAACATGGACTCTTCAAGGTGGGTGATGGCCTCATCGCAGCGACCAAGCGTTGCCAGAGTCATGCCCAGCGCCATAGAAGGTTCGGCCGAGTCGGGGGCAATGGCATGAGCCGTCGAGAACAGACCGATGGCCTCGGCGCCGCGCCCGAGGCGCATCAGACAGTCGGCTGCGATCATATGTGGCTGGTAGGACCTGGGGCTGATGGCAATGGCCGCACGAGCCTGCTCGAGTGCCTCTGCCGGACGGTTCTGGCGTAGCATGGCAACCGACAGGATGACCATTCGATCAATATCACCGGGATACCTCTTGAGCTCCGAGCGGAGGATTAATTCAGCCTGCTTCCAATTGCCCGAGGCGATGGCTGTCTGCACGACCTGTGAGGTCTGTTGACCGCTCAGAGCAGTCAGAGGGACAAACAGCAGGGAAAGGATTACCAGGAATTGTATGGCAGCGGCGTTCATCGCCTGCGAACATACAGCGCATGGGAGTCTGAACCCACGCGCCACGCATGGCGCACCTTCCATTTTTTCATTGGGCTGTCGGCAAACCACTCCGGACCCGATCCGATGATAAGCGGTGCTGTGTGCACCTCGATCTCATCGACGGCATCCTCCCGCAGCATACGATTGGCAAGGAATGGCCCACCCTCGAGCAGAACAGAAGCGATCTTCAGCTCTGCAAGGGCCTGCAGAATATCGCTGCAGGCAATGATCTTTGACTCATCCGACGGCAGCACCAGGAGCTCGACGCCATAGTCCTGAAGACGAAGGCGTGTCTCATTATCGGTCCGTTCAGAACAGATCACCAAGGTCCGTACCTCACGCGCTGTTTCAACGAGAGTGGTGCTGGTGGGCAGGCGACAACTGGGGTCAACGACCACGCGGATCGGGTTGCGTCCAGAACACAAACGCACCGTCAGTTCGGGGTTGTCATAGACGGCCGTTGCAACGCCGATCATCACGGCGTCGCGTCCCGAGCGCATGCGGTGCACACGCACACGGCTCTCGACTGAGGTCAAATAGCGCGGCTGATCAGAGGGCATGCGCACGCGCCCGTCGATGGACGTTGCGATCTTTAGCGTCACATGCGGACGTCCTGCTGTGATCCAGTGCACAAATGCCCGGTTAAAATGCTCGGCCTTGTCGCGCAGAATGTCGGTTGTTACCTCGATGCCTGCCGCGCGCAATGCTTCTATGCCCTGGCCGGCAACAAGCGGGTTCGGGTCGGTCATGGCAACCACAACATGCCGCACACCACTGGAGATGATGGCTTCAATGCACGGAGGCTGCTTACCATAGTGCACGCATGGTTCGAGGTTGACGTACATCGTTGCGCCTTCAGCTCTGCCATTGAGTAACTGCAGGGCATCGACCTCGGCATGGACGTCGCCATAGGTATGGTGCCACCCCTCCGACAGGACGATGTCATCGCGCACGATGACACATCCCACCATGGGATTGGGGCTGACGTGTCCCGAACCAAGACGGGCCAGATCAAGGACCCGCTCCATGTAGAACTCATGTGAGGCAGGCTTACTCATGGTAGCGGCAACCGAAGTTCTACAGCTGTTGCATAGGCAAGGGGCTTTACCGGCAGTACAACTTCCAGCCGGTAGGTGCCGGCCGGTGGGGGAAGTCCGTCATCTGCCAAGCCATTCCAATCTGCAGTGTAGTCGTGGAAGCCCCCTACTGCTGCAGGCTCAACGTTGGAGATCATGGTTAGAAAGGCCATGCCGGCATTGGAGGTCCAGACCACCTGGCCTTTGCCGTTGATCAGTCGCAGGCGAAGGTGCTCGGAAGACGGGAAATACTCTCCTTCGACCGTGCGCCGGCGAAGTGCGCGGGCTGTGAACGTGAACGTGCTGTCTGGATTGCGTCGATAGCTAACGAGCAGCTGAACCGCTGCAGTATCGGATGGGGCCGGATCTGCAGTTATGCCAGATGGCCCGGTCGCAGAGGCATTTTTAACCGTCACGCTGTAATCATGGTCGCCATCGTCGAGACGCGCACTGATGCCGAGTGAATCGAATGACCGCAGATTGGCTGAACGAATTGTGCATGTGATCATAGTGGTGACGGTTTCGCTGCGGCCCGGTGCGCCCATCGAGGTTATGAGCATGGGAATCTCCTGCCTCTTTCCATCGTGATAAACCTGGAGAATGACCTGCGAAGCCCCCTTCAGTCGGGTAGCGTCGACCGATTCAACTATGACAGTACATGACATATTGATCGTATCGGCACGTAGAGCGACACCGATGGGGATTTCACTCAGCAACTGCGCTTCAGATTGTCGGGTTACCCCGGATGAACCTGAGCATCCTGCAATGGCCAACAGCAATCCTACAATGCTCATCAGTTTCATGGTGTGAGTCGGTAAAGACATGTGAGAAGCGGACGGATGACAAAGAAAATGTTTCTACGAGTCTAAACAATAGGGAATCAATAGCGGTGTAAACTAGACCCAAAAATCTAGTCATGCAACAATGAGCTCGATGATCTGACTTAGCCTGCCAGAAGCTCCAAGTGCCGCTTCAATAACTTCCGAATGTGCCACGCCGTTACCCGGTGAATCAGTCAGAACGTTCGTGACAAGCGACAGAACCACGGTCTGCATACCAAGACGGTGAGCCCTGTATACCTCGGTCGCCGTTGACATCCCGACGATATCTGCCCCCATGCGCCGCAGCATACGGACCTCTGCGCGGGTTTCGTAACTCGGACCGAGGACCTGAACGTAGCATGCCGGTGTGAGCACGAGAGCATGTTGCAGACAGCGTTGAATAGACAGGTTCTGCCACCGAAGGTTTCGCTCAGATGCAACACCGGACATAAAATCGGCGGTTCCTGGGGGGAGAAAAGTTGTGAACAGATCCGTTGGCGTTACGACCTGGCCGACGCTCAGGCCGGGGTTGAGAGCGCCGACGGCATTCATGATCACGGCACGGCTGATACCGAGGTGGTGGGCAATGTTGACAAGGACAAGGGAGGCATCAAGGCCGTGGCCCTCGTAGAGGTGAAAGCGTCCGCTGCACAGAAGGTGCCGTTTCGAGCCGATCCGAACAGCGCGAAACTCATGGGCGTGGCCTTCAACGCTGCCCGAGGGCATACCAGGTACTGATCGGTACGGTAGGCCATCTTCGACGTTACCACTGCGCGGTTCGTAGGTAAATCCCGATCCGGTAATGATCGCCGTTTCGAATGGTTCGGACCATCGTTGCCGAAGAAAATCGGCTGCTTGCGCCGAGGGGCTGTTAATGCGCTGACCTGCCTGCATGGTATGGCGCAAGTTACGCCGTGTCTGGTCATCGGCGTGTCTGCCATGCCGTATCTTTGCCGTCCCACAGAGTTACTCATCAGGACAGAGAATGATTCGAAGTATGACGGGATTCGGCAAGGCCGACGTATCGATCCTTGATGTGCCGAGCACGATCGAGATACGGTGCGTCAATGGACGGTACCTGGAGGTATCGACGAAGATCCCCCGTGAGTGGTCAGACAAGGAAGGGTTGGTGCGCGAACACGTTCGTGGACTGGTCACGCGTGGGTCGATAACCGTTTCGATCCGTCGTGATGAGAAGTCCTCGACGGTCGAGGCACGTCCCAACATTGAGGTTGCCGCCTCGTATCTCTCGGCTCTGCGCCAGATTCAGGAGCAGCTTAACGTGCCCGGTACCGTCTCCATAGAGCATCTGGTTACGCTGCCCAACATCTTCTCGCCCCCCGAAGAATCTGCTGATGATGATACGTTATGGCGTGATCTCCAGAACGGACTCACGAGTGCCCTGGAAGCGCTCAACACAATGCGTGATAGGGAGGGGGCTGAACTTGCGAGTGATCTGCGACAGAGGCTCACCATAATTGAGCAGGGATTGCAAGCGATCGAGGCCAGTGCCGCCGAGCGCATCGTCATCGAGCGAACGCGGCTGCGAGAGCGTGTGGCGCAGATCCTGAATGATGCGGCCATCGATGAGCAGCGTCTGGCTCTTGAGATCGTGCTTCTGTCCGAGAAGCTCGACGTGACGGAAGAATGCGTCCGGCTGCGCAGTCACATAAAGCATATGCGCCAGTACATGGATTCGTCGGAGCACGCCGGACGCAAGCTCAACTTCATGCTTCAGGAGATGAACCGCGAGGTCAATACCATCGGGTCGAAGTGCAATCATGCCGGCGTAGCCGCAACGGTAGTGAGCATGAAGGAGGAACTCGAACGCATGCGCGAGCAGGTGCAGAATGTCGAGTAGAAAGCATCTGATCGTGCTGAGCGCCCCTTCCGGTGCCGGCAAGACCACCGTTGCGCGTCACCTGTTGGCCACGTTCCCGCAGATGCGCTTCAGCGTTAGCGCCACGACGCGCCAGCAGCGGCCGGGGGAGCAGCATGGCGTTGACTACTTCTTTCTGACACGTGATGAATTCCGCCGGTCGATCGAAGAGAACGACCTGATCGAGTACGAGGAGATCTTCGGCAACTATTACGGCTCGCTGCGCAGCGTTGTCAGCCAGGCCGTCAATCGGGGAGAGTTCCTGGTCTTCGACGTTGACGTCAAAGGCGCGCTCTCGCTCAGGCAGGCCTTCCCGGACGATACGCTTCTGATTTTCGTTGCTCCGCCGTCTCTGCAGGCACTCGAGCAGCGCCTGACGGCACGCCACACCGAGACCGCCGAGCAGATAGCCACGCGTCTGTCACGGGCCGAAATGGAGATGGCGCATCAGGACATGTTTGACGTGATCCTGGTCAACAGTAACCTTGAGCAGACGCTCGAACGTGCCGAAGCTCTGGTGCGAACCCATGTGGAAGGTTCTCCACATCAACCATCGCTCTTCACTGAGCAGTAGCAACGTCGTAACTTTGTCGTCTATGAAGAAGTCGAAAAAGGCCTCAGGGGGCATTTTGCCGGCGGGACTCACCCCGCAGGATGTGCTGAAGGATTATCGTATCGCCGTCGTGAGCCGTCAGGCCTCGCTGCTGGGTCGCAAAGAAGTGCTGACCGGCAAGGCCAAGTTCGGGATCTTCGGTGACGGAAAGGAAGTCGCTCAGCTTGCCATGGCCCGGGCAGCTTGCCCCGGAGACTGGCGCAGCGGTTACTACCGGGACCAGACCTTTATGTTCGCCACCGGACAGAGTGACGTGCAGAAGTTTTTTGCGCAGCTCTACGCCCACACTGATACTGCCGCCGAGCCTGCCAGCGCAGGACGCTCGATGAACGGGCACTTTGCAACGCGTTTTCTCAACGACGACGGATCGTGGCGCGCGCAAACCGATGCGGTGAACGTCTCGGCTGATGTCTCTCCGACTGGATCGCAGATGCCCCGCCTGGTGGGACTGGCCTATGCCTCGCGACTCTATCGCGAGGTTGAAGTCCTAAAGGGCATGACGGACTTCAGCATCGATGGGAATGAGGTCGCCTTTGGTACCATCGGCAATGCATCAAGCGCCGAAGGGATGTTCTGGGAAAGCGTCAATGCCATTGGAGTGCTCAAGTCTCCGGCTGTTATCTCGATCTGGGATGATGGCTATGGGATCAGTGTTCCGAACGAGTTTCAGGTCACGAAGTCCAATGTCGGCGAGCTCCTAGGGGGCTTTGCCCGGCGTGAGGGGACTCGTGACGGCTATGACATCCAGGTTGTGCGCGCCTGGGACTACCCGGAACTTGTCAGTGCCTACCATCGTGCAGCTGAGACAGCGCGCTTGGAGCATGTGCCTCAGATCATCCACGTCATCGACGTTACCCAGCCGCAGGGACACTCCACCAGCGGCTCACACGAGCGATATAAGTCTGCCGAACGTCTGGCCTGGGAGGCCGAGATGGACGGCATCACACGGATGCGTCAGTGGATCATCGACCAGGGGATCGCCACCGATGCGGAACTCGGAGAGATCGATCGTGAGTGTGTTACACATGTCCAGCAGTCCAAGCAGGCCGCATGGGACGCCTATATCGCTCCCATCAGGAATGAGATCGCGGCATGTTTGGAGCTGTTGCGTGCCT
>JBEIIK010000007.1:0-38010 GCA_040380835.1 Ignavibacteria bacterium | reverse complement strand
TGATACTCGTTCACATCATCAGAGAACGTCGTCAGACGGCGCATCGAGAAGATGCGGATGCTGGTCGTATCGTCAAACGGCCACTGATCACCGATTGGCTGATTCAGCGAGTCTTTCGGCTCGGCAATCACGGTCGTAAGCAGACGGCCGATCTGATCATCGATGAATGGGTTAGGCTCAAACGGCGGGAAGATCACCTTGACGAATTCGTACGGAAGTACGAAGGTGCCGGCTGGCTGATATGGCTGGTTTACACCGTTGATATCGCATCGGAACACCTGCGAAATGTTCGTGTCACGCAGAGCAGCGTCAGTCACAGCACGCGAGGTATTGTACACGATCTTGCCGGTTGCTTCATTGACGATGCGGAAACGCACGCGGAAGTTTGTTCCCTGCGGAACGTAGTTCACGCCCTGCGGACCCTGAATGTCATTTGTCAGGCTCTGAACAATAGCAACAGGCTGGATGGCTCCAAGACGATCTTCGCCGGCGAGGAGTTCATAGTTGTTAGCATTTGCAGGAGGTACAACAACCGAGAATGCAAGGTTGGCGTTATTGTTCTGCTGACGCACCCGATATGACACGTTGATAACGCGCAGGGTGTTACGGAACTGCTTGAACTTGATGGCAAGGAAGTCCTTCGGCACCGTGTTGTCGTCGTTCCGTGAACTGATTGCGCGAACACCACCAACTGGATCGGTATCTACGTTATAGAGATACTCTGTGCTCTGAATGTACTTCGGAGCATTGAAATCCAGAATCGTAGGATTCGGCATTGCGTTAGGAAAGCCGTTCCAATTCAAACGGCGGGCCGGGCCAGTGACACCGACCGTAGAGTTACAGCGCACCCACACCGTTGCGGGGTGTGGCTGAAGTGCCGTACGTGGAGCCAGTCCGGAGAAACGCTCATACTGAACCGTGACGGAGCTGTCACTGCGATTGAGAGTTACCTGCAGCGAGAAACGATAGTGTTCCCCAGCGTTCGGGCGATTGTTGGCAACGAACGTTACGTTCCACTGAATACCACCAACACGGGCCGTCTTGGCACCAATCGGCGTCAGGTTCACGTAATAGATGATGAGCTTGTCGTTGGAAGGCGAGCGCTTGTAGTAAACGCGAGAGAAATCGTCAACCGCGTTATCGCCGGAATTATACACCGAGACCTGAAGGTCATCCCATGCCGGGGCAATCAGTTGAGGAAGAGTAGATCCCCAGACCGCTGAAAGACCCGCAGCGTCAAGCATACGATTCGTCGTCGTGCGGATGCCGGCCGTGGCCGTCGTCGGTGCACCACCGCAGGCGACATTGTTATATCCCCAGTTATCAAGCGTCGCATCCGTCATTCCATCGCCGGAACGACCACGCGTATCATCCGACATCGGATCGTAGGCCGATGTAACACCTGGACGGACTTCCAGAGAAGTGCGAGCCACAGGATATCCAAACTGGTCGATCGTGTAGAAGTAACGACGGTTTGAGAGAGCGATCAGACCGTTCGTGGAAACGTAGAACGAATCCTGGCGAACACCGTTGAAGAAGAACGGAAAACCGATCGATATCGGACCGGCAAACGCGTTGTCAGTCGAGTCACGCGTATCTCCCGGATTACGGAAGAAGGCCCAACCACCATAGTTGTTCAGTGTCGGGTCTGTCCAGTACGACGTCGGCAACTGGCGCGGACCGGAAACGATACGACGCCACGTTCCGGGCTCAGTCAGTGTGTCGACGAACTGCGATGGGTCCGGACGCCAAAAATCTGGTGCTTCGTCATCCGAATCCACGAAGTAGTAGCCCGTGGAAATGGCAGGATTGGTGCGTGCGTTCGGTCCAGTCGCGGTAAACGGCTGTGGGTACGACGCAACGGGATTGCGTTGCCCACTCTTGCGCAACACCTCCTCGCCATCCTTACCATCAGCGGCCACTGCCAGCGATACGCCGACCAGCCCCATCGTGAGTACAAGGAATAGCAGTCTGCGGCTCATGCAAACCTCAAAGAAACTGTGATGAAGTATGTGTTTTTGGTTTTTCATTTCGCGTGATCATTCCAGCCCATTCAGAGGAATAACTGTCGAACGTGTATTTCGTTACACACGTACGAATGCACTTCTCCCGAAAGAGCATCGGACAATATTCTGATTTTGTGCGAATTAGTCAAACAATTTTTCTCCCCAAATCGGATTCGGTAGAAATTTGGGTGGTGCTCTTTGGTCCCCCGGACATTGATCTACAAGTCGGATCCATATCCGTCTGAGCATTCATGTCCATACAGTAAGCCGCAAGAACTGCTGGATAGAGGCTGTGTTCGATCTGTTTGACCCGCTGCTGGAGCTCCTCCGGGGCAGGATGATCACCGATCGGAATGCTCCGCTGGGCCAGTATCGCCCCCTCGTCGTATCCGGAGGTTACTTTGTGCACCGTCGCGCCGGTGTCTTTATCCCCGGAAGCAATCACGGCGCGATGAACATGCAAGCCGTACATTCCGGCGCCCCCGAATCTGGGAAGAAGTGCCGGATGTACATTAAGTACATTTCCACCAAGAGCATCGATCACGCTCTCAGGTAGCTTTCGCATAAATCCAGCCAGCGCCAGCAGGTCAATTGCGCTTTCTTTCAGATAGTGTTCCAAGGCTGACTCCCAACCCGTTGGGGGCAGGACGGCCCGCGCAACGTTGTGTCGGCGGGCAACGTCTAGAATGCCCGCATCATCGCGTGTGGAGATGACGAGTCGCACCCTGTAAGGGGCTTCTGCACCAAGGCCATACCGGATCAGAGCTTCGGCATTGGAGCCCGCGCCACCGCCCAGAATGGCAACTGAAATCTCTCGTCGGGCCATTTACCGCCCCTCGACAAGATTCGGTGCGAGCCACCTGGACATTTCCTGCCCATCTAGCCCCTTGCGAAGTGCATAATCGGAAAGCTGATCGGCAAGTATCCCGTTGACAGCAAAATAGGTGGCCTGCGGGTGGGCAAAATACCAGCCACTGACGCTCGAAGCGGGCATCATGGCCATGCTCTCGGTAAGGGAAACACCGACGGTGCCCGGGGCGTCGATAAGGTCAAACAAGGTGACCTTTTCGGTGTGGTCCGGACAGGCCGGATAGCCCGGCGCCGGCCGAATTCCCTGGTAATTCTCGCCAAGAAGCTCCACGATCGTTGATCCCGAAGATCTTTCGTAGCCCCAAAGTTCTCGTCTGACCTTCTCGTGCAGCCATTCGGCACAGGCCTCGGCGAGTCTGTCGGCCAGTGCTTTGACGAGGATGGCCGAGTAATCATCGTGTTCGGCAGTGTAGCGTGCAGCCATCTCTTCGACGCCGTCCGCGATGCTCACGGCAAAGGCCCCGATGTGGTCCGAGACATCCTCTGCCAGCCTGTCACGCCGGACAATGAAATCTGCCAGTGAGAGATGGCTAAGGCCGGAGGCTCTCCTGCCCTGCTGGCGCAGGAAGTGCAGAGTGGTAGATTTATTGACGACTACATCATCCGCTGAGGTGCGCTCGGCAACAAACAGCCCACAGGCGGCACGGGCGCGGAAAGCCTTTTGCTCAACGATCCTGTCAAGCAGTTCCGTAGCATCGTCAAAAAGTGTTCGTGCCTGCGTACCGACAACCGGATCATTAAAGATCGCCGGATAGCGGCCCCGTAACTCCCACGATAGAAAGAAGGGGGTCCAGTCTATATAGTCTTTGAGCTCACCGAGGTCGATATGATCAAAGACATGCAAGCCGGGTTGCTTGGGCGCCGGTGCAATTCTCTGCGGATCAACCTCTAGTGCATTGGCGCGCGCGGCTTCAAGCGAGACATAGTCCTTGGCATCAGAGCGTCGCGCATACTCACCGGCCACGCGTTCGTACTCTGCACGGACCGACGCCGTGAAGGCGGCATTACTGTCTGTAGCTAGCAACGCACCAACGGCTGGCACGGCTTTGGAAGCATCAAGGACGTGAATCACGGGGAATGAGGCCACTGGCGCAATCTTTACCGCCGTATGCGTACGTGAAGTGGTCGCACCACCGATGAGAAGGGGCTTGGAAACACCACGACGTTCTAGTTCCCGGGCAACATGCACCATCTCGTCAAGCGAGGGTGTGATCAAACCCGAAAGACCGATCACATCGGCCCCCTCTTCGATGGCGGCATCAATGATCCTCTCGGCCGGCACCATGACGCCGAGGTCAATAACCTTGTAATTATTGCAGCCCAGAACGACGCCGACAATATTCTTGCCGATATCATGCACGTCTCCTTTGACAGTGGCCATGACCACCACGCCGCTATGCTGCTGTACGGTACCGAGCCGTCGCCTTTCTTCTTCCATGCGCGGAGTAAGGATGGCCACGGCCTTTTTCATGACCCGTGCACTCTTTACAACCTGCGGCAGGAACATCTTCCCGACTCCAAACAGGTCACCAACGTGATTCATCCCGTCCATCAGAGGTCCCTCGATGATGGCAAGGGGCGAGGGGTACTCAAGCAGCGCCTGGTCAACGTCGGAATCAATGAATTCGGTAACGCCTTTTACAAGCGCATGTTGAAGGCGCTCGGCAAGCGGGAGCTCGCGCCATGCTTCCACGGCATCATCTGCCGAGTGCTGCTCGGTGACCGTTGCGGCGAAGGTGAGCATTCGCTCGGTGGCATCGGGACGGCGGTTCAGGAGCACATCTTCGACGTGTTCAAGCAGTTCCTTCGGGATCTCGTCATAGACGTCGATCTGACCGGCGTTGACGATCCCCATATCCAGACCAGCCGAGATGGCGTGATAGAGGAAGGCCGTGTGCATAGCCCGTCGAACGGGCTCGTTGCCACGAAATGAAAACGAGATATTGCTGATACCGCCGCTTACCTTGGCATACGGCAGGTTCTGCTTTATCCAGCGCGTGGCCTCGATGAAGTCCACGGCATAATTGTTATGCTCATCGATCCCGGTGGCAACGGTCAGCACGTTCGGGTCGAAGATGATGTCATGTGGATCGACACCCACCTGAGTTGTCAGCACATCATAGGCTCGCCTGCAGATTTCAATGCGACGCTGCAGCGAGTCTGCCTGTCCGGTTTCATCAAAGGCCATGACGATAATGGCCGCACCATAGTCGCGGCAAAGCGTGGCACGACGGACAAACTCATCATGACCATCTTTGAGTGAAATCGAGTTGACGATCCCCTTGCCCTGTATGCATCGAAGGCCAGCCTCAAGCACGGTCCACTTTGACGAATCGATCATGATTGGAACCCGCGAAATGTCGGGCTCGGCAGCGATCAGATTCAGAAAGGTCGCCATGGCCTGCTCTGAATCAAGCAGACCCTCGTCCATGTTCACATCAATGATCTGTGCGCCGTTTTCGACCTGCTGACGAGCCACCTCGAGAGCACGCTCGTACTCGCTGTTGAGGATCATCTTGGCAAATGCCCGTGAGCCGGAAACATTCGTTCGCTCACCGACATTGACAAAGTTGGTCTCGGGACGGATCTCAACCATCTCAAGCCCGCTCAGACGCATATAGGAAGCAGGCGCAGGACGCTGCCGCGGACCGCAATCGATCACCGCTTCGGCCATGGCGCGAATGTGCTCCGGCGTTGTACCGCAGCATCCACCGAGAATGTTAAGGAACCCTGCCTGGGCATACTCCCGCGCCTGCGCGGCCATGTACTCAGGACTTTCGTCATATCCGCCCATGGCATTTGGCAAGCCAGCATTGGGATACAGCGAAACATAGGCGCTGGAGACGGTTGACAGTTCCTCAATGAAGGGGCGCATCATGGCTGATCCGAGGGCACAGTTCAGCCCGACAGACAGAAGATTCCTGGCGTGCGCAACCGAGGTCCAGAATGCCGCCGGGGTCTGACCCGACAGCGTCCGTCCGGACATGTCCGTAATTGTACCACTGATCATCATCGGGATTGCCAGACCCTGTTCATCGACAATCTCTGCCCAGGCTTTCAGCGCTGCCTTTGCGTTGAGTGTGTCCGTGATGGTTTCCAGCAGGATCAGATCCGAGCCCCCTTCCACAAGCCCCAGTATCTGCTCCCGGAACGACAGACGCATCTGATCAAAGGTCACAGCCCGTGCGCCTGGGTCGTTCACGTCGGGTGACATCGATAGCATCTTGGTGGTGGGGCCTATCGAGCCAGCAACAAATCGCGGCCGCTGCGGCGTGCGACGCGTCATTTCATCGGCCGCCTGTCGGGCCAGAGCCGCCCCCTGACGACTTATCTCGCGGGCCAGGTGGCCAAGACCGTACTCAGACTGGCCGAGCGGCGTCGATGAGAATGTGTTGGTCTCAATGATATCGCTTCCGGCACGCAGATACTCGAGGTGGATCGCGCGGATGGCCTCGGGCTGCGTCAGAACTAGCAGGTCGTTGTTACCCTTGAGCGCACTCTCGTGCCCGGCAAAGCGCTCACCACGGTAGTCTTCCTCAGTGAGTCGAAGGCGCTGGATCATGGTTCCCATGGCACCGTCGAGCATCAGAATGCGCTTCTGCAGAAACGTGCTTATGTCATTCATTGACGCAAATCTACGGTGTATCCCATGATGCGTACGGTGGATTCGGCAATGCAGTAACGAAATCGTGAGCGCTCGACACACAGGACATACGTGCCGTCATCATGAGCGATGATGCGACGATATGGATGCGGCAATGGGTCGGCTGAGAGGGTGCGCTCGGCATAGACCCGATGTTCAGGCCGGACATGCGCAGTATCGCACTCCCAAACCACGTCAAACGGCCTGGCGTCGATCGCATCCATCCACGGCAGGGGGCTGTTTGGAAATGCATCCGCGTAGGCCACGTAGGGCTTGATGTCAAGAACCGGTGTGCCGTCGAGCAGATCCGAATCCTCGATACGCAGAATTCGGCCATCGATGCCCATTAACTGAACACAGCTCAGACCGATTGGATTGGGCCGGTATGGCGATCTCGTAGCAAAGACTCCACGTTTAACACGTCCGCGTGGAGGCCGAACCACGGGCTTCCAGTGACGCACCCGGTCAAACACAGTGATCAGCCAGATGCGCCGGCATCCGTCCAGGTCTCGAAGGGCCTGTTCAAAGTTCATGCCTGCATTTAGCTCAACAATGGCCGCAGTGGCCGTATCGTCCCAACCAGGCTGACGAGCGGCATCATAACGTTTACTGGCAGTGGTCCGAACCACGCCAATCGCATGCATGGTGTAATCGGTCCGTGAGCCGGCCCGATCCGACGTGTCATCGTTGATCATTGTAGCGTTGAGCCTCGTTCACCACGCCGAGCCAATAGTCATGGATATGATCAGTCCACCAAAATCCGTGATCGGACTGAATCTCATACTCTCCAATCCCTGGTCACCGAACGGAATGGTGTAGTATCTGAGATTAACACCCACCTGACTTCCCTTGCCTACCGGACCGAAGACGGCGCCGAATCCGAGCATGGCACCCGGTCTTACATAGGTTGTGGCGTGCCCGAATGACTCAAAGAACTCGTAGAATTTTAGCGGGTATCCATAGTTGTCATAGTTGATGTAGGGGGTTCGAATGATGGTAGCCGCAACCCCACCGACGGTCAGAAACGGCCGAAAGGTCTCCTGCAGTGACTCCCGAAAGAGTCGATACTGGACGGACACCGTAAACGGAATCATCATCAGTCGATTGACCTTGTCGGCAACAACCGGTATGGTCCCGTCGAGAAGGGCATTCTCGAACTCATCGGTGTTTCTTCGTCCTGTTATGAAAGCGTCGAAACTCAACGTGACACCGGTGCCGATCTCGACGCCGTAATAGCCCCCTAATGCCCATCCACTCGAAGAAAACAGCAGAGACAGACCGCCGTTGTTATAGGCAACAGCCTTGTTCGTTTCGTCATCCAGCAGGGGGCGCACCGGGCGGAACATGATTGTCGTGTCAGTTGCCGGTAGTTCGTCACCGGCGACCTGGGCCTGCATGGAGGACGCACAGCAGATCAGGACAAGAAGTCCTGCGAGTGCCGATTTGACGCACATCGATGCGCTGATGGTCTGGCCGCCTGGGGTCATTTGCGCAAATCTACGACCAACGTGCATGTGGATAACATTGCTAATCCTTTCATTTTCCGTAGCTTAGTAGCTGATGACAGTGGAAGAATTTAAGCGTACCCTCCAAGTGGCCTTCCCCCTGGAAACTGCCATGCCCGGCGACAACGTCGGGCTGCAGATTCGAAGTACGTCAAAAATTGTGTGCTCGGCCCTGTGCTGCATGGAGGTCACGGATGATGTCGTCAGCGAGGCAGCTGAACTTGGCGCCGAGGCGATCATAACGTTTCATCCGCTCATTTATTCGCCTCTGGCGCGTCTCGACGGTTCTGACCGCGTTAGCCGCCTTGTTCTTCGCTGCGTTCGGGAGAACATCTCCGTTTACTGCGTACATACAGCATTCGATGCGCATCCGCGTGGGACCAACCGTATCCTTGCCGACAAGCTGGGGCTGCACCCGGTGCGTACGATCGATCCAAATCCGAACGTACCGATTGAGGCGGATATCGAGGTGGGCATGGGGCTTCTGGCCGCATGCGACATGGACTTTGATGAGCTCATCAGGCGGGTTTCCGCAGTATGCCGAACATCCGTCCGGTTTAGTCCGGCCCCTTCGGTGCGCGTTCGAACGGTTGCTCTGGTTGCCGGAAGCGGCATGTCGTTCTTCGACAAGGTGGTCGGAAAGGCCGATGTCTTCATCACGGCCGATGTCAAGTACCACGCCTTCCACGCCGCCACGGATGTGATCGGGCTGATCGATCCTGGACACTATGAAATGGAACAGTTTGTCGCCGAGGGAATGGCCATGGAGCTCAGGCGGCACACACGTGATCTCGCGATACACGTCAGCCGGATATGCCCGAACCCGGTCAGTCATGGCCCCTTTCCAAACGTCAGTGAAACATCATTTTCTGAGATCTCCTAACATCTTCTACCGGAGCACGCATGGAACAACAACTCCAACTTCTTGCCCAACTGGCTGCCGTCGATGCCGAACTTGACGAACTGCACGACGAACTTGGCGACCTGCCCGTGGAAGTGAAGAAGATCGAGAAGATCGTACGTGCCAGGCAAGAGGCCGTTGATGTCACCAAGGCTGCAATCGACGAGCTTCATCAGCTTCGCAGCACGGCGCATGTGACGATGCAGGAAAGCCATGACAAGGAGCAGAAGCTGGCTCAACAGCAGTTCCAGGTGAAGAACAACCGTGAATTCGACGCCATTACGAAGGAGATCGATCACCTGAAGCAGCAGCGTGCTGATCTCGAAGAGCGGCTTCGTACGGCTGGTGTAACTGAAGAAAACCTTACAGCTACGCTAGCGCAGCAGCAGTCTGAACTCGACGAGGTTCATGAGAAGCTGGTCGAAAAGGAAAGGACTTTGGAGGCTATGTCCGGAGATCAGAACGAGGACCTCAAGAAGTTCATCGCCCTGCGCCTTCAGATCATCGCCAAGCTTGACGACGCCCTCGAAGCCGAGTATGAGCGCATACGCACATTTCATAGTGAAGCCGCCGTGGCCCTGCGCAAGAATTCGTGCAGTGGATGCTACTCGGCAATCCCGTCTCAGCGGATCATGGAAATGAAGTATCAGCGTGACCGTATGTACACGTGCGAGAGCTGCGGACGCATTCTGTTCACCGAGGATGTGGCCGTAGACATCGAGGAGCTTCTCGAAGCCAGCAAGTAAGTCACCATGTGATCAGCCCCACGATCACAGAGAATGAACGGCAACAATCGTAGCGTCGGGGATCCCGGGCAGCCGCTGACAGGGGGCTTTTGCCTTCCGTCAGAGGAAAGTCCGAACTCCGCAGAACAGTGCGCTTCCTAACAGGAAGGTGCTAAGACGACCAGCCTGCGGGAGGGCCGTCGAGGCAACGGAAAGTGCAACAGAAAGATACCGCCGATGGTCCGTGCCCGCACGGAATCAGGTAAGGGTGAAATGGTGGGGTAAGAGCCCACCGGCAAGCGGGTGACCGTTTGGCCCGGCAAACCCCGCACGGAGCAAGATCAAACAGAGCGCCGGATACTTCGGTGTCGGATGGCTGTTCGCTATCCTGCGCCCTCGTAAGGGGGCGAGCGTCGCTCGGGTAGATCGCTTGAGGTCAGTGGCAACACTGATCCCAGAGAAATGGCTGCCTCCCGGGCCCTGGGCCAGGAAGACAGAATTCGGCTTACAGGGATCTCCGGTCTACGATATGTCTCGCGTCCATAGTTTTGCAGCACGTTACATGCACGGGAACACTCTCATGAACTCACTTCTTCGTACCCTTCTCGTAATCGGATTCAGCGCCTTTCCAGTTTCTGTTGTGGCTCAGGTTCGCGTTGTCGTGCTTCCATTTCGGAACATGGCACACGATATCAAGTACAATCCGTGGAACTACCAGTTTGCCGACTCACTTCGCTCAGCCCTGGTGGAAGCCGATCCGGGTGGTTTGTCCTATCAGATCGTTCCGGTCGACAGCGTTGAACTGGCTCTGGCTGATTTGAACCTGGACCCCGACAACCCACAGTATGAATCGGACATGTGGAAGGCCGTGCGAAACCTTAAGGCGCAGAAGGCTGTTCAAGGAAACTTCCAGCTGCGCGGTGACCGCGTGCTGATCAACTGCTATATCTACGACATGGAATCGATGCTGGCCGACGCAACCAACCAGGCGAAGGATATCTACAAGTCCCCAACGACCTACCTGGAGGCTATCCGCCCGATCGTCAAACGCATACGTCCAGGACTTTCACCACAGTGACCGACGAGAATACGACCAATGACCTTTGACCTGCCCGTCATTCAGACACACGAACAGACATCGGCCCGTCGTCCAGAGTGGCTGAAGGTACGTGCCCCCGGTGGCGATGATTACGCCCGTATCAAATCGATGATGCGATCCAAGGCGCTCCACACCGTGTGTGAAGAAGCTCGTTGCCCGAACATTTCCGAATGCTGGAATGCCGGCACAGCCACGTTCATGATCCACGGTGACACCTGTACACGCTCCTGTGGTTTCTGTGCGGTGAAGACCGGACGCCCCCTTCCAGTTGACCATGATGAGCCCAGGCGGGTGGCTGAAGCAGTAGCAGCGATGAATCTCAAGCACGCGGTGATCACGTCCGTTAATCGCGACGAACTCAAAGACGGCGGTTCGATCATCTGGGCGGAAACCATCCGCGCCGTGCGCCAGGCATCTCCGCAGACAACCATCGAAGTTCTCATTCCGGATTTCAAGGGCAATCTCGACAACCTGCAGCGCATTGTCGACGCCAAGCCGGATGTGTTGAATCACAACACCGAAACCGTACCGAGGCTCTATAAGCATGTCCGTCCGCAGGGTCGTTTCCAGTGGACGCTGGAGGTTCTGCGTCGAGCCAAGGATCTTGGAATGCGTACCAAGACCGGCATCATGCTGGGCCTGGGTGAAACTCCGACGGAGATCCTTGAAACGATGGTTGAACTTGCAAAGGCGGATGTCGATGTACTGACGCTCGGACAGTACCTGCAGCCAACGAAAAACCACCTTCCGGTGGATCGGTTCGTTCACCCCGATGAATTCAAGCACTACGAGGTCGAGGGACTGCGTATGGGATTCAACATTGTAGAATCCGGTCCGCTAGTTCGCAGCTCATACCACGCCGAGCGTCACGTCTGATGCAGTTCACGGTCCTCGGTAGCGGCACATCAACAGGCGTGCCCACGGTAGCCTGTGAATGTGCGACATGCACGAGCACCGATCCCCGTGATAAGCGACTTCGCACCTCGCTTCTTGTCGAGAGTGAATCGACTCGCATCGTCATCGACACATCATCGGATTTCCGGCAGCAGATGCTGACGCGCAATGTCCTTGAGATCGACGCCGTGGTCTATACGCACCACCACTTCGATCACATCGGAGGCTTTGACGATCTGCGTCCGTATGCTTTTCGCAAAGGTCGGGCCGTGGACATTTACGGCATGAACCAGACCATCGACGTGCTGCGCTCGACCTTCCCCTATGCCTTCGGGCTGGTCGAGTCAACAGGTGCGTCCGTACCAAATGTGGACGTCCATATCATCGACGATGCGTCGTTCATCATCGGAGACATTGAACTTACTCCGATACCCATGCGTCACGGTGAACGCATGCGCGTCAATGGTTATCGAATCGGCTCGTTCGCCTACTGCACCGATACGAACTTCATTCCCGAGACATCCCTCGACCTGCTGTGCGGACTTGATGTGCTGGTACTTGACGGTCTGCGCTGGGAAAGACATCCAACGCACTACACAATTGGCGAGGCACTCGCCATTGTTGAATTGCTTCGTCCGAAACGCACCTATCTGACACACATCGCTCACCAGATCCGCCATGAGGTAGATTCCGGGAAGCTCCCGGCCGATGTTGAATTGTGCTACGATGGTCTTGCCATCACTCTATGATCGGCGGTAGCGCGTCCTCGGAAGGGGGCTCGTCATGCTCGGATTCATCATCGACCTCGACCTGCTCTATCGATGCCTGCCAGTAAGCGCCTGATGTAGCTTCGGTCGTGTCCTTCGGTTCAGTCGGCAGCGCGCCGGGCGTTGGTAGTTCGCCTTCAAGCAAGAGTGAAAGCTGTTTTCTCAACGTCCGGTGATCGGTCTGAATCGAGAATGATTCGTCGGTATCGATCATGGTTGTTGTAGTCTTAAGCAGATCATCGATCTCCCTCAGCTTCGGTAGATCAGACAGCGAATTCAGACCAAAGACGCGCAGGAATTCTTCGCTCGTTCCATAGAGCAATGGCTTTCCCGGTGCTTCCGAACGACCAACCATGCCGGCCAGCCCCTTTTCGACCAGCGAGTTAACCACCTCGCTTGAATTGACGCCACGGATGGCGTCAATCTCTCCCTTGGTGATCGGCTGACGGTAGGCAACAATGGCAATGGTCTCGAGCGCAGCCTGCGTCAGTCGCTTACGGTTCTTTGCCTTGAGAAGACGCTGCACCAGCATGCCGTGCTGCGGCGTGGTGGCAAACTGAAAGCCCCCGGCGATCTTGACGATCCGGTACGGACGCACAACGCGTTCCAGATTGGCATTGATCTCTTCAACCAGTTCGTCGAAGTATCCCTTGGGCACATCGAATGATGGAACGACGGCCTCGACGGCAGGTGTCGGCGACTCCCCTTCGAGCGGCAAGGCCTGCTGTCCGGGCGACTGGTGCGAAGGATCCTCAAGCACTAGAATGCGATGAAGCATGCGGGCGGTAAGGGGCTCCTCGCTGGCAAAAATGAGAGCTTCCAGAGCACTGCACTGATCTTGACGATCAAGCGTAAAGAAGTACGGCAGCTCGCGCGTCTGCATATCGCGCTGCAGCGACTGTTGTTCAAGTTCTGTCATTCTTGACTTCCTTCAGGTGTGTCTTCTGCTGCTTCGGCCTGCGACTCGCCGGCCACAACAGTAGGTCGTTCTGCAATAATGATGTCGTCGTGTCGCACGTCCTGCCGAATGATGATGCGCTGATTCTTGGCCAGCTCTAGAAGAGCAAGAAACGTCACAACAATGTGCAGCCTTGACAGTCCGGCAACGATTGAAAACAGCGAGGCCGATGAAGATGATTTCAGCACATGCATGATCTCTTCGGACTTTTCTTCAACCGAGATCGGGTACTGTGCAACGATGTGCGGATCGGCCTGTTCGGGGGCTTTGTCGATTGCACGCTTGAGCGCCTTGAGCAGGTCGAACAACGTTGCATTGCGATACGCTCCGGACTCCGCTGCGTGGATCTCCTCGGCCTCGAAGAGTTGACGGTAGAGAACGTACTTCTGATTCTCGGACGAGAGCATCAGCGAGTCAGATGCTTCGCGGTAGCGCTTGTACTCCAGCAATCGCTTTACCAGCTCCGCCCGGGGATCCGATTCATCTATCTCGCCTGGTGCAGAAGCAGAAGACTCCTCTCGGGGCAGAAGCATCTGCGCCTTGATCTGCACCAGCATTGACGCCATGACGACGAATTCGCCGGCAAGCTCAAGATCAAGAAACTCGAGCACTTTGACGTAGTCAAGAAACTCCTGCGTGATCGAAGCGATCGGTATGTCATAGATATCCAGCTCGTCCCTCTTGATGAAGAAGAGCAGAAGGTCAAGCGGACCTTCGAAATTCTGCAGACGAACGCTGTACATCCGGTTACTGATTCTCCAAATCATGGCCCTCGGCAACGCGGGCCAGTCGTCCAACATACTGTCTTGGCACCCGGCCGGAGACGGCCGTAGTGATCTCATACGGAATGGTGCCGGCCCATGCGGCCAGCTCAACGGCATCAACACTCTCAACATGGGCGACAGAACGGTCCTGTCGACCCAGCATCACAACCTCGTCACCGATCGCCACATCGGCATCGCCAACATCCACCATAAGCTCGTCCATGCAGATGCTGCCAACGACCCGGCACCGCCGGCCCCCTATCAGACACTCGGCATGTCCGGTAAGACTCCGCAGGTACCCGTCACCGTAGCCAATCGGCACGGTGACGATCGTTGTCTGCCCGGTTACCATGTACCGACGTCCGTAGCTGACTGTTTCGCCGGGCCAGGCCCGACGTTTTGACACGACCCTGGAACGGACCGACATGACCGGACGAAGCGTCATCTCGTCATCGGTCGCGTGCGCATAGCCGTAAATGGAAATGCCCGGCCGGACCAGCGTGAAATGGGATTCCGACGATTGCCACAGCGCGCCGGTATTGGCCGCATGCACCCACGCGAAGCTACACCCGTCGTCGACGAGTTTTTGGTGCGTTTCTTCGAAGGTGGATAACTGCTCATGCATAAAGGCACTGCCCGACTCGTCCGAGGTCGCAAAGTGCGTACACAGCCCGTCAAGCGTCACCCCCGGCAATGAGCGAATCGCTCGCGATGCCTCAATGGCATCGTGCGGTCGAAAGCCTTCACGTAGCATGCCGGTATCGAGGTACAAGTGTACCGAGGACTGCCGTGAATGCGCCAGCGCACAGTCCGAAAGGGCACGGATCTGCTCGACATCACAGGCCACGGTGATCAGATCATACTCCACTACGGAATCAACATCATGGCTCTCGACGGGCGTAAGAACCAGAATAGGACATGTGATCCCACTCAGTCGAAGAGCCACCGCCTCGTCGACGAAGGCCACGCCAAGCACATCGATGCCTAACTGCACAAGAGCCCGCGCGATCGGCGTCATACCGTGACCGTAGGCGTTGGCCTTGACCATGCCAAGTACCGCCCGACCTTCAGCACGCGATCGCACACGCCCCAGATTCCACTCCAGAGCATCGAGGTCAATGATTGCAACGGTGGATCTCATGCAGGGCCCCCTGTGGCATCAGCCCATTCGAAAGAGTGCTTGATCTGTTCGTGCGTAAGCCCGGCGCCGAGTGCGCAGAGAAGCTTGATGCGGGCCTTCTGGCCGTTGAGATAGTCGGCAAAGATCACGCCGGCCTCATGCAGATGACGTCCGGCCCCCTCGTAGGCATAGATATGCTCGACACGTCCCACGGGGCAGCGCGATACCAGTACCACAGGGATTCCGTCACTCACGGCTTCCTTGAGAGCGTAAAACACGGCGGGCGTGACGTTGCCTACACCAAATGCCTCGATGACCATACCGGCCACATCACGACTGCGGACAAGGTCAATCAACGTAGAATCCATCCCTGCAAAGGACTTCAGCAGTGGCACAAAGGTCGGTAGCGATCTCACGGCGTAGGTCTCACGATGGAAAGGGGCCCGGTGGATGAACACTACCCCGTTGGAGATACGTCCGACCGGACCGAAATCGAAACTTGCAAACGTTGAGAGCTCCTGCGTATCGGTCTTGGACGTCTCCGAGGCGGCCGTAAGAAACCCTCCGAGACACACCAGAACGCCCAGGCCACGAGCGGCAGTGCTGGCGGCCACCGTAACGGCATCACGCAGATTCCGCGGACCGTCCCAGTCGGGCTCGCTGCTATTGCGCATGGCACCGATGACGATGATCGGCTTATCGGTCTGCACCGAGCAATCCAGGAAGTAAGCCGTCTCCTCCAGAGTATCCGTTCCATGGGTCAGCACAACACCGTCCACGGCCTCGTCAGTCACGTAGTCGGCAACGATCCGTGAGAGCTCAAGCATGCGCTCCGTGGTGATATGGGGCCCGGGAAATGTCCCGTACTCGTGAACGGAGATGTCCGCTACCGTGCGTATGCCCGGTATGCGTGACAGGATCTCTCCACCGGACATACTAGGTACCACCCCGCCCCATTCCACATCGAGTGTAGAGGCGATGGTTCCGCCGGTAAAGATGATGACGATACGCGATTTTTCTGTTTCTGGCACGGAGTTCATTCGGCTGTTGCGACCGCGAAGATAGGGGCATGGTTCGTAGTTTTGTAGCCCATGATTACGGCCAATCCTCATCTGCAGAACATTCAGACCTATGTTCCGGGCGCAACGCCCGAGCAGATACGGGCACAGTTCGGACTGGAACGTGTCGAAAAACTGGCATCAAACGAAAACCCGCTCGGCTGCTCCCCCGCCGCCAGTTCCGCGGCAGTGCAGGCCATGGTGCACGTCAACCGATACAACGATGGCGGCCTTTCCCTTCGATTGCGGCTTGCCGAGTTCCATGGCGTGAGTCTTGAATCGGTGAGCGTCAACAACGGCAGTGACTCGATCATCCCACAGATCATGCGTGCTTTTCTGCTGCCGGGACAGACCGCACTGAGCAGCGAGGGGACGTTTGTGAGTTTCCGTCTTGCGGTTGCCTCCGCTGACCGCCACTATCGTCTCGTGCCAATGACTCCGCAGTGGGGGTTTGACCTCGAGGCTCTTGAATCGGCGATCGACGAAACGACAAAGGTCATCTACATCGCCAATCCGAACAATCCGACCGGATCGTTCATCGAACGCGACCACCTGACGGGGTTTCTCGACCGTGTGCCAGCACATGTGCTGGTGGTACTTGACGAGGCCTACATCGAGTATGCCCGCCACCTTCACCCGGAAGCCTGTCCAACTGACGCCGACGTTTCCCGCACCAACGTGGTGCGACTGCGAACATTCTCAAAGGCCTACGGCCTTGCCGCTCTGCGCGTCGGCTATGCCGTTGGGCATCCCGATGTGATCCAGTGGCTCACTCGTACCAAGCTCCCGTTCGATCCAAACGGTGTTGGCTGTGATGCCGCCATCGCGGCCATCGACGATCAGGACTTCGTACGGCGGACTGTTGAGCTTAACGCCGAGTGCCTTTCGATGATGACCACGGCTGCCCGCGATGCCGGATTCAACGCCACCACGAGCAGTGCCAACTTTGTCATGATCGACCTTGGCTTGCCCGATGCCGCTACCGGCTTCCACCGTCGCCTTCTCGAAGGGGGCTTTATCAGTCGTCCCCTTGCCGGCTTCGGACTCCCGACGTGCGTGCGCATCAGCACGGGCACGATCGAACAAGCGCGGGCTCTTTCAACACTTCTTCTGCAGATCGCATCAGAAGAATCGCCTCTTCGAACATCCAATCACCACTTACCCGTTGTCTGACCATGAACGCATCGGAAGATTTTTTGCCGCTAAACGGCACCGATCACATCGAGATATACTGCGGCAACGCTAAGCAGTCATCATACTTCTACCGGACGGCATTCGGTTTCCAGCTTGTGGCCTACTCCGGACCAGAAACCGGCGTACGCGACCGTGCATCGTACGTCCTTCAGCAGGACAAATTCCGTCTGGTGCTTACCACACCCATGCACCCCGACGGCCCGATCACTGAGCATATCTCCAAGCATGGTGATGGTGTAAAGGTTCTGGCCCTATGGGTCGATGATGCGCGGGCATCATGGCAGGCAACCACATCGCGTGGTGCCGTGAGCGTTCAGGAACCAACGGTTCTGACGGACGAGCACGGCCAGGTCGTGGTTGCATCGATCAAAACATATGGCGACACTATCCACACGTTCGTCGAGCGAAAGAACTACACCGGTGCGTTCCTGCCCGGATACAAGGCCATTGACGACGGTTACAAGACCGAACCGGTTGGCCTGATGTATGTCGATCACTGTGTCGGCAATGTCGAGCTGGGACAGATGAACTCTTGGGTGAAGTTCTATGAGGACGTGCTCGGATTTAAGCTACTCATCACGTTCGACGACAGCGACATCTCCACCGAGTATTCGGCTCTGATGTCAAAGGTTGTCTCCAACGGCTCCGGATATGTCAAGTTCCCGATCAACGAGCCGGCCCAGGGCAAGAAGAAGAGTCAAATCGAGGAGTATCTCGATTTTTATCACGGGGCTGGGGTTCAGCACATCGCTGTGGCAACAAACGACATCCTGCATACGGTTGGCGAACTGCGCCGCAGAGGCGTTCAGTTTCTGAACGTTCCCAACACCTACTATGACGACCTGATCGAGCGCGTTGGCAGCATTGACGAGAACATCAATGACCTGCGTGACCTCAACATTCTGGTAGATCGCGATGACGAGGGATATCTCTTGCAGATCTTCACCAAGCCCGTCGAAGACCGTCCGACATTGTTCTTCGAGATCATTCAGCGCCGTGGCGCTCGCTCCTTTGGAAAAGGAAATTTCAAGGCCCTGTTCGAATCTATCGAGCGTGAGCAGGCCCTGAGAGGTAACTTGTAATTCACCATCGTTTGTTCCACCACCAACGCCGTCGTATGGCTTCATCAGCAAAAAAGGGATCGGCCCTGGCCTCCCACTTCCCCGGGCATAACCCATTCCTCGAATCGGTCAATGCCTATTTCGATAAGGCCGCAGCGATCATGGACGTCCCGAAGGGGCTCCTTGAGCAGATACGCGTCTGCAACTCGGTCTATTACATGCAATTCCCTGTCCGCATCAAGGGCGGCATCCAGGTGATCCAGGCATGGCGTGCCGAGCATAGCCATCACAAGCTGCCCACCAAGGGCGGCATCCGTTATGCCATGACGGTGGACCAGGACGAAGTTCAGGCACTGGCAGCCCTTATGACGTATAAGTGCGCCGTGGTGGATGTTCCGTTCGGCGGTGGCAAGGGCGGTATCCGTATCGACCCGAAGCAGTACACCGAGGAAGAGCTCGAGCGCATCACACGCCGCTACACGGTTGAATTGATCAAGAAGAATTTCATCGGCGCTTCCGTTGACGTGCCGGCTCCGGACTACGGAACGGGTCCACGCGAAATGGCATGGATCGCCGATACCTACCAGGCCATGGTGCAGGATGACATCAATGCCCTTGGTTGCGTGACCGGGAAGCCGGTTGGTCAGGGTGGTGTGCGGGGCCGTACAGCCGCAACCGGTCGTGGTCTGTTCTTCGCCGTTCGCGAAGCCGTCAACGACCCGAAGCTCATGAAGAAGATGAAAATGACCACGGGGCTTTCCGACAAGCGCGTGATCGTTCAGGGCTTCGGCAACGTGGGCTACTATGCTGCAAAATTCCTGTATGAGGCCGGTGCCACGGTTGTGGGAGTGATCGAATGGGACGGTGCCGTGGTCAATCCTAAAGGCATCGATATCAACGCCCTGCAGGCGCATCGTCAGGCTAAGGGGTCTATCACCGGCTTTGCCGGTGCGAAGACGATCAAGGAAGGCAATAGCGTTCTTGAGTACGAATGCGACATCCTCGTACCAGCTGCTCTTGAGTCGCAGATCCATAAGGGCAATGCCTCCAAGATCAAAGCAAAGATCATTGCCGAAGGTGCCAACGGTCCGATCACTTCAGAAGCCGAACCGATCCTGCTCAAGAAGGGCATCCTGGTCATGCCAGACATGTTCGTCAATGCAGGGGGAGTGGTGGTTTCGTACTTTGAATGGCTCAAGAACCTGTCACACGTGCGCTTCGGCCGCATGGATAAGCGCTTCGAGGAGGGTTCGAATCTTCGCATTGTCGACACCGTCGAGCGCCTGACTGGCAAGAGCCTGACTCTTGCCGAGCGGCAGGTCATCGCCCGCGGGGCCGACGAAGAAGATCTCGTGAACTCGGGTCTCGAGGACACGATGATCAGTTCGTATCATACCATCGGCGAGATCTACTTCGGCAATCCGAAGGTTAAGGACATGCGCACGGCTGCCTTCGTAAGCTCGATCGACAAGATCGCAACGTCGTACATGTCACTTGGAATCTTCCCATAAGCACAGTACTGCACGAAGCGCAAATGCAGACGCCGCACCGGACTCTGTCCGGTGCGGCGTTGTTCTTATGTGGTTGTTCGAGAACGAACTCAGTACAGGATGAGCTTCCGGATCGTCCTGCCACTGCGAGCCCCATCAATCGACAGAACGTAGAGTCCCCCCGGCAAAACGCTGCCGCGCAGATCACGACGGTCCCAGCGAAGCTCGCCGCTGCCCTGAATCTGCCCGACGCGCTCGCCGGCAGTAGTGAAGACCGACACCGTCAGTTCCTCGTCATCAAGCCCCCTGACGCGCACATCGTTGCTCGCAGGATTGGGATAAACACGGACAGCCGCCAATCGTGAATCATCATCGTCTGCGTCCACACTGGTGATGTTTCTGCGCACGACAACAAAGGTGACGATTCCATAGTCCGTGCTTAAACTCACAAGGGCTTCGTCTCCCGATTCCTGAGTTGTTTCGATGCACAGCGAGAAGACATCGCCCTTTTTCAGATCGATCGGCGTATCAGGGAAAGGCGAAAGACTCCATGTCATGGAAGCCGAACCGGTCATGCGGACAGCGGTAATGCGTGTTGCGTCGCACGGCATGACGATCGACGTATTACATAGACGCTCACCAATCTTGCCATTTGCGAACGTGAGGGTGTCAAATTTGAAACGCAGAGACGGCGTTCCCTCCCCTGCAATGTTCAGCGTCTGACTTCCGATGTTGGCAAAGAAAGTGATCTTTCCGGTGAATGGCCCCGGATCTTTCGGCGTGATCTTCAGCTCCAGGTCACGACGTTCGTTGACAGCCAGGGTGAAAGGGGCTGTCAGGTTCACAACCTCGATCTTGGCGATAGGCTCAGCTGAGAACGACGTAACAGTCAGGGGAGATCCACCATCATTGAGGAGCAACCCAGTAAGAGTCGTGTCACCAGTCAGACATGCAACGGCTGGAGACAGCGCAAGAGATGCACTCGTTAGCGTAAGTCGGCCCGGTCCGGCAACGGCCGTAATGCGCACCATGCATGTCTTGGAGTCAACAGTATCACATTTATTAAAGACCATGCAGCGGTATACACCGCTATCAGCCTTGGTTACTCCAGCGATACGAAGGATGCGATCCTTCGCCGAGGGCAAAACAATGCCATCACGGTACCACTGGAAGACGAGTGCTTCACCGCTGGCTTCAACACTCAGAACGAGCGTGTCACCTACGCGCAGAGAGCGGTCAACCGGTTGAGTGCGAATCTGCGGAAGTTCAGTTACGTCCAGTTTGACCTCGGTCGATGTGACGCTTGGAGCACAGGGTCCTTCTACACGACAGCTGTAGGCGGCTTCGTCAAACAAGGTCGCACGGGAAAACTTCAACACCGAAAGCGTATCATCAGGCATCGGTGATCCATTTTTGAGCCACTGATATCGAAGGTCCGTTCCAGTGGCGACGACCGAAAATGACGCACTGTCACCATCGCAGATGGCCAGTGGCAGAGGCTGACGCGTGATCAGCGGGCGCTCTCCGATCGTGACCTGTACCTCATTGGAACTAACGTTTGTCGAACAGGCGAAGATCACGCATTGATAGAGTCCTGCATCTGCCTGCGTCACCTGGTTGATCGTCAGCACGGGATTTGTCCCACCGGGTATGTCCACACCGTTGCGACGCCAGCGATACTGAATGTTCGAACCTGTCGAGGAGACCGTCAGAGTGAGCGGCTTACCGGCGCAGACAAACGTAGGCTGCGGCTGCAGCGTGATGTTCGGTCCGGCCTGTATGGTGATGGCGGTCGTGCGGGTTATCTCCTCCTGCGTGGTGGCATCAACCATCCGAATGATATAATTTCCCGCTGGCAGTGATGCCGGGATGTCATACACGGTTGAAAGCCCTGAGGCTGCTATCGTGTTGATCACCTCCGCGGTCTGGAAGTTATCTCGTGACATTTCAATTCGAACCATACCAAGTCCGGTCTGCTTCCACTCAATGTCCATACGTGTACCAGTGCAGAAGGATGCTCCTGCAAGGGGCTTGGTAAAATTTGCTCCTGTAACAGTGATGTTGATGTTTCCAGTCAATGCCCAATCATCGGCATCGGAGTCGTTACCATCATTGTTCACCGCATTTCCAACACCAGCGAAGTTATAGACACCGTGTGCCGCTGGTGCTGTCCACTGAAAGCCAAATCGGGCTCCATTGCCACCAAAAGCTGTCGTCTGGGTGTGCGTGAGCTCGCCATTGCGAATCTGCGTATTTGGTCCAGCTGTAAAGACACCCACATTGCCGGTTCCATCTCGGAATGCAAGGTTGAATCCGGCATTTCTGTGCTGACCATGGTTGACGACGAACGTAAAGGCATTCAACGACCCGGCTTTGACCGTCCTTGGACCCTCAAGCTGAACATTGGTGTTGGCCGAGGCCCCGCCGTGACAGCCACCACATCCGACGATATATCCGCCGGACCTGCCGTTACTGTTCGCTCGGGCTAACGACGGGATGAGCATGATGGTTACGACTATCATCGCAACCATCCGAAATGCCGAAGATGAATTTTGCATGACGTTTCTTCCTTCAGTTACAACAGAATGGGCCCAAAATAGCGCGGGCCAACGCAATATCGTTGGCCCGTGCAAAATGGTTTCCAGCGAGATTTGAATTAGGAGTTTGAGAAGAGCTTGGCCGTAACGGCGATCGTCTCTCCGACACTCTTGCCTACAACACCGGCCTTGCCCGTGATGTTGTGATCAGCCAGTCCAACCGTGAAGCTTGCTTCGATCATGGCAAGATTGCCCGATGCCCGCTTCTTGGTCTCGGCAGATTCCGGCAGGTAGGTGATTGTGATGCTTGCAGAGCTGGCCTTTGTCACGCCATGACATGTAAACGTACCAACGGCAGTGGCCGTCACGACACTTCGACCATCCTTAGTGGCAACCTTGACGTCCTTGAGTGACTTGACGTCGAAGCTGATGGTCGGATACTTGCTCGCATCCAGCCACATCGCATCATACATATGCTCATCCCGCTTGCTATTGGCGGTCTTCATCGTCAACACCTTCACCGTGATGTTTCCCGACGTCGCTTCGAGGTTTGCGGCATCCAGCGTAAACGATCCGTCAACTCCGTCAGAGGTGCCGGTGATCTTTTCCATCGGGGCATCAGAGATGAACTCGATGGCGTTCTTCCCGACCGCATTGTTGAGGGCGTACCTCTTTGCGCCACCGGCTGCTCCGGGGATGGACGTTGCCGTTGAAATTGTCACGACGGCAACATAGGCCGCCAGGTTCATGAGTGCTGTTCGCATTGGGAGCGATCTTTCGTAGTAGTGAAAAGGTTGTCAGTTATTTGTGTGTTATACCACGCATGTTACGAACAATCCCGGCAAGTATTGCACAGGCACCGACAATCTCCTGATGCGTCGTATGCATACTCACCGAAAGACGAACCGCGGCTCTTGACTCTGCCGCCGAACGTCCCATGGCCAGCAGAACATGTGAGGGTTGCTGACTCCCGGAGACGCATGCGCTTCCATTCGAGACGGCAACACCGGCAATATCCATCGACTGAATGATCGCCTCACCATCCAGACGCTCGGCATCGATAAAGGAAACGTTGAGAATGTTGGGCAGGGTCCCATGCTCGGGACTGTTGAAACGTACGTCTGATATATCACGTTGGATGAGCTCACGTGCCGTGGCGATCAACGATGTCATATGCCGGGTACGCTGTTCAATCTCGTCCATGGCTCTCGTGACTGCCGTGGCAAAACCAACGATCAGAGCAACCGGCTCAGTGCCCGCACGACGGTTGCGTTCCTGACCGCCCCCTTGCTGATGGGACTTGAAGTCGAGACCCTTGCGGATGAACATGGCACCAACACCTTTTGGACCATGGATCTTGTGGGCCGAAAGCGAGAGGAAATCTACTCCAAGGTCCTGCACATCCACGGGAATCTTTCCGAAAGACTGTACAGCATCGCTGTGGAGCAGAGCATTCGGAACTGCCGTTCGTATCTCGGCAAGGGGCTGAATGACACCAGTTTCGTTGTTGGCATGCATAACGCTGACAAGGACACTCGGCGAATCAAAACAGCTGAGCGAATCCGAACACACCCGTCCATGGCGATCAACCGGAATGATCTCTACCGCACGTCCGGTGGACTGCTCAGCCTCAGCAGGATGTAGCACGGCGTGATGCTCGGTAGCGGATACGGCAAGCTGCGAGGCCAATGCCGATTCGTGAAGCACACTCTTGATGATCGAGTTGTTCGATTCAGTTCCACCACTGGTGAAGATGATCTCCGCAGGATGAGCATTCAGAGCCGAGGCAAGCGTGGTACGGGCAGATTCGACAGCCACCCGAGCCTTGCGTCCAAGTCCATAGATACTCGAAGCGTTACCATACTGGTCGGTCAGCCATGGCATCATGGACTCCAGGACCTGCTGATCGAGACGAGTGGTGGCGCTGTTGTCGAGGTAGATCATCAGGCTCGGCCGAAGCCCTTGTACAGGTCGAACTTGGCGCTGTAGAGCACGATGTTCAGATTACCATCACGCAGAGTGCCACCTGAGGGCGACAGATAGAACGTAGCCGTGTGGCCCGTAGGCATCTTCGACAAAACTCCGGATTCATCGACGTAGAACGTGACGATCTTGTAGCCGAGATGTTCCTGAGCCGATGCGGCCTGCGTCAGCAAGTTGTCGGGTGTGTAAAGGTACAGATCGGGTTCCATGGGGCACAAGTTCTCGCTGATGTGAATTCCCTTCGTCGGGCCTCAAAAATAACCAGTAATTTTGCCCCTTCGCCGGAATATGCCGGCACGAGGGAACTGCCTCGTACGTCATTGGCCCATCCTGTCACCAATAGCTGTCACGTCATGCTCAAATTTCTGCAGTCGCTCATCGGCGGTTCCAAACACGAAAAGGACGTTAAAGAACTGCGGCCGATCGTCGACCGTATCAATGGCCACTTCGCCGGACTTTTCTCACTCTCAGATCAGGACTTACGCGCGCGCACTGAGGAGTTCCGTGCTCGCATCAGCGCGGCCGTGGCTGACCTCAAGACTGAAGCTGGAGAGATTCGTGAGCGTCTGCGCACTGACATGGCCATGGAACATGCTGAACGTTCCGACCTATATGCACGTCTAAGCAGCAACGAACGCGAACAGTTCGAATCAACGCAGCAGGCCCTGAACGACATTCTGCCGGAGGCCTTCGCTGTTGTCAAAGAGGCCTGCCGTCGCCTGGTCGGTCACAATTATCTCGTGGTTGGCAATGAGCAGACGTGGGACATGGTTCCGTATGACGTGCAGCTCATCGGCGGCATCGTATTGCACCAGGGTAAGATCGCTGAAATGGGTACGGGCGAGGGCAAGACGCTGGTCTCGACGCTGCCACTCTACCTCAATGCACTGGCCGGGCGTGGAGTGCACCTGGTCACGGTCAACGACTACCTTGCACGACGCGACCGTGAGTGGATGCGTCCGATCTTCGACTTCCTAGGAATCAGCACAGGATGCATCCAGTCGGATATGCGGCCGGACGATCGCAAGGTTCAGTACGGTTCGGATATTACCTGGGGAACAAACAACGAGTTCGGATTCGACTATCTGCGCGACAACATGGTCACCGATCCAAAGGACATGGTCCAGCGCGGACACTGGTTTGCCATCGTTGACGAGGTCGATTCAGTCCTGATCGATGAGGCCCGTACGCCCCTTATCATCTCGGGTCCGGTCACAGCCGGCAGCACCGAAACAGCCTTCGTCGAAATGAAGCCCCGTGTGCAGCGCCTCGTCGATGCACAGGCTCGCTTCGTCAACAGCATTGTCGCAGAGGCCGAAAAGCTTCTGGCCACCGGTTATAAAGAAGACCGCATCAATGCTGGTGTGAACCTTCTGCGAGCCAACCGCGGCATGCCCAAGCAGAGCAAGCTTCTGAAGATGCTACAGGAGCCGGATGCGATGAAGTTGCTGCGCGACACCGAACTCGACTATCTGCGCGATCAGGGTCAGCGCATGAACATCATCGATCAGGAGCTCTACTTCACGGTCGATGAAAAGAATCACCAGATCGACATTTCAGAAAAGGGGCGAGAACTGCTGACGTCTTCACAGGAAGACCCAGAGATGTTCGTTATCCCTGACATTGCCGCTCAGATGAGCGCCCTTGAAGGAGATGCGTCAATCTCTGCCGAAGACAAGACGCTTCGTCGCGACGAACTCATGCGCGTGTTCTCGGACCGTTCGGATCGCATCCACATCGTCAACCAGCTGCTACGTGCCTACACGCTCTACGTCCGTGATGACGAATACGTCGTGCAGGACGGAAAGATCAAGATCGTTGACGAGTTCACGGGCCGTATCCTGGAAGGACGTCGCTACTCGGACGGACTACACCAGGCCATCGAAGCAAAGGAAGGCGTGTTCGTCGAACAGGACACGCAGACATTTGCTACCGTTACTCTGCAGAACTACTTCCGCCTGTATCACAAGCTTGCAGGCATGACCGGTACGGCCGAAACAGAGGCAGCCGAGTTCTGGCAGATCTATACCCTCGACGTTGTGGCCATCCCAACCAACCGTGCAGTGCAGCGCAAGGACCTTGATGATTTCATCTATCGAACCAAGCGCGAGAAATACAACGCCGTGGTCGAGGCGGTGCAGGCTGAGCTTAAGGCCGGACGCGCCGTCCTGGTCGGAACAACCAGCGTGGAGGTTTCCGAGCTTCTAAGCAAGATGCTCAAGCGGGCCAACGTGCCTCACAACGTTCTCAACGCCAAGCAGCACCAGCGCGAGGCCGAGATTGTTGCCAACGCCGGCAAGAAGGGGGCGGTGATGATCGCCACCAATATGGCTGGTCGGGGTACAGACATCAAGCTCGACATCGACGTGAAAGAGAAAGGTGGCCTTGCCATTATCGGCACGGAACGTCACGAAGCACGTCGCATTGACCGTCAGCTTCGAGGTCGAGCCGGACGTCAGGGTGATCCGGGATCATCACAGTTCTTCATCTCGCTCGAAGATGACCTGATGCGTCTCTTCGGCGGCGAGCGTATCGCCGCCGCCATGCAACGCATGAAGGTTCCAGAGGGCGAACCGATCCAAAGCGGCATCGTAACCAAGGCCGTGGAGAATGCCCAGAAGAAGGTCGAAGGCAACAACTTCGGCATCCGCAAGCGTCTGCTCGAGTACGACAACGTGATGAACCAGCAACGCGAGGTCATCTACGACCGCCGACGTCACGCTCTCATGGGTGAGCGACTGCGCAGCGAGATCCTCGAGTATACATCCGAACTCTGCGAACAGTGGTATGACGAGTACCACCCATCGGGTGATCATGATGCGTTCATGAACACGATCCGCGCCAAGATGCTCTGCGAACCGAGCGTCTCGGCACCGAGCTTTGCGTCCGACAGCAAAGAACAGGTCATGGAGCGCGTGATGGAAGCCGCTGTTGAGTTTTATGACCGCAAGGAGTCAATGCTCGGACATGACTTCATGTCACAGCTCGAGCGTGTGGCAGCACTGCGCGCCGTGGACGACGAATGGCGCGAGCACCTTCGCGTGATGGACGATCTCAAGGAGGGCATCTATCTGCGGGCCTATGGCCAGAAGGATCCGATCCTGGAGTACAAGCAGGAAGCCTACCGCGTCTTCCTCGAACTGCTGACGCAGATCAACGAGGCCACGGTGTCGTTCGCCTTTAAGTACTTCCCGCAGTTTGCCGAGCGCACGGAACGGCAAGCCCCTTCACGTCAGGCGGCTGCGGCCGTACCATCGGTTACGACATCCACACCGACGCGTCAGCTGCGGTTTTCGCATCCGAGCGCTGCATCAACATCGACCCTGGGGGCGGACCCGAATGCCGAGTCGTCACCGTCGGACAACACCATTCGCAACATTGGACGTAAGGTTGGACGTAATGAACCATGTCCGTGCGGATCAGGAATGAAGTTCAAGGCCTGTCACGGGGTGAGCGGCGCAACCACCTATCCGGCCTAAGGCATCGCTCACTCAACGCGTTCCCCTTCGCGAAGACTCTCGGAGGGGTGCTGCACAATGCGGTCTCCTTCACTCAAACCAGACAACACGACGGTCATCAGCGCACTGCGTGCGCCGAGCGTCACATGGCGTCGGCGGATGATGCCATCATCGACCACCAGAACGTACCACTGATCGGTCTGGCGAAGCAGCGCCCCGAGAGGGATGCAGAGCGCATTGTCGAACCGCTCTACAATGATGCATGCCTCGACGCGGTAACCATCGCCGAGCCGGGCCGGCCTATCCGTAACATCGGCAATGACATTGACGCGCTGCTCCTCGATGCCGAGCGAACTCACTCGCGTGCTAGCCGCAGGCTCAACGCGCCGTACGGTCGCTCTCACCGATTCGCCCCCTCCCCACCCGTCGAGGGTAACGCTCATGCCGGGCCGGATCCTGACGGCATCGACGCTCAGAACGTCGATCACCACCTCAGCCCGAGACGTATCACCGATCTCCACGATCGGCGTACCGGCAAGGACAGTCCGCTCGGACCGCTCGAAACATCGAAGTACCACACCACTGGCAGGTGCTAGTACGGGCACGCGCTGACCCGGCCGACCAGCCAGAACGGCCTGCACAGCTTTAGCTTCAAACTCCGTAGAGCGCATGCGCTCGCGCAGGGCATCAGCTTCGCGTCGTAGCTGCTCGTAGGCGTCTCGTGCATTCTCGGACTGCTCGCGCGAGACGGCTCCAGATTGTTCGAGCCGATCAAGCCGATCGGTTCTGCGTCTGGCCTGCTCGATCAGGGGGCTTAGAGACGCTAGACGCTGAAGGATCTCCGCCGAAGCGGCATTGATCGAGCCTACACGGGCACGCGCCTCTGAGCGCTGGCGGGCATCCAGCTCGGGAGGGATGATGGTGCCGATGATCTGGCCGGCGAACACACTGTCACCAGGTTCGACCCGGAGTCGTTCAAGCACGCCGGTGGCCGGCATCGCAACAACGAAACGGTCACGCGCCCGAACGATAGCATCGGCCTCGACAGTGGTCTCAACACGCTGACGCTGGACAGTGACCTGTTCGACGGCCACCGGACGGGGTAGCAGTGCAAAGATGATCGCTCCTGTGACGATTACGGCCGTAAGTATCCAGCCCAGATAGCGAGGTCGTCGAAACTTCATAGTCACTCGCGGGATTTGAGAACAGCGATTATGTCGAGACGTCCAATTTGCCGACGGATGAACACACCTGTTAGCACGGCAACGGCGAGGATCATCGCTGCGCTGATACCAAGGTTGCGCAGACTGATGGCAAAGGGAAACCGAAACAGGTCAGTAGCGATAAGAGAGGGCATCCACATCGACCATAAGATGCCCCCAACCATACCGACGGGCAGAGCAACGAGCGTGATAACGAACTGCTCTCCGAGAAGCAGGATCGTAACGTCACGATTGGAGAAACCGAGCACTCGCAGGCTTGCCAACTCATTGCTCCGCTCACCAAGTGCAATGCGTGCATTGTTGAAGACCACACCGAAGGCGATGAGCGAGGCAAAGAACACGATGTAATAGTTCGAAATGTCCATGAACTGCATGTAGCTCTCGTCGAAGCTACGCATTGCACGCTCGCGCATAACAACGCCGGACATCGTCGGGAGCATCTTGATGGCACGGTAGAACTCCCCGACGTGTGCCGGATCGATCTGCAGATATGCACCACTGATGCTGCCCTGCTCGCGCAGCAGTTCGCGCAGCGCTCCGGGCGAGACATAGACCTGCACGCCCATCATATCGTCGATCAGCGACGTAACGGCCACCGTGAATGAACGGCGTTTCTCGTCGATCTGTCGCAGCCGGATCGTGTCACCAATGCCAAACCCCATAGCTTTGGCCATAAAAGCCGAACAGGCCACACCGTATTTTGGAACTGGTAGCGGATGCCCCATCATCGACGTTACACGATGCAACTCTGGGGTTTCGACACCCGCCATCATTACGGTGCGTTTTACCTTAGAGCCAACGATGACATCCACCGGGATCGCGCGAAAGGGTTCAACCGACATTACTCCCGGCAGAGCCGCCAGGTCATGCACGGCACGATGCGAGCGTGGCGACACGAACATCACCGTGGCATCTTCGCGGGCAACACGATGGAACTGCACCGTAAGGATGGTCTCAAACATCTCCATGAAGTAACGTCCAAGCACAAGAAGCGACATCGCCATAGCGATGGCCAGCAGGCTTACTGCTGCACGTACCGGCCGACGCAGCACATTGCGCACGATCATCGACATCAGGGGGCTGAACTTTCGAGTAAGGCCACTGCGCTCAAGTATTCCGCCGCGATACGACCGCGGTGCTTCCGGACGCATGGCCTCGGCCGGTGGCAGGCGTACGATGGCGCGCACCGCCGCTACAGCACCCAGCGATGCCGCCAGCAGACTCAGCAGAACGGCACCGAGGATTACAAGAACGGGAACGTCAAACTCCAGCACCGGCAGACGATAAAAATCGAGGTACATCCGGACGAGCCTGACGCCGATGAAGATGCCACCGGCCAGGCCCAGAACCGTACCACCGGCTACGGCTACAACGGCAAAGCCGACGTAGTGCAGGGAGATCTGAGTATTGCCGTACCCAAAGGCCTTCAGAACGGCGATCGTCGAACGCTGAGTGGTCACGAAACGCAGCAGCGAAATGTTCAGCAGAAAGATCGCCACACCCAGAAAGATCGCCGGCACGATGAGCGCCGTAAGTGATAGCTGCCGGATCTCGTCGCTCAGGAACTTATGCGACTGCTGATCATCGCGCGGGATTGCACCGGTGCTTCCGAATGGACGCAGCAGCACGTCAAGCCGGTCGATAACGTCGGCCTTGCTCGTACCGGGGGCGAGTTCGATCGACGCGCTGTTCCATGCTCCCGACATATCGTAGAGCGTGCTCAGAGCCCCCTGTTCCATCCACATCACGGCAAAGCGCTTGTTGTCGATTAACATTGAGCCAGGTACCAGCTCCAGTACCCATTCCGGTGAGAGGGCAGTGGCGACGATGCGCAGGGGCTTCCAGCGACCGTTGATAACAGCATTGATGGTGTCACCTTCGTGAAATCCGTTAGCCGAAGCAAAGGCATACGAGACAATCACCTCGTCGTCGGAATGAGGAGTAAGCCAGCGTCCGGAGCGCAAACTCAGCCGGTTGACAGGGGGCTGACCTGAGCCCGGGATACCAGTGATCACGCCCGTTGCAGGCTCTATCAGTCCCGGTATATCGATCACGACGCCTGCCATGACCCGCAGATCGACACTGGTCACACCACCGATCTCAGCCATGCGCCTGCGAAGCTCCACGGGAGCACGGCGGACCTGTACCCAGATGTCGCCGAAGTTTGTCTCGTCATAGTAAGAGCTTTGCGAAAGGATGAGCGATGCGTGCGTGCTCTGAAACGCAACGTAGTTGGCAATGCCGGCGGCGATCACCAGGATGATGGCGATCATCTGACCGCGCATGTGGCGGACCTCGCGCAGCAGTTTGATGGTCAGCATCGACATGGCATCACCATGAGAGTTCGCCAGGCTGCTTTCGCTGAAGTGGAGCATACTCCTGGACGATCGTTCCACTGCGTATGCGCAACACACGGTCGGCCATGTCGGCTATGCTGGCATTATGGGTGATAAGTGCAACCGTGGCGTCAAGTTCGCGATGTACCAGATCGATCACCTCCAGCACGATGATCCCTGTCTCGAAGTCCAGAGCACCCGTGGGCTCATCGCAGAGTAAAACGTCCGGACGTTTGGCAATGGCCCGGGCGATGGCCACGCGCTGCTGCTCGCCCCCTGACATCTGTGAAGGAAAGTGGTGCATGCGGTCGGCCAGACCGACGAGCTCAAGGGCCGTGCGGGCATCCATCGGCTCATCGACGAGGTCGGTCACCAGTTGCACGTTTTCCAGTGCTGTGAGACTGGGAATGATGTTGTAAAACTGGAATACGAAACCCACCGAGTGACGACGGAATCGCGTCAGCGCAGCTTCGTCGGCATGAGTCAGATCCGTATCCCGATAGCGTACGGTTCCTGCTGTGGGCACATCGAGGCCACCGAGAATGTTCAGCAGTGTGGACTTCCCGCTACCCGACTCACCGAGGATGACAAGAAGTTCGGACTCGCGGATGCTTAGTGAGACATCATTCAGAGCTGCAACCTCAATCTCACCCATCCTGTAAGATTTGGTGACGTGTGAGACGTCAAAGAGAATTGGGCGTGTGGTGTGATCCTGATGCATTGAGTGACATGATCACGCAGCTGGGTGTATCCTACATCGCGTGAATCCGAACATCTCCGTTATGGTCGATCGAAACATAGGTTGATGGCTTATCCGTCCAGCAGCCTGAGTTTACGTATATGATTCCATCATACTGCTTGATACCTGGCATGTGGGTGTGGCCGCAATGTACGAATTGAACCTGATGCTGGCGCCTTCCGTGTCCAGTCGCATCATGGGCGATCTTGTCACTCAGGCGCAGCCACCTCTTACTGGTACGCTTGACCCAGCGGCTGACGCGGTGGTGGGGATCAATGCGCTGCAGCAGCAGATACAACCATGAGGCGATGGCGGTGATGGTCACATGCTTGGTGATCCACCGATCGAACTGGTGTCCGTGAATGGCCAGATGCCGCTTGCCGGCAACCGTGAAGACGATCTCTTCGTGCACCGGCACGCCTAACAGATGCGTCAGGATCTCGGCCACGCCACCGTCATGATTGCCGATCACCCAAACGACTTCAATGCCCCGACGCGGATTTGACAGACGACGCAACAGCGACAGGACCTTCCAATCGTCCTTGGTCAGACGCTTGAAGTTCAGGTCGTCAAAGACATCACCATTGAGGATCAGACGTTTATAACTGTGAGTCTTGAGCATCATCACAAGGGCCTTGGAACGGGCAACATCCGAGCCAAGATGCAGGTCGGAGATAATGACAGTGTCCACGTCAAGCCGGACGGCAAGGTGAGCGTCAATGCGTTCGCGCTCGGTGATCTCGACATCGACGATTATGTCATCGTCAACATCAAGGTCTGCGTCGGAATGCATGGAAGTGCTGCCGGAAGTATCCTGTCGGAAAGTCATCATGAAGTCCGTATCGAGTAGGCTTCTCCTTTACAGGAAGGTAGGCCGTGTCAAACAGCCAATCCCAAATGGCAAGCTTCGTCGAGAAGTTGCGGTTATGAGACCGGGGATCATCGGCATGGTGCCAGCGGTGCATTTCCGGACCGTTGATCACACGCTGAAGACGTCCTGATCGCACATCGATATTCGAGTGGATGTACATGCCCCAGACGGCATCAACAGCCCCCTTCATGATGGCTACCTCCGGCGAGGCCAGCAGCACAATGGGCAGGAACTCCACAGTCTGGTTGACCAGGATCTCAAGACTATGTGAACGCGACCCGCTAAGCCAGTCTACATCGGTGGTTGAGTGATGAGCCTCATGGATGCGCCAGAGCAACGGACTTGCGTGCTGCCAGCGGTGAAACCAGTAGATGTAAAAGTCATGCACAAGCAGGAACACTCCCATCTGCGCAGCCACTGGCTGTGAGCGCAGAAACATCAGGCGGCTAAAACCGCTCTGCTGGTCAACCCAGTCAATGAACCCGAAGATCACAATTCCCAGCACGTAGCTCTGCGCTATGGCATAGAGTCCGAGATCGGTCACAAAGCCACTGCGGAAAAGGGGCTGACCCGACGTGTACGGGAAAAGCCGCTCAAGCAGGACCAGCATGCCCCCTGCCAGGATCACGATCATGGTGCAGATCGTGGCAAGCGATAGCTCCATTGCTCAGGCTTCCCCCTGGACGGATGAAGAAATGCGACGCAGCTTGGCACGGGCACCGAGCTCACTGTCATAAAGCCGCTTGACACCGTCTCCGAGTGAGCGTTCGATCTCGCGTATGTCGCGGATCATGCGCTCCAGGCCGGCGATCCCCACACTGGCAGCCTGGTCAGTCCCCCACATGGCCCGGTCAAGCGTGATGTGACGCTCAACGAACCGCGCCCCAAGCGCAACGGCGGCATAGGTCGTGGCCAGGCCCACCTCGTGCCCGCTGTAGCCGATGATTCGGTTCGGATAGCGACGCTGAAGCGTCGAGATCATCCGCAGATTGAGCTCATCGCTCGCACATGGATAGGCCGATGTTGCATGGGCGATCAGCACGGGGGCATCACCGAGCGCGGCAACGGCCTGATCGATCTCCTCCATGGTGGACATGCCGGTGGAGATCATCAGCGGTCTGCCGGTCGAGACCATAGCCCTGAGCAATCTCAGATCGGTGAGCGATGCCGACGCAGCCTTGTAAAACGGCACGTCGAAGTTGGCCTCCATAAAGGCAAGGGCCTGCTCATCCCAGCACGAGACGGTCCAGTCGATCCCAAGCTCGCGACACAGCGCATCGATACTGCGATAATCCTGCTCGTCAAACTCCACCTTGTAGCGGTAGTCGATGTAGGTCATGCGACCCCATGGCGTATCGCGCTCGATCATCCACTGATCGCGCGGAACGCACAGTTCAGGAGTGCGCTTCTGAAACTTCACACATGAAGCGCCAACGCGTGCCGCACCGCGGATCATCTCGCGGGCAATGTCGAGCGACCCATTGTGATTGATACCGATCTCGGCGATGACGTAGACCGGCTGATCTGCCCCGATGGCAGGGCTGGTGGTCAGTGGTAATGAGTTCATGCGAAGCTCCCTGAAAGTTGATGGTTCATGTTTGATAGCGATGATGGAATGGGGACGCAGGCCTTGATAAGGGGCTTTACCAGGCCGTCCATCCCCCGTCGACAAGCAGGTTATGTCCGGTCATGTAGGCCGAGGCATCGCTTGCCAGAAAGACAAGAGCGCCGCGGTAGTCGGACGGATCAGCCATACGCCCGAGCGGCGTGCGCTCGGCATAGAGCCGTTGGAAGTGTTCATTTTGATCATTGGCCACACCGCCCGGAGAGAGCGTGTTGGCACGAACACCCGAGCCGGCCCAGTAGGTAGCCAGGAACTTGGTAAGCATCACGACAGCCCCCTTCGAAGCCGGATAGGCGGCGCTTTTGTAGAACGACTGTGTTCCGTCGGGACGCTGGTAGAGTCGCTGATCCGGGGCCACAACGCCATAGGTGGACGCGATGTTGATGATCGAACCCCGACCGGTCTCTGCCATGTGCGTGCCGATGATCTGACTGGTGAGAAAGACCCCGGTTACGTTGACGTCAAGCACCTTGCGGAAGAGCGACAATGGATAGCTCTCAAAGGCCGAAGACGCGCCACCGGAAAGTGGCGCTTCGACCATGTCGTTCATGGCGGCATTGTTGACCAGGATGTCAATGCGCCCATGCTCTTGCAGGATCATTTCACGCAGATCGATAAGCTCCTCGGCATCGGTCACGTCGAGTGCAACGCCCATGTGACCGACACCAAGCTCCAGCGCTACGGCGCGTGCCGCTTGGGCATCCAGGTCGCAGGCCACCACCATAGCTCCGGCACCCGCCAGAGCGATACAGTGCTGACGTCCGAGTAGACCCGCAGCGCCTGTCACCACCGCAACGCGGTCGCGTAGTGAAAAGACGTCACTCATTACTTGTGCTCCACAGCAACACGTGGCTTGGTGTTAAACGCACCCGTCTTGCGAAACACCGGTTCAACGCACTGGCCCCGCAAGGCCAGCGGCAGCGTTCCCATGCGGATGTGCTCATGCAGCATCGGCAGCACATCAGCATAGACATCAAGCGTGAACTCGATGTCGGCAAGCGTATGTGCTGCACTGAGCGTATGAAAGCCGTTCCAGAGAATGCCGTGACGCAGCAGCTCCTGCTGAACGAACGAGCGCATCATCAGCGGATCATGCGATGTATCGGAAAAGGCCATCATCGTGCGAGCCCCGAGCCCCTTGACCGTGGCGTAGCCCATGTCATTGGAATGAAGGATCGAGCGTATGCCCTCACGGAGTTCATCGCCGAGCAGTTCCATCCGCTGCAGGATTTCGCCATCAAGCAGGCGATGCAGGGTTGCCTTGGCAGCCGCCAGAGAAAGGGCTTCTCCACCGAAGGTGGTAAAGAAGAACACATCTTTTTCGAGCAGCCGCATGATCTCGGCCTTGCCCGTCAGTACCGACAATGGCATGCCACTGGCGACGGCCTTGGAAAAGCATGCAAGATCTGCCTGAACACCGAAGCGCATCTGCGCTCCACCCGGCGAGACACGAAAGCCGGTCCACATCTCGTCGAAGATCAGCACAATGCCACGCTGGTCGCAGAGCTCGCGCAGCTCCTGCAGAAAGTTCTCCTGTGGCTCGTCGAAGACCATTGGCTCAAGGATGATGGCAGCAGTGTCAGCATCAAGTGCGTCATAGACGCTCTGCATATCGTTGTAACTGAAGGTATAGGTGAGGTCACGCACGGCCTGCGGGATACCCATGGCCCTGTCCGTGGTGGCGATATACCAGTCGTGCCATCCGTGATACCCGCAGCAGAGCACCGTGGAGCGTCCTGTATAGGCTCGCGCCAGGCGCACGGCTGCTGAGGTCACATCGCAGCCGGTCTTGGAAAACCGCACATGCTCGGCGTTGGGGACGATGCCGTGGATCAGCTCGGCCACTTCGACCTCGAGCGGATGCATCAGCGAAAACGTGATGCCGTCATGCAGCTGCTGCTCGATCGCCCGGTTGACGCCGGCATCGGCATAGCCCAGGATAAGCGGTCCGATGGCCATGGCGTAGTCGAGATACCGGTTGTCGTCCACATCCCATACATAGGCCCCTTTGCCACGACGTGCATAGACGGGTGCAACGCCGCGGACGTGCTGACCCGGACCCTTGGCAAGAGTCTGTGTCTGCGCAGGGATGAGCCGCTCGGCGCGTTGTAGGAGCTCCTGTGATCGCTGGATCGGCGGATAGGTTTGTTCATACATGGGTAACCTCGCGATGTGGTGAAGGGGGCTGATCAGCTCCATGGACGATGTCGGCAAATCGCTCGCGGATGCTGCGAGCAAGGGCCGGGGCGCTGAGCCGCTCATGCTCAAGCACGTCATTAAGACGTCCGGGCTTGAACCAGGTGGAAAAGCCGATGGTGAGCACGGGTGCAGTGATGCGATGGGCCATCAGTGTCTCGGCGACAATGCTGGCAAGGCCCCCTGTGAGAAAATGATCTTCGACGGTAACGACGAGCTCACTTGATCGGGCGGCATCAAGAATGGCCTCCACGTCTGTGGGTTTGAGCGTGCGCATGTTCACAACACGCACGTGCATGTCGTCCTTGCGAAGCTCGTCGGCAGCTTCAATGCACTGACGCGTCATAAAGCCGTAAGTAAGGATCGTTACGTTTGGACGGTGCAGCGTTGCACCGCGTACGGCCACGGCCTTACCCGGTTCAAATGGGGTCCGGTCAACCGGCAGGTCCGGGGTGTTGAGATAGCGCACATACCACGGACGGCGCGATTCAAGTAGCACACGCATACCGTCAACAAACTCGCGTTCGTCGCAGGGGCAGAACACACCCACGTTGGGCAGGCCGCGCATGATCGCAACGTCTTCAATGGCCTGGTGCGTTGGGCCATTGCCATCGCTGAGAATTCCCGGAACCATACCCACCATGATCACCGGTGCATTTGCAATAGCAACATCATCGCGGATGAACTCAAAGGCTCTCATCGTGATGAAGGCCGCCAATGCATGCGTCACAACGACCCGACCGCGCACGGCCATTCCAGCCGCCATGCCGATCATCGTCTGCTCGGCGATGCCGACGTCGATAAACCGGTCACCGAGCATCGGTGGTACCGTGCGCATGTGTCCGCGGTTTTCGGCCGTGATCACTATAAGGCGCTCGTCACGCGAGGCCGTGTCAAGAAGGAGAGTTTCGTAGGCGTTCATCGTACGATCATCGTTTCGGAGGTGAGAGTTGCGCGTGCATTTCCGTTTAGCTCGTCGAGCAGAGCC
>JBEIIK010000006.1:0-43138 GCA_040380835.1 Ignavibacteria bacterium | reverse complement strand
CCCGCATTGGTAAGTGACCCGCTCAAAGCTGTCTTTGCGCGTCAGCTTCAGTCGGCCCGAATGACACCCGTACACCCACGCTGGCTTGACATCGAAGCTGTCCTTGAGGGCTGCGTGGTGCGCGTTCTCCTCGGTGAAGCCACTCCCGAGGAAGCCCTGAATCAGGCCCATGAGGAGATCGTTGAGATCATTGGCTGACGTAGTGCGTTTCTTGGAACTGCTGGTGATGATCATTGCCGCCAGCGCAACATTCTGGGCACAGACTGACGTGACCATCAAAGGAACGGTGCGCAGCGCAGCATCGGGTGAAGCATTGCGCTTCGTCACAGTCTCCGAACTCACAACTCGCTCTCGGGTGATGACTGATCGTAGTGGCAGTTTTACGTTTCGATTCTCAACTGCGCGATTGGATTCACTTGGTGCACCTTTGCTGCGAGTTGCGCTATCATGCATCGGATATCGCCGTGACACACTGATCGTTGCGGTGCGCGATACCACACTCGTCATTGAACTCCAGGAGCAGGGACTGCAGAAGGCAGAAGTGGTGGTGCGTGCCGAAGATCCGGCGATCACCATCATGCGCTCTGTCATCGAACGCAAGCGCAGGCAGCTCGAACGCCTGCGAAGCTACACCTACACACTCTACACGAAGTTCATAGCTACCACCGATACAACAACGGCCATGCGTAGCTCAGGTCGCGGTGACACCACGGTCAATAGCATTCTGGAGTCGTTTTCACGGGGCTATGTGGAGCTCCCGGACAAGTATCATAATGAGATATTCCAGCGCCGTCAGACGGCAAACGTTCCGCCGGAAGCCAACTTCGTCTCCTTCGGTACCAACCTGAACATCTTCGACGAGGCCGTCACGATCGTCGGTGAAGAGATCGCCTCGCCCCTTGCCATGAATGCCATTGACGTCTATGCGTATCGACTTGTGAGCAGTCTGGATGACGATACCGTGCAGATCGACGTGCGCCCGCAGTCATCACTGCAAAGGGGCTTTACAGGGTCGATCTTTGTGGACCAGCGTCGGGCCGTCCCGCTCGAGGTCCGGCTAAAGCCCAATGCGGCCGTGAATCTACCCTTCGACGCCCGGCTGACCTACCGTCAGAACCTGATGGTCATTGATTCGATGGTTGTGCCCGAAGCCCTGTCGATCACCAGCACACTACAGGCAGACATTCTCTACGTTGTCTCGCCCCGACTGGACATCGACATCGAAACATTCTGCTACGACTATACCATCAATTCGCAGATCGATGAATCGGTATTTGACCGTCGGCGCGTCGAGACCGCGCCGGATGCAACTTCCTTTGATTCACTCTACTGGCAGAGTAATCTTCGTTTACCCCTGCGGCCCGAAGAGGAACGGGCGTATAGAGAGATCGAGATGATCCTGGAGAATCCGGATAGTCTGCAAAACTCGATGTTCGAGCAGATATTGGGTCCGGTTACGCGTTTTCTTCAGCGCCTTGGGCGGCGTCCGTTCACCGGATTCGATGATATCTTTCGATACAACCTGGTGCACGGGCCATATCTCGGCATCGGCCTGCGAACACGCCCAGATACCGTTCTTCTGCTTTCCGGCACACTCGGCTATGGACTCTCAGACCGCCGCATCTACGGTAACTTCGGCGCGTCCTGGTTTCTGGATGATGTGCAGCGCTGGAATGTTGATATGACGCTGGGCCGCATGCTAGCGCGACGTGATGACCCGAACATCGTTCGACTGCCCCTTGTCACCTTTACGTCGCTGCTCTCCGGAAGTGACTACGGCGACTATTATCTCAGCACCGGATTCAGCACCGCGCTTGCCTACACATGGGGTCAGCTCCAATTTGTACGGAACGACATGTGGACGCGTCCGAATACCCTGCGACTAACCTATCTGAACTCGATCGACCAGTCCGTTTCGCAATCCACGCAGTGGTCCGTCTTCGGTCCGCCATCAACGCCGAGGTCGAATCCGGCCATCACTGACGGACGCTTGAGCTCACTGGCCATGGATCTATTCCTGTCATACTCGCCCCTTCGCAGGGTCTCGCGTACCGGCATGGCCCTGACCATGGAGGGGGCTGATCGCTCCGTCCTCGGCGGTGACTTCTCTTTCCTGCGAGCATCCTGGATGGGAATGGCACGTATCAGAACGTTACCGCTCTGGACGCTGGACGTAAGTGCAAATGTCCGATGGGGATGGGGTGAGATACCTGCCCAGCGCTTTGCGTCATCCGAAACTGGTATCGGTGCAATAGCCTTGGGCTCGGTCTTCCGCGGCATGCGCATCAAGGAGTTTTACGGTGATCGCCTTGTGTCTCTGCAGATGAGTCACAGCTTTGGAGAAGTGATCCCGGGCCTTTTTCGCATCCCAAACATTGCCTCGTTCGGCATTGAGTTTCTGCTGTTCGGTGGAGTGCAGTGGACTGGATTTTCCGAGGCCACACGCACAGCCTATGCGCCGTTGCTGCCAACGACCGATGCAACAGCCGACAGGACGTACTTTGAAGTGGGGATGGGCATCAACAGGCTGCTTCTGTTCTTCCGGCTCGACGTCAATGCTCGGCTGTCTCAGCGCGACGTCCCGCAGGTGCGCCTGACACTCACCAACGCCACGTTCTGACGCAGGTTTTGCGCGGTTCGAACGCGATCAGATCACACGCACGCAGTCTGCGGCCGTGCGTGCATGGGCGCGCAGAGCATCGACGTCTGAATCAGCCGGACCGCTGGCCAGGGCAACACCCATGCGACGGTAGGGACGTGTTGATGGCTTACCGAAAATGCGCACCTCGATGTCTGGCATGCCCAGCGCAACTTCCACGCCCGAAAAGTCCGGCGGCAGGGGGCTGGCCCGGTCGGCCAGGATCACGGCTGAAGCGCCGGCGCGGATGAGTTCAACAGAACTGATCGGATAGCCCAGCACGGCGCGGGCGTGCAGCTCAAACTCGGACAGCTGCGTTGTGCCGGCCAGCGTGACCATGCCGGTGTCGTGCGGACGCGGCGAGAGTTCGCTGAAATAGACCTCCGAATCAGTCAGAAAGAACTCCACGCCCCATATGCCGGCACCACCGAGCGATTCCGTCACACGCTGCGCCATCTGCTGCGCCTTCTCCAAAAGGTCCTGGCGCACAACATGGGGCATCCACGACTCCTGATAATCGCCGCGTTCCTGACGGTGTCCGATAGGCGGACAGAAGAGTGTCGGAGCATTCCTCTGCGTCACGGTCAGCAACGCTATCTCACTTTCAAATCGGATGAACTCTTCGATGATCACCTCACGCACATCGCCCCGGCTGCCTTCGATGGCATAGGTCCATGCCCGCTCAATGTCCTCTTCGGTTCGGACGGTACTCTGCCCCTTGCCGCTTGAGGACATAAGGGGCTTTACTACGCACGGAAGACCGATCTCGTCAACACCCGAGCGGAATTCCTCAAGCGTCGTGGCATACCGATAGGCGGCCGTGCGCAGCCCTAGCTCGCGGGCGGCCAGATCACGGATGGCCTTGCGGTTCATCGTCATGTTGGCAGCTCTGGCGCTTGGCACCACGTGCACGCCCGCAGCTTCATAGGCAAGCAGTCGCTCGGTCCGAATGGCCTCAACCTCGGGAACAATGATGTCCGGGCGGACCTCATCAACCACAGCATCAAGCGCTGCGGCATCAAGCATCGAAATGATGCGACGGGCGTCGGCAACTTGCATGGCCGGAGCATCGTCATAGGAGTCAACTGCGATAACGCGATGACCGTACCGTTTAATGGCGATGGTGAACTCCTTTCCGAGTTCACCGGATCCGAGCAGAAGGATTGTCTTCATGGCGCTGGTATGAGGCTGTGGGGGCGTGTGCGCGAAGCTAGCACAAACGCAGCAACGTCCAGCAGCTCTACATCAGACCATTGGCGTCCATGTCAACACTAACGCGCACATCGCGCACGGCATAGCGGTCATGGTAGGTGTCCATGACCGAGCGCAAGAGGGCCCTGCAGCGCTGACCCGATGGATCAGCCACTTTGTCATTGCGCACAACGATCATGCGGCGGTGGTGATTGCGGATCCAGGCCACGGCCGGAAGGACCACTGTTGAGCGACGATGGTAGTCGGAATGATCAGGGATGAGCGCCTGCAGAATGTGGGCCTGGTCTTCAACCAGCCGCTGATCCATGGCCGATATCTCGATGACGATAAACCGCGTGAATGGGGGATATCCGACTTCACGACGCTGGGCCAGCTCTTCACGGTACCAGTCTGTCACAGGACCGCTTATCGATTCTCCCGAGGCAACCACCTGCAGCACCGGATGCGCCGGCGAGGCGGTCTGGATGACGACCTCACCCGGACGTGACTGCGCGCGACCGGATCGGCCGGCTACCTGCGTCAGCAACTGAAAGGTTCGTTCGCTGGCCCGGAAGTCACTCATATGCAGCGTGCGGTCGGCATTGACAACGACCACCAGCGTCACGCGCGGGATATCAAGCCCCTTGGCGATCATTTGCGTGCCAACGACAACGTCAAGGTCGCCCCCTGAGAACGACTGCAGAATCGAGCGCAGCGAGCCACGCCGCGTCGTCGTATCGGCATCGATACGTCCGATACGCAGGTCAAGACCGTGACGTTCCCTCATAGCCGAGGCCAGCTCCTGCTCTATGCGCTGTGTGCCCGTACCGAGCTCATCCACATCAACTGAGCCACACACATTACAGGCCGAAAGATGGACCTGTGAATAGCCGCAATAGTGACATCTCAGCGTTGCCGGCATACGATGAAAGGTCAGCGATACATCACAGTTGGGACACGTCGGCGTATTACCGCAATCGCGGCATTGCACCTCGGGCGCAAAGCCCCGACGGTTGAGAAAGACGATGCTACCTTCCTGTTGACGCACGCGATCGGCGATGGCATCCAGGGCCTGATGGCTCATCGAACTGGCCACGGACCCGCTCTTACGGGCCTGCCGCATATCGACGATCCGGATCTGCGGAGCACGAGCTGCGTCTGCCCGCGTGGAGATAAGCAGACGTGTAAACCGTCCCAGGGCAACGTTGTGCAACGTCTCGAGCGATGGGGTAGCCGATCCAAGAACCACCGGACATCCAAGGATCTGCCCTCGCATGATGGCCACGTCGCGACCGTGATATCGCGGGGCCGGATCATCTTGCTTGTAGGAGGCCTCGTGCTCCTCGTCCACCACAATTAGTCCAAGGTTCGGGATCGGGCAGAAGACCGCCGAGCGAGGTCCGATGACGATATCGACCTCACCGCGAGCGATACGCTCGACCTGCGACAGGCGCTCGACCTCCGAAAGTCGCGAGTGCAGGATGGCGATACGCTCTCCGAAGGCCGCACCGAAACGGTCTCCCAGCTGAGGAGTGAGAGAAATCTCCGGAACGAGCAGGAGTGTGGAACGGCCACATGCCAACGCGCGTCGGATAGCCTGCTGATAGACAAGAGTCTTTCCCGATCCCGTTACGCCGTGCACAAGGATCGGGTCGAACCTGCCAGCATCGATTCCTTCGTTGATCCGGTCGACGGCTGCCCGCTGATCACCCGTAAGCTCCAGCGCGGACTCGTCACGAAGGCCCTCCTGGTGAGCCCCCTTCGAGCGGGATATCGGCACGAGATGTACCTCAAGTGCCTGACGCTCAATGAGCGCATCCACGACCGATGTCGAAACGCCGGCCTGCTCGGCCACGGCGCTGACTGTAAGCGGGGTCTGACCGTTTCGATGGGCCATCCAGACAACGGCCAGGGCAAGTGACTGCTTGGGAGCTCGCTTGTCGAGCTGGTCGAACAGAGAGCGTACCTCGGATTCGTCGTCGAGCGTCGGACTGAGTGACACCGCCCGGACCATTCGCGTGGTGGGGGCAGAGGAGACACTACTGGAAAGGCTGATGAATCGGTCGCGCACAAGGGCTTGGAGCTGATCAGCAACCCCTTTGAATTTCAACCGCTTCTGAAGGTAGGCCAATGTAACATCGCCACGCAATTCATCGATCACTTCCAGAAGTGCCGCTCTTCTCGGTGCTCGCCGCCGCATGGCGTCTAGCTCCGGGGCAGAGACGGCACGCTCTCGGTGGATCGTCACAATGGTGGTCGGCTTCATGCCCGAGGGCAGGGCTGCTGCCAGTACCTCCCCCCAGGAGCAGAGATAGTACTCACCAACGCGGCGGGCCAGCTCCAGCATGTCGGACGGAAACGTGGGCGTTACGTCGAGCACCTCGGTCACGGCGCGCATGTCAGTAACAGCTGGTACATCTACCTCGACTACGGTGCCCGTGACAAGCCGCGTGCCCAGTGGAACAAGCACACGCATGCCAGCCACAACCGACTCACCATCGGCTACGGAATACGTAAGGGGCTCAAGGCGGGGGATAGGCAGAGCAACGCGAATCGGCATGACCGGCAATTTACCCAGCCGATACGGCAATAAATTGCCGCGGTTTTCGACCTTGCACACCGCTATGAAACAACACCTTCTCCGACGACTGCTTGCCACGGTGGCTGCCGTCCTGGCGGCCCACCCTCTGGCTCTTGTTCAGACTCGGGCGCTGACTGCCCCGTATGCGTCTCTAGCCGCCGTTTCGATGCCCGACGACATCGGGCAGAGCCGCCGTAATGCCATCACCAAGGCCGTTGCAATCTGCTCTCCGGCCATTGTGGGGATCAACGTCACCGAGACACGTACCCAGGTGTATCAGGACCCGTTTTCAGATTTTTTCTTTGACCCGATGTTCGAGCAGTTCTTCGGGAATCGCCGTCGCAACTTCCGACGCGATTACGAAGTGCGTTCGCTTGGCTCGGGATTTCTCATCAGTGCCGACGGATACATCATTACCAACGACCACGTTGCCGGAGTGGCAACCAAGATCGTCGTCACACTCACTGACGGTTCAAAGCACAATGCCAAGATCATCGGCACGGACCTTGTCACCGACGTGACGGTGCTCAAGATCGACGGCTCGGGCTTCCCGTATCTCAAGCTGGGAAGCAGCGATGATCTGGCAGTGGGCGAGTGGGCTATTGCCTTCGGCAATCCATTCGGACTCTTTGACAATAACGCAAAACCAACGGTCACGGTCGGTGTGGTCTCCAACGTCGGAGTGAGCTTCACGCAACCCTCAGAGGCAGGTGAAACGCGCGTTTACCGCAATATGATCCAGACCGACGCGGCCATTTCCTCGGGTAACTCCGGCGGCCCCCTTGTCAATGCCAACGGCGAGGTGATCGGCGTCAACACAGTCATCTACTCTACAGCCAACAGTAATCGCGGCGCCGGAAGCATCGGTATCGGGTTTGCCATCCCAATCAATCGTGTCAGAAAGATCGTTGACCGGCTTAAGACTGGCGGAATTATCGACCGGGACTTCTGGACCGGAATGAAGCTCGAGACGATCACCGACCAGGTCAAGAAGTACTTCCGCCTGGCCTCCACCGACGGAGTCCTTGTGAGCGAAGTCGCCGCCGACGGTCCGGCCGACAAGGCGGGATTAGAACCCGGAGACGTTATCATTGCCGTCGAGGGCAGGCCGACGTTACGAGACGAAGACGTCGACATCGCGATCCTGGACGGTGAAGTCAACCAGCGTCTGGAGCTCACGGTGCGGCGCGGTGACGAAACACGGCAGCTCTTGTTGACTCTTAAGAAACGTCCACGGAGTGGTGGTGTCCGAAACTGATACCGCAAGCATTCTTCGCTCGGTCAATCTTCGCAAGTCCTACAAGGGCCGCGTCGTGGTTCAGGCCAGCACGCTGGAAGTTCACCAGGGCGAATGCGTCGGACTGCTCGGACCGAATGGTGCCGGCAAGACCACCACATTCTACATGATCACGGGCATGATCCCGCCGGATAGCGGCGCGGTTCTCTTCGACGGAAAGAACATCACCTCCACGCCTATGTACAAGCGAGCGCGCATGGGTCTGGCCTACCTTCCTCAGGAACCATCGATCTTCCGCAAGCTCTCGGTTGAGCAGAACATTATGGCGATCCTGGAAACACGCAAGCTCTCTTCGAAAGAGCGCAAGGAGCAGCTTGAGCAGCTCCTTGAAGAGTTCGGCATCGGCCACATTCGCAAGAGTAAGGGCTACATGCTCTCAGGGGGCGAGCGCCGACGTTGCGAGATCGCACGCGCACTGGCCACGAATCCGAAGTTCATTCTTCTTGACGAGCCCTTTGCCGGTATCGACCCGATCGCCGTCGAAGAGATCATGAACATTGTGCGTCAACTTAAACATCGGGGAATTGGCGTGCTGATAACGGATCACAACGTGCACGAAACGCTCAGCATCACCGACAGGGCATACATCCTGATCGACGGTACGATGTTCGTCAGCGGCACGGCCCGGGAGATCGCCGCGAATGAAGAAGTGCGCCGACGCTACCTCGGCGAGTCGTTCTCGCTCGAGAGGTATTAAGCGTTGTTAATCAGCGGTATTCCAGCTGCACGAGGACAGCCCGCAGCGGGCCAAGATTACCTATCGATTCGGTGTATGCATAGTTGAGAGCGTTGCGCACGATCAAACCGCAGCGCAGCCGCTCGGATGCATCGACAAAGGCACGGACGTCGACGATATGCAGTGGCACACGAACATCGGCGTCGGTAATGAACAGACTCAGTCGGTCATCAATGGCCTCGACGCGGTCCTGATACCGATACTCGGCCTGCAGGCTTACGCCGTTGATCGGCGACCACATAGCCCGAGAGTACCAGAGGATGCGGTTTCGGTACTTGAGGATGCTTCCAAGTGTCAAGTCTGTGGGATCCATCAGCGTAAGCCCCGTTTCAGCCATGAGCACTTTACTGAAGGCAAAGCGCAGTGTTGACTCCAGACCAAGTATGCGGGCTCTGGTGATGTTCTTGAAGACGATGGGTATCTCCGGGTCCTCAAGGGCAAACGTCGGCTCGATCAGACTGAACAGCTCATTGTCGAAGACAGCCACGTCAAGTTCGAAGGGAATGAGCGCCGTATTGCGCCATGAAGCGCCGATCTCCGATGACACCGAGCTCTCGGCCATCACGTTCGGGTTGGGACGCACGCGAAACGGTCCATACTGAGTGTTGGCATAGCGCTCGGCCACCGTCGGAGCACGAAAGCCCCGTCCCACAGAAGCCCTCACGGAGACGTCTTCGCTAACGGGCCACGACAGTCCGAGTTTCGGTGACACTTCGAGATGGGGCTTCAGGGTGAGCGTTTCTTCACGATCTATACGCACACCGGCCGTGAGCAGGGCCTTGGCACCGATGTTGACCTCAGCCTGCGAGAACGCACTGACAATGTACTGCAGAGTATTCTGGTAGATCGCACTGGTGACGTTGTTCAGACGGCCGGACAGACCGCTGGTCAGAACCACACCCGCTGAGATTGATGCCGTGTGCTGCACATCCAGAGAGTGGGCACGTGCTGTCGAGTTATCCGGAAGGGCACCGCTAAGCATATTGGTCGTTTCGAAGACCGTCCGGAAGAGTCCATAGCGGACGACCAGTGACTGCTCGTCTGAAAGTATCGTTGTGTACTCAGCGCCGGCAGCAGTCTTGGATGTGATCACGCGTTCATTGACGTCCTGCACGGCAGGCGGACGAGTGGCGTTGTCCAGGTCACGCCAGTAGAGAAAGTTCTGACGCTGATCCGAGGCATGGAAGAGATTGACTTTGACAGCGCTTGCGTCACCCAGATCGTAGGTGAACTTGGCAAAGCCGAACCCACGTACGGTGCGGTCAAACTCGCGAAATCCCTGATCCTGTCGGTAACCACCGCTGACAGAATATGCCATCTTGCCCACGCGCTGAGAGCAGCGCACGTCGGCTCCGCCAAGTCCTGGCAAGCCCTGCTGCAAATACTCCCACTGCTGATAGGGCTGTCCGGTGTAGATGCCGCCGTAGAGCCGCGCCGAGACCTTGAACTCTTCGCTGGGCTGCTGCGTGAGAATGCTCACCACACCTCCCAGAGCGCCCGTACCATACAAAGCCGAGCCCGCCCCCTTGATGACTTCAATGCGCTCGATATCAGCCACCGGCATCACATCAAACTTGATGTCTCCGTTATCGCCCGAGATCAGCGGAAACCCGTCCATCATCACCATCGTTCGGCTGCCCACACCAAGGGCAAATCCAGAAGCTCCGCGAATACTGACCTGGTCACGGGCGATGCTGACTCCGCTTACGTAGCGCAGTGCCTCGTCCAGGCGCACTATGCCTCGCTGCGATAGATCTTCAGCCTTGACGATGCTGACGCTGATCGGTACATCCTGGACGGCCTGCACACGCTTATTGGCCGAGACGATCACCTCCTGCTGACGCTGCGAGGAGAGAGTCAGCGCGATCGGATCGACATTGATCGTTGCCGAACTCGCCGGCACCGAGACCAGCGCCTGGGCATAGCCGACAAACGACACGCGTAACGTGATGGTATCGGCGACAACACATCGGATCGTATAGGCACCGTTTCGATTGGTCAGCGCGCCCCGACTCGTTCCTATCTGCTGAACGGTAGCTCCGTAAAGGGGCTGACCGGACTGCGCGTCGTTGACAGTGCCGCTGACCGTGACCGAGCCGCCAGTGCGCCTGGCACTGGTCTGACCCGGAGCCTTGCTCGCTCCGAAGATGGAGGCCACTACCATAGCGACCAGAAAAGGGATCATCACGCTCAGGGGAAAGGCTGCGGTGGAAGGTTGTTGAAATCGACCCGGAAGTCGAGGTTGATGGTTCCGGCCGACGGCACAACGACGCGCCCCGGCCTGGTTGGATCACCCGAAGGGGCATAGACGTCCAGCATGATCCAGTCCGCCTGAACGTCAGGTCCGTCGCGCAGAGCCACAACGATGTACTCAAAGGTCCGTGGAGTAGCCTTAACCTCTAGCACATACTCCGTAGAATCCTGATTGATCTGGAGCATAACCGGACTGAATTCCGCTGTCTGCTGTATGACGGCCTTGAGCACATCACTGGGTGCTTCCGGCTTTCGTTCGAAGGCTACAACACGCAGGTCGTAGATGGTGTCCTTGGGCCACGAGGCAGCGCCGCCGACATACCGGATCATACCCTGAAATCCGGAAAAGGGGCGCACAACATCGGGGTCGATACCTCCGCAGCCGCACACGATGACGGCGATCATCACCATGGCAACTACGGCATATGTACGGTCATAACGACGAGGCATGCGGCGAACATACAGCCACGAGAGTCCGTGTGCAACTGACCAAGGACAAGCCACTATATTGTGTCCCAATGACGAAGGTATATTCTCCAGAGGCATCCCGCCAGCTCGACAGAGCATGCATTGCCGCCGGCGTGAGCGAAACAGAGCTCATCGAACATGCATCGTCCTCGGCATCAGAATGCATCGAGTCCATTATGGGACGCGAGCTGCCGACAGAGGCATTACCACGGCACATCATCGTGGTCTGCGGGAGCGGAAATAACGGCGCTGACGGATTGACCATCGCCGCGATACTAAGCCGGCATCACCGTTTGACGGTGGTCGTTCCTGAGGCAGCTGCTACGGGCTCTTCGGGATTTCTTCTTGCCCTGGCAAACCTGCCCGCTGCGGTGCACCTGACCACGCATGAGATGGCGGCGAAGGTGCTGCACGCTTCGGCCGACGTGGTCATTGACGCGCTGCTTGGAACCGGATCGCGCCTGCCCCTTCCAGACCCGTACCGGCGCATCATAGAGATGATGAATGAGGTCAGGGGGCTTCGCATTGCCATCGACATACCCACCGGACTTGACGCGCTGACCGGACAGGCAGATGCCATGGCCTTTCGCAGTCATCACACGGTGACAATGGAAGGTCTCAAGCCGGGCCAGCTGCGCGATGCCGGACCCGGTCTGTGCGGATGCGTGCACATTGTATCGATCGGAGCTCCGCCTGAGCTGTCTGTAAAATTCGCCGACGCTGCCGTGCTCGGAGACAATGATGTGCGCACCATGCTACCAATGCGCCGCAGGGAGTCATCAAAATTCGACTACGGACACGTGGTCGTCATCGGCGGATCGCTGGGGATGCGCGGAGCCCCCTCGATGACGGCCCACGCGGCCATTGCACTAGGAGCGGGCCTTGTGGAGCTCATTACTCCGTCGGTGCATCCACTTACACCGCGTGAGGTGATGACCACGGCCGTTGGCTATCATGACGACGGGACCATCGCGGCCGAGGCGCAGGCGCAGATTGCCGACCGGCTGCGCCGTGCATCGGTCATCGCCATCGGTCCGGGCCTGGGCGCTAACCCACGCACCATTGCCATGCTGGCCGAGCTCATTGATGATCTTGCAGAAGGACGCACCATCGTGTTTGACGCCGACGGATTGCGAATTCTGCCGCTATTGCAGCATCGCACCGGACGCTTTATCATGACGCCGCATTTAGGCGAGTTGGCACGTCTTCTCGAACGTCACCGCTCAGAGATTGCCGTCGGGTACGTCGAACATGCTCAGTCTGTGGCCCGAGATCATTCGGCCGTGGTGCATATCAAGCATGTACCGGCGGCAACGTGCTCTGCTGACCACGCAACGTACCTGCAACGGGGCAATCCTGCGATGGCTTCGGCCGGCTCGGGCGATGTTCTCACGGGTATCGTTGCCGGACTTGCAGCCCAGCACATGAGCGTCTATGACGCCACGCGCTGCGGAGCCTGGCTGCATGCCGCGGCTGGAGATCAGATGGTTGCCCGAACCCGCAAGGCCAGCATCATGGCCACCGAACTGATTGAAGCAGCAGCGCGACTGCGCGGTGAGCTCACGGCTTCTGCGTCGTGACCTTGTCCTTCTGACTGTCGATCTTGCCTGGCTCGGACTGCATCATGAGCGGTCCGGCGGAAGTCTTCCATGTGAACGACGCCAGGGATATGGCGGCGGCATCCTCGGCGGCCTTGTATGACGAGACTGCCGCTCCGTTGCTGATAAATGAAAAGACAAGGGGCTCGGCATCCATTGTTGACACGTAACCCGAAAGCGAACTGACGTTGCGCAGCGTGCCCGTCTTGGCACGCACATTAGCCATGGCCGGGGTGCCGATCATGCGTCGGCGTATCGATCCGTCAACACCGGCGATGGCAAGAGTGTTGCGAAACTCCTCGGCCCACGTCTGCCGGCTGCAGGCCGCCAGAAGGGCAACCTGAGTGGACGCCGAGACGACGTTGCGTCGGGATAGACCACTACCGTCGTTCAGTAGTAAGCCCTGGCGTGGAACATGCATCGAATCCAGTGCCCGCAGAACCGCAGCCCGAGAGGCCGCAGCCGTTGACGGCACAGTGCCAGAGCGGCATCCGAGCATCTTGAAGGCATGCTCGGCTAGATGATTGTCGCTTCGTTTATTGACGACGCTGGTAAAGTCCAGCAGAGGCCTGCCTGTCTGTGCCACCACGGACGATGTGGCAGGGCAGGACCGCTCGCCGACCACCGACGAGACCTCGACACCGCCCGCCCTGAGGCGCTGACTCAGCACCCCGGCGACGACGGCCGCCGGACGTGTCATCTGGGCATAGACCACCGTGCTGCTGCCCATGCTGATACTTCCGGTGATGATGTAATGCGTCTTACCGTTGGCACCCATGACGGCCTGCGCGCGGATGCGCGCCACTGAATGACGCCGAAAGCGCGACGGTTCCGGCGCATCGCCTCGGCGACGCACCGCCGATCTCTGACGTCGTGATCGAACCGAACTGCGCGGCGCCGTGCGCGCGCGTTCACGCGATCGCACTGCCGGCGCACGCCGCGGGGCGATAACGCGCACACGCGATTCCACACTGATGGCATCCGAAGCCGGCAAGGGCTGCACACTGGCCACGCCGGCGCGGCTGGCGCTTACGAGAAATCCGATCGAACCGCGGTTGATATTCAGGGCCAGGATCTGTCCTGTGGCTTCAACCTCCTCACGGTCTTCGGAATAGACGGCCCGACTGGTGACGGCATCAAAACGCGATCCGTCACCGTAGATGGTGCCCGTGATGCGCTGCACACCGGCGGCGATCAACCGGTCGGCCAGGTCCTCAATATCCGATACCGTAAGCAGGGCATCGCCGCAGCCGACCAGGAAAAGGTCACCGCGAAGCGTACCGTTGGACTCCAGCACGCCGTTGGTTCGGGCCTCGGTGTGCAGATGTGATCCCGGCCCTGCAAGCCAGTGTAGGGAGGCAGTCGTAAAGAGTTTAGTGGTCGAAGCCGGCGTAAGGGGCTGATCCGGATTGCGCTCGTACAGCACACGTCCGGTCTTCAGTGAGATGACACGCGCCGAGATACCACCCGGACGGTATCCGGGGGAGGTGAATATCCTGTCGAGGCGCTGCTGCAGGAGCACGAGAGCCGACGTGCTGTCGGCCGTGCTTGCACCCTGCGTGGAATTGACATTCGCACGGACCGAAGCTACGGCCGCCGAAGATGGATCAGGCGCAGCGGTCGTGATCGACATCATCACCAGAATAGTGATCAGCAAAACCCTACGACGCAAGCCATTTCCTTTCGTTGAGCAGACTGAGGACCGATTCTGCGATGACAGTCGGTTCGCCGCAAATCCAGGTGTAGCGCGAATCTCGCATAAACCACGTCAACTGCCGTTTAGCATACTGCCATGTTGATATCTTCAGGTCGTGCAGAGCCCCCTGAAAGGTGCACTGACCATTCAGAAATGACAGTGCCTGGCGGTATCCGACGGTTTGAAGCGACTGAACCGACGGGTCCAGACCTGATGCAAGCAAGGCCCGGGTTTCGTCTACCAGCCCCAGCTGCCACATCTGTTCGGCACGCGCATCGATACGAGCGCGCAGAGCCTGCCGATCATGCGTCAGGGCCACGTGCAGGACCTCATAGCGCGGCTCTCGCGATTGTTGCTTCCAGAAACTGGTAAGGGGCTTGCCAGTTGCCCGAAAGACCTCCAGCGCGCGGGTGATACGCCGCGGATTCATATCCGAGTACAGTGCCGCTGCTTCGGGATCGACGCTTTGCAGTTCCTGATACATTGCCTCGCGTCCGCGTTCGGCGAGCTCACCGGCCACCTGCTGGCGGACATCTGCGCCGACCCCTGCCGGCAGGCTGGTCAATCCATCCAGGGCAGCTGCGATGTACATCCCCGAGCCGCCGACCATCACCGGAATGACATCCTTGGGCATTGCATCGATAACAGCATGCACATCGTTGCCATACTCGGCGGCATTATAGGACTGGTCTGGTTGCCGGATATCGATCAGATGATGCCTGACGAGCGCACGCTCGCCGGGCGTGGGCTTTGCCGTGCCGATGTCCATACCAACAAACACCTGGCGAGCATCGGCCGAGATGATCTCGCAACTGACCATCCCAGCAAGTGCCAGTGAAGCGGCTGTTTTGCCGGACGCTGTTGCGCCGGCGATCACGATCACGCGTCGCATGCCCGCTGCTACCTTTCGGACTCGTCCCAGCCTGTGCGGCCGATCAGGGGAACGAATTTGGCCTGACCCAGTTCTTCGGCCTTCCACTTGTCGGTGTCGGTGCGAACCACACGGTAGAGACTCTGCTGCTGACGCGAGCCTACGGGTATGACGAGGCGTCCGCCGATGGCAAGCTGCTGGGCCAGAATCTGAGGCACATCCGGTGCGGCTGCTGTGACGATGATACCGTCGTACGGGCCCCCTTCACGATATCCGATTGATCCGTCACCGATGCGGCAGACCACATCATATCCGAGCAGCTTGAGTGTGGTGCGTGCCTTCTGTGAAAGGTTCGCATGACGTTCGATCGAGATCACGCGATGGCCCAGAGCGGCCAGTACAGCTGCCTGGTAGCCGCTTCCGGTACCGATCTCCAGGATCGTGCTCGGCCCCGTCAAAAGCAGCTCCTGCGTCATGAAGGCCACCGTGTAAGGCTGCGAGATTGTCTGACGGTTGTCGATCGGCAGCGCCGTGTCTTCATAGGAACGCATCGATAGGGCAGGGGGCACAAAGGCCTCCCGAGCCACCGAGCCCAGGGCCGCCAGCACGCGAGCATCGCTGATGCCACGGCCACTGAGCTGTGCCACCAGGGCACGGCGTTGCACTTCAAATGGCGAAAACTGACGTTCGGGCAGCGGCAGAGGCATGAGGATAATACGACGAAGGTAAGGGGCTAGCCGGCCAGAACCGTGCTGATGCGTTGCTGCAATGTAGCACCGAGCAGGGAAAGAGGAATGTCCATCTCGAGTTCGCCACCATAGGCAAGGCTTACGGTGCCGCGCTCTTCCGAGACGATCACCACCACGGCCTCTGCCTGTTCGGAAAGTCCCAGGCCGGCGCGATGACGCGTTCCGAGCATGCGCATGCCCACACGCTGAGTCATGCTCAGCGGCAGTACGCAGCGTGCAGCCACGATCTGCTGAGCGTCGATGACTACGGCTCCGTCGTGAAGGGGCGAGCGCGGATGGAAAATTGACTCGAGAAGCTCGGCAGATGCCGTGGCATTGATCTTTACGCCGGTGTCAACGGTGACCTTTACATGGTCAGCCCGCGACAGCACGATGAGAGCGCCAATGTGCGAAGCGGTCATCTGCTCAACCGCCTGGACGATGACGTCGATCACCTCCGTTGAACGTGAACGCAGAAAGAGCCGGAAGACGCGCAGCCGCGTAAGCAATAGCAGCAGACGACGCAGTTCCGGCTGAAACAACACCACGAAGGCGATCAGGCCTACGTCACCAAGTCGACGCAGGATCCAGCTGACGGTCTGCAGGCCAAGTGCTTCGGTGACGAAGTTCAGCAGCAGCAGCAGGGCAAGAAGAAACAGCACCTGCAGAGCCAGCGTGTCACGAAGACTGCGATAGACAAACCAGAACAGCGTCGCAACGACGACGACGTCAAGAAGATCCAGCCACGAAACTGTCAGAAACCCGAGCTGAAAGAACTCAGTCATGTTCGCTCGGAGGCCTTCTCCGGGTTGGCTGTCTTTACATCGGCGCGCTCATAGGCGGCCACGATCTCGGCTACCAGACGATGCCGCACAACATCGGCCTTGTCGAAGTGCACAAAGTCGATGCCGCGTATGTCACGGAACAGGCGCTCGGCATCCGGCAAACCCGATTCGTTGCGCTTTGGAAGGTCCGTCTGTGTGATGTCGCCGGTGACGATCACTTTTGAGTTGCGGCCCATGCGCGTGAGAAACATCTTCATCTGCGTGCGGGTAGCGTTCTGCGCCTCGTCGAGAATGATGAACGAATTGTTCAGGGTCCGACCGCGCATGTAGGCCAGCGGAACGATCTCGACAATGCGTTTTTCGAGCATGCCTTTGAGCTTGTCGGCGCTGACCATGTCACTCAACGCATCAAGCAGGGGACGCAGATACGGGTCTACCTTCTCGGAAATATCGCCCGGAAGAAATCCAAGCGACTCGCCGGCTTCGACCGCCGGACGTGATAGGATGATTCGGCTGACCTCGTTGGCCCGCAGGGCTGCCAGAGCCATGGCCACGGCCAGGAAGGTCTTCCCGGTGCCGGCCGGACCGATACAGAAGACGAGATCATTGGCGCGGACCTTCGTGTAATAGTCCATCTGGCGCGGCGTCCGCGCACGTATCATTTCCTTCTTGCCCCAGAGGATCACCGAGTCGAGCTCCTCTTTGCTCATACTGCTCGGCACTGCAGCCGTTCGGCCCCCTTCAACCAGATCGGTGATCATCGACACATCGTTCAGCTGCAGACGTCCGGTGCGACGCAGGGTATGGACCAACTCGCTGAAGATCTGCTCGATCTTGCGCACTTCGACGGGCTCGCCGCGAAGGATCACCGTATCACCACGGACCGTGATGGAGGTGTCAAATTTGTTTTCGATCAGCTGAAGATGCTGTTCGTTCGGACCCAGCAGCTCGACGAGATCGACGTCCGAGATCTTTACCTTCTTTTCAACGATTTGCATAGGGTTGAAAATACAACGCGGGCCGATCAACCAATGACCGGCCCGCGTCTGATGAACATGTGTTAAGAGGACTGGTATTACTTCGAGGATCCGTTACCGCCCGGCGCGGCAGTGCCGCTTGCTGGCTGCGCTTCTGCAGCGCGCTTCTTGCGCCAGTACGAACGCTCGGCCTTCATTTCATCCGAGGTCTTGGGTCCGGCCGGCGGAACCGTCAGCACCCATCCTGGTTGAATAAGATCAGGGTTCTTAATCAGTGCTGTGTTGGACTGCCAGATCTTCGGCCACTGGAACGGATCGGCATAAATCTCCGTACGTCCAGCAATATTCCACAGACAGTCGCGGTTCTCGGCCCATGTTCCGACAGTGTAGCCCTTGATGCGCTTTTCGCGGTACAGACCCTTGATGTTGCGACGAAGAGCCGTGATGCGATCATAAAACTCGGGGATCATCGACATCTGCTGGCGTGCAAGCTCGTTGAGGCTCCGCTGCAGAGCCTTGACGTCGTCCTGCTTGTCGGCAAGAGCATCGTCGCTCAGACGCTGCATTTCGCGGACCTGACCTTCAAGGCGACCGATCTTTTCGCGGAACGCGGCAATCTCAGCATCCGAGGCACCAACCATTTCATTGATACCGTCATTGCACTTCTTCAGGGCTGATACGGCATTGACCAGGTCTGCCTCGCCCTTAGTAACGTCGCCATTGATCTTATCGAGCTTTGCCTTGAGCCCGTCCAGCTCACCTTGGAGCTGCTTGATGCGAGCGTCTGCCTCTTCACACGTCAGTAGCTCGTCGGCCTTGCTGACCGGCGGGGGAGGAACGTCCTGCGCAAACGATGGAACGAAACAGGCGCAGGTGAGCAGCAGAAGGAGAGTCTTTTTCATTGTGTGTGTCCTTTCTGTGCTTACTTATTTGGTTTCGGAGTGGTTGCCGGCGTCGGTTCGACCTCAGGTGCGTTCGGGTCCCAGTCGCCCCAGATATTCGGCCACTGGGCCTTTTTCTGCTGGATGAACGACAGGCGCTCGTTGCATCCACGGACTTCAGCCTGGCGGGCCGACAGTTCGCGAGTTACCCTGGACTTTTCAGATTCACCTTTGGTAATGTCTGCTGCCGTCTGCTTATCCAGCGTACGGATCTGGCGGATCTGTGAAAGTTGCTCCTCTTTGATCTTGCACGTGCAAGAGGCCAGCACAAGCACCAGGCCTAGCAGCGCAACTGGCAGGGCCCCCTTGAACCATGTGGACATGACGAACTCCTGAAGTGTTCTCAACGTGATGTAACCTATAGCAGCGGGCGACGCCTTTGGTCAACAGAAATTGCCGACATCACCGGAGTGGCAAATATACCAGCAGTGACGACAAAACCGCACGTACGAAACCATTACGCAGTTATAACCTCAATGTGCACAAGGGTTATCTTTGACGCAATTCAGTCCCAAGTTCTATCTCTGACCCCAATGTCCACACCCCTTGAAAAGACCTATCAGCCGGGCAACAGCGAACGTCAATGGTACGCCCTCTGGCAGGAGTCCGGTATCTACCACTCCGAACCGTCGGCCGAAACGCCGTACTCGATCCTGATGCCCCCTCCCAACGTCACGGGAGTTCTGCATTTCGGTCATGTGCTCAACAACACCGTCCAGGACATCTATATCCGCTGGGCTCGAATGAACGGACGCCAGGCGTGCTGGTTTCCGGGCCTGGACCATGCCGGCATTTCTACGCAGACGAAGGTGGAAAAGGAGCTCAAGGGCAGGGGGCTTACCCGCCATGATCTAGGACGCGAGGCATTTGTCAATCGCGTCTGGGAGTGGAAGAACACCTACGGCGGCATCATCTTCGAACAACTGCGTACCCTGGGCATCTCGGCTGATTGGGACCGTACGCTGTTCACCTTGGACGCTTCGGCCAGCTCGGCCGTTCAGGAGGTGTTCATCACGCTTTTCGACGAAGGGCTCATATACCGTGGCAAGCGCATTATTAACTGGTCGCCGCTGGCCCAGAGCGCTCTGTCGGACGAGGAGGTGATCTTTCGCGAGGTGCGCGAGTACATGTACACACTGCGATACCATCTCGAAGACGGCTCCGGGACGCTGCTGGTGGCCACGGTGCGTCCGGAAACGATCTTTGCCGACGTTGCCGTAGCGGTCAATCCCAAAGACGAACGCTACCGCCACCTGATCGGCCGGAATGTGATCGTGCCCATTGCCGGACGCAGTATCCCGATCATTGCCGATGACTATGCCGATCCGGAGTTTGGCACCGGATGCGTGAAGGTTACGCCGGCTCATGACCCCAATGATTATGAGATCGGGATACGTCATGGCCTGCCGATGCCACAGTGCATTAATGCCAATGCCACCCTAAACGAGCTGGCCGGGGAATTCGCCGGACTGGACCGCTTTGTGGCCCGCAAGAAGGTCGCAGCCAGGCTCGAGGAGACTGAGCTAATGGAGCGTAAGGAAGACTACACGCACAACGTGGGCTTCAGCGAGCGCGGAGAGGAAGCCGTCGAGCCATACCTGAGCGAACAGTGGTTTGTGCGCATGGAGCCCCTTGCCGCCCCGGCCCTTGAGGCCGTGCGCGATGGTAGCATCAAGTTCTATCCCAATCACTGGGTGCGCACCTACGAGCACTGGATGGGCAACGTCCGTGACTGGTGCATCTCGCGTCAGCTCTGGTGGGGACATCGCATTCCGGTCTATTACAGCAGCGACGGACGCCAGGTGGCGGCACGCACGACCGAGCAGGCGCGGCAAAAACTTGGCTTAGCTCCAGATGTAGATTTGCGGCAGGACCCTGACGTGCTCGATACGTGGTTTTCATCCTGGCTCTGGCCGATGGCGACCATGGGCTGGAAGGGGCCAATCTCGCAGCACGAACAACCCGATCCAGAGTCTGATCGACTGATGTCGTATTACCTGCCGACGAACCTTCTGGTGACCGGACCCGATATCATCTTCTTCTGGGTGGCCCGGATGATCATGGCCAGCCTGAAATTCAATGGTCAGGTGCCGTTCAAGGACGTATACTTCACCTCGATCGTCCGCGATGCCAAGGGGCGCAAACTGTCAAAGTCGCTGGGGAATTCGCCCGACCCGCTGGGCATTATCGAATCCTACGGCGCCGATGCCGTGCGCTTTACGATGATCTACCTGGCGCCGCTCGGCATGGACGTGCGTCTTGACATCAACGACAAGACCCAGGACATTCCGTCGATGGAACTGGGCCGCAACTTTGCCAACAAGGTCTGGAACGCCTGCCGCTTCCTGCAGATGAAGCAGCACGAGGTTAGTGCCGACGACGCGTCAGGGGGCTCTGCAGAGTCCTACGAACTGACCACGGCCGATCGGTGGATCGCCTCGCGTTACATGACCACGGTGCAGAGTGCCACGACGGCTCTGACCGACTATCGCATCACGGAGTACGCAAGACTTCTGTACGACTTTATCTGGCGCGACTTCTGTGACTGGTATGTCGAAGTCGTCAAGGTGCAGCTGGCAGGAGCCCCTTCCGAACATGCGCGCCGGGCGATCCTGGATCATGCCTTTACGATCATCGACGGAACGCTGCGCCTGCTGCATCCGGTGATGCCATTTCTTACCGAAGAACTCTGGCACGGACTCTACGGTCACGACGTGTCGGTGTCGATCTCAACGTCCACGGCGCCGGTCTGCGACACCTCGGTCATCGACGTGGCCACTGAAGAGCGGTTCGAGACCCTACAGCTGGTGGTCGAAGCCCTCAGGCGTCAGCGCTCGGAAATGGGCATCCCTCCGGGCGAGCGCCTGGATGTCCATCTGAATGTCCGCACACAGGATGTCGAGTTCTTCACGTCCCAATCGGCCATCATCTCGGCCCTCGGACGCTGCGCCGCACTGGTCATCGGCAGCGACGTGTCCAAGCCCGAGGGATCTGTGTCGGACGTGGTGCGTGGCGTGGAGATCCATCTGGTCGTCGCCGGCAAGATCGACTTCGACAAAGAGCGCGCCCGACTGAGCAAGGAGATCGTGCGCCTGACGGGTGCTCTGGCCGGTGTGGAGAAGAAACTGGCCAACGCCAGCTTCGTAGCCAATGCAAAGCCCGAGATCATCGAGGTGGAGCGACAGAAGCTGGCCGACTGGACCGATACACTCGAAAAACTGCGCCGCAATCTGGCGTCGATCTGATCACTGTCGTTGACCCTACCTCACGCCATGAAACCTGTTTATATCCTCGAACCTCTTCGCACGCCCGTCGGCAAGTACGGCGGTAAACTCTCTGCGGTCCGACCTGACGATCTGGCCGGCGATCTTCTGCGGGCGCTCATCGAGCGACTCTCGCTGGACGCATCCCGGATCGACGATGTGATCATGGGCTGTGCCAATCAGGCCGGCGAGGACAATCGCAACGTCGCCCGCATGGCCGCTCTTCTTGGCGGACTGCCCGAGAGCGTGCCGGCCGTAACGGTCAACCGCCTTTGTGCATCGTCGCTCGAAGCTGTCATCCAGGGCATGCGTGCCATCGGCAGTGGCGAGGTGAACATGGTCATCGCCGGCGGAGTCGAAAGCATGTCCAGGGCCCCGTACAGCCTGCCGAAGAACGTCTCAGGTGGCGCGCAGTTCGGCAACATCACGGCCTACGACACCGCACTGGGCTGGCGCTACCCGAATCCGCGCATGGAAAAGCTCTTCCCATTGGAGTCGATGGGGGAGACGGCCGAGAATATCGCCGAGCGCTGGAGCATCTCACGTCAGGACCAGGATGCCTTTGCTCTGCAGAGCCACCAGCGCGCCTGCGCCGCTCAGGCCTCGGGGGCGCATGCCGAAGAGATCGTCGCCGTAAGCATTGCGCAGCGTAAGGGCGAGCCCGTGGTCATTGACCGTGATGAACAGCCCCGTGCCGACACATCCGCCGAGAAGCTTTCAACGCTCAATGCAGCGTTTCGTAAAGGGGGCTCGGTCACGGCCGGTAACTCGTCGTCACTCAACGACGGCGCAGCGGCCATGGTCCTTGTCAGTGAGTCCATGCTTGACGAGCATCCTCACCTGAAGAAGCACGTCTATGCCCGAATCCTCGCATCCGGCGCCGTTGGCACGGATCCACGCATCATGGGCATCGGTCCGGTGGGGGCCATGCGTCAGGCCTGCACGCGTGCGGGCATCAGCGTCGAGGACCTCGGGCTGGTGGAGATCAACGAGGCCTTTGCTGCGCAGGCTCTTGCCTGCGTGCGCGAGCTTGTCCTGAGCCCGGAGATCGTCAACGTCAACGGCGGTGCCATCGCCATCGGTCACCCGCTGGGCATGAGCGGAGCGCGAATCCTGGGCAGCCTGGTGCGCGAAATGCGACGTCGCAACGTGCGCTATGGTAGCGCCGCTTTGTGCATCGGCGTCGGCCAGGGTCTGGGCGTCGTGGTCGAATCCGTCGAGATGTCCTGATGCCGCCACTGGCGGACACTGACTATATTTGCGATCATTTTGAGGATGCTCATGTACACGTCGCCACATCTTGTTCTTCCACAGATTGCCGATCTGCACAAGGCTGATGTCTATATCGCCAATGGCGGGTACAATGCCTATCGCAAAGCCCTTGCGATGACCCCCGACGCGGTCATCGACGAGGTCAAGCGCTCGGGTCTGCGCGGCCGTGGCGGCGCATGTTTCCCGACGGGTCTGAAGTGGTCCTTTATGCCCAAGGGCAACGAAAAGCCAAAATACCTGGCCATCAACGGCGACGAGTCCGAGCCTGGCTCGTTCAAAGACCGTCAGATCTTCGAATACAACCCTCACCAGCTCATCGAAGGCATCCAGATCGCCGGCTATGCCATGGGCATCAAGATGGCCTTCATTTACATCCGTGGTGAATACCACGCCTGGGTGGACATGATGCAGGCTGCCGTTGACGAAGCCTATGCCAAGGGGCTCATCGGCGAAGGCATGAAGAAGACCTTCGGTGGTGACTACACCATCGACATCGTGGTGCACAAGGGCGCGGGCGCCTACATCTGTGGCGAGGAGACATCGCTGATGAACTCGCTCGAGGGCGACCGTGCGTACCCGCGCTACAAGCCCCCTTTCCCGGCGAACAAGGGGCTCTGGGGCATGCCGACGACGATCAACAACGTCGAGACGATCGCCACCGTGCCGCCGATCATGGCCATGGGCGCAGAGGCCTTCTCGTCCATCGGCGCGCCGGGTCACACCGGCACGATCCTCTACGGCGTCAGTGGACACGTCAACAAACCGGGTGTGTATGAGCTGCCGACGGGCACTCTGCTCACCGATATCATCTACAACATCTGCGGCGGTGTTCCGGGCAATAAGAAAGTCAAGGCCATCATCCCAGGGGGCTCATCGATGCCTCCGATGCGGGGCGACGAGATCGACGGTGTGATGATGGACGAAGAGTCGCTCAAGAAGCTCGGCACACACATCGGCACGGCCGGTATCATGGTCATGGACGAGGACACGGACATCGTTGCCGTAACGCTGCGCATTGCGCGCTTCTATCACCACGAATCCTGCGGACAATGCACCCCATGCCGCGAAGGTTGCGGCTGGATGGAAAAGGTCCTGCACCGCTTCGACCACGGTCAGGCTACGCTTTCGGACATCGACCTGCTGTATAACGTTGCCGCCAACATCGAGGGCAATACGATCTGTGCTCTCGGAGACGCCGCCGCCTGGCCTGTAAAGGGCTTCATCGAGAAGTTCCGCGACGAGTTCGAGGCACGTTGCAAGCCGAGCCGCTCGATGGTTTCGCTCAATGTCGTTCACGGACGCCGTGCCACGGCATCGACGCTGGTAAAGACGCTGGCATAGTCACATGGACATGCATGCCGTCGGGTACGCCTTTGCGCTCACGCTTCTGGCGGGGCTTGCAACCGGCGTGGGGTCGGCCATGGCCTTCTTCACCAAGCGCACCAGCACCAAGGCGCTGTCGGTCTCTCTCGGCTTTTCTGCCGGCGTGATGATCTACGTCTCCTTCGTGGAGATCCTGAACAAATCCGTCGTGGCCTTAACTGCCGAGTACGGCGCCGTGCAGGGACGGTGGCTGGCGGTGGGCTCGTTCTTTGCGGGCATTGCACTGATCGCCATCATCGACAAGCTTGTACCGACGTATGAGAATCCGCACGAGAACATGAGTGTGGAGCTCATGGACGACCCTGAGCGCAGTCAGGAGTACCGCAAGCGCAACCAGCTGATGCGCGTCGGGGTGATGACGGCGCTGGCCATCGGCATCCACAACTTCCCCGAGGGTCTGGCAACGTTCATCAGCGCCTTGCACGACCCGAGTCTGGGTCTGGCCATTGCCATCGCCATTGCAATTCACAACATCCCCGAGGGCATCGCCGTAAGCGTGCCGGTGTATTACGCCACCAACGACCGCAAGCGGGCCTTCTTCTGGTCCTTCCTCTCGGGTCTTGCCGAACCCGTCGGTGCCGTGATCGGCTACCTTATTCTGCTGCCATTCATGAGTCCGCTTGTCATGGGCGTGCTCTTCGGACTCGTGGCCGGGATCATGGTCTTCATTTCCATCGACGAACTTCTGCCGGCGGCGCGCGATTATGGTGAGCACCATCTGAGCGTCTACGGTCTGGTTGCCGGCATGGCCGTGATGGCCACGTCGCTTCTTCTTCTTTTGTAGCACAGCCACAGCCGAGACCATGCGCATCGGAATCATCGGCGGGTCCTTCAACCCCATTCACATTGCTCATCTGATCATTGCCGACCGGTTTGTGGATCAGATGCATCTTGACGCCTGTTACTTTGTGCCCACGGCGCGTTCGCCCTTCAAGGTGGACGATCCGATGCTGGCCAGTGCCGATGACCGTCTGGCCATGGTGCGTCTTGCCACCGAGCAGCACCCGCAGTTCCACGTCAGCGATGTCGAAGTTCAGCGAGGGGGCATTTCCTACACCATCGACACGGTAGCGGCCATGAAGGCGCAGCACCCGGAGTCGGAGCTGTTCATGCTCATCGGCAGTGATCAGGCGGTTGAGTTTGTGCGCTGGCATCGATGGCAGGACCTCTTACGCTCGGCTCAGCTGTGCGTGGTGCGGCGTCCGTTTCTTCTGACGCCCGAAATGGAGGAGCGCATGAACGAGACGCTGACCGTGGACGGACGAGCGCCGAGGTGGATCAGCGCGCCGCTGCTGGAGATCTCATCAACGGACATCCGCATGCGCGTGCGCAGCGGCAAGAGCATCAACTACCTGACCACCAAGGCCGTGCGCGACTACATCAACGAGCACGGACTCTACCAATGACGTCATCCAGGACTGCATCCGGGCTTGGCACCATCCTGCGCACGCTTGTGCTGGTGGTCGTAGCCTGCGGCATGATCGCCCCCATGGCGTGGATGGTCGTGGTTTCGTTTCGTGAGGCACCCGAGCAATACGCTTCGCTTTGCGAGATGCTCTCAGCCCCTTTCAGCAGCGTCAACTACCGTGATGCGTGGACGAGTGACAACTTCCTTGGCTACTTCTTCAACTCCGTGCTCGTGGCGTCGATCGTCACGGCCGGCAACCTGGTGTTTTGCTTCTGGGCCGGCTATGCCTTTGCCCGACGTCGATTTGCCGGCAGGGGACTTCTCTTCGGCACTGTTCTGGGTGTGCTGGCTGTACCGCAGCAGGTGATCATGATCCCGCTCTACCGGCTGATCGCCGAGCTGGGGTGGATCAACACCTACGCAGCGCTTGTGGTGCCGTGGCTGGTAACGCCCTTCGGGATCTTTCTGGTGCGTCAGTACATCCATTCGATGCCCTCGGAAATGGAAGATGCTGCACGGATCGATGGAGCAGGGGAGTGGTACATTCTCCGGAGTGTTGTTGCGCCGCTGTGCCGTCCGGTGCTGACGGTGCTGGCGGTGTACACGTTCCTCTCGAACTGGAATTCGTTTCTCTTTCCGTTTCTCTTTACCAACGACGAGGCGCACCGCACGTTACCCGTCGGACTGGCCTTTTACCTTGGCAAACAGTCCATAGACTGGGGACATCTGATGGCCGGGGCCAGCATTGCCGCCGCGCCCATTCTGGTGATGTTCTTGGTGTTTCAGAAGCGCATTATCGAGGGACTTACAGCTGGTGCGTTGAAAGAGTGATCATGTCGTATTTTTGCGCCCATGAATTCACCACGTACTGTCTCTGTTCGTCCCTTGCAGCAGGTGCTCTCTAGCCGCACCGTGCAGCTAAGCGTTCTCGGCACGCTTGTTCTGATCGCCTGCACGCAGGTGCGCATCCCATTGCCATTCACGCCGGTGCCCATCACGGGTCAGACCTTTGCCGTCATCGCCTGGCCCTTGCTCTTCGGCTACCGCATTGGCATGTCCAGCGTGCTGGCCTACCTGACGCTTGGATGTCTTGGCGCTCCCGTCTTTGCCGGCTTCGAGTCGATGGCCGCACTCTGGGGTCCGACCTCGGGCTACCTCATCGGCTTTGCAGCCGCCGCGGCCATGCTTGGACGCCTTCGCGATGCCGGCCTGACCTCATCACGTACGGGGCTTGCAGCATCGATCATTGGCGCGCAGGCCATCATACTGCTCAGCGGCAGCATCGTGCTTTCGGCATTTGTCGGCGCTGATAACGCCATCGCCATGGGCGTGGCCCCGTTCCTTTCCGGAGACCTCATCAAGACCGTTCTACTGTTCACCATGATCAGGAGCCTTCGGTGGAACGCAGCGAACTAGAATACCTGGCCCGCAGGGTCGCCCACGAACTCGAGCGCTCCAGCAACGTCGAGGTCGCCCCCAAATGGCAGCACGGAATGCTCATCTTCAAGCCCGCCGATGACCGCCTCAAGCAGCACGAGATCTCCATCGAACGCTTCATGCACAAGATCGTCATGATGCGCGATAACCTGCGCGTGCTCGAGCAGCAGATTAACTCCAACAAGTCCCTCGAGATTGGCGAGAAGATCAAACTCCAGAGCTATATCACCCGCATCTACGGCTCCATGACCTCCTTCAACATGTTCTTCGCCAACGAAGACGAAACGTTCAAGGGAAGCGGGGGAGAGTAGGTACGGAGTGACGAAGTGACGAAGTGACGAAGTGACGAAGTGACGAAGTGACGAAGAGACGAAGTGACGAAGTGACGAAGTGACGAAGTGACGAAGTGACGAAGTGACGAAGTGACGAAGTGACGCCATCGTCATCCCGAGCGCAGCCGTCATCCCGAGCGCAGCGAGGGATCCATTTGTCAATCCTGCGAAAGAACGTCACTCAAAACCTAAAACCTCACACCTCACACCTCACACCTCACACCTCACACCTCACACCTCACACCTCACACCTCACCCCTGAAACCTGCGCAAAGCGCAAGCATGTGATCAACCAACGTCGGTTGCATGAGTTTCTGATTATGTTTACGGCTACTGTGTTTTGTCAACAACACCGATGGAGAGCAACATGCCGCGTGTTCCAAGGGAGCGTCCGCGCCTTAGTTCAGCAGTACTACGCCAACGCATAGCCCCGTTCAATATCGACAGAGCCCGCTTTCCGGTGGTTGTAGTCGGCATTCGTGGATACTACAAGAACTCCATGGGTGCACCCGGTGTGAACGACCGTGGCATCTATGATGATGCAATCTTTATTGAGAGTCCGCATGTGATGGTGGCGTTCAATGGAAACACAGACCCTTCAAGATATCGGAAAGGTTCCGGAACCGGAAGCAGGAAGGGGATGGCGACACTGAACCCTGGAGCTTGGTTTGCACATCGCTTTGATAAGCACAAGGGAGAATATCTAGCACTTTGTCAAAGAGCCGGTGTTGTTACCGTTACCCGGGACGGAGATCCTCCGTATGAAGACACGGGCAAGTTTGGCATTAACATCCATCGTGGCGGCTACAATTCAACCTCCAGCGAGGGCTGTCAGACAGTTCATCCTGCACAATGGGATAGCTTTATCGCAACCGCACAGGATCAAGTCCGCAGATACTTTCCAGATACATGGCGTTCCCAAGTTGTCCCGTACATCCTGCTCGTTGAATGATGTAGCTCAGTAGTAAGGGGCTCACGTCAGTTCAAATGATCCGGCGATCACTTGGGTGTTTCCAGAATGAAAATCGTCATCCCTGCCTAGGCAAGGATGACGATTCTTTAGTTGGCCCACATCTGACTATTTGTGTGTGGTCCGCTTATCCGGTCTGTTGCTCTACCAACATGATTGGAAACAGCCCTGCTCAGGGCCATTGGGGCTGACACCGGTGCATTGATCACCGCCGCTTTTTTCGACCAGGTTATAGGTGTAAATGTTGCCGCCTTGTTTATTAACACAACATACTTCATAAACACGCTTGCATTCTCCCGATGCGTCACGTGGTTTCATAACCCATTCTTGCCCAGAAATTGGGTCAATGTTTTGGACCCAACTCCAGCATGTGGCCTTATAGTAAGAAACCACCTGGCGTTTAACTTGGTCTTTGCAGTCGGGAATATTGTCGCATTCCAGCGATGTACCGTTACACTTCAAATAATAGAAACAGTGGGCAACGGCATTGTCGAGCTGCCTCCAGAATTCCTGGTCGTAGCGCCACTGGCATCCACGAGTGGGGTCTGGATCAGGATTACCGTTTTGATCACAGCCATTGACCCAACTCAAGCGAACTTCCATTTTATCATCGCAACAACGATGGCACACGTTGAACGCGAAGTATCGTTCGCACTTTTACGATTGTGAAGAGGCGATCCGGAGACCATGACGATATTGTGTCGTACTGAACAAACTTGTCATACGCAACGTATTGGTTCTCCCACGGGCATGTTGGATCATCTGGGCATGCTCCCTGAGCGAACATAAATACGGACCCAACAAGCATCCACAGAACTATAAACACAACAGTCAAGGTGTTCCTATACATGTCGACTTCCCTTGTTAGGGCGAAAAAATGGGTAGACCGTCATTGATCAGAATTTAGATTGAAAGTCACCATAAACCCAACGGAAAACCCTAATCCGTTTGCCAGCGCAAATGTCAGGGGGTTATCTACGCTGGTCGGCAATGGAAGTACCGGTTACAGTAGTAAGGCAGTCGTTACGGAGCTGATCACGACGGTGCGATCCTTCGCCGCCTTCGGTTCCTCAGGATGAAGCCCTTGCGCTTCGCGCAGGTTTTAGGTGTGAGGTTTGGGGTGTGAGGTGTGGGGTTTGGGGTTAACGGATCGCACATTAGCCCACGGCTTCAGCCGTGGGCAAACGTGGGCACGCAATGGCGACGCGATATTCGATTGCACGATTGACGATCGCACGAATGGACGACCACGAATGGACGACCACGTAGGGTCGCCCCTACACGCTGAACGCCACGCACGACGCAATATTCGATTGCACGATTGACGATCGCACATTAGCCCACGGCTTCAGCCGTGGGAAATCGTGGGCACGCAATGGCGACGCGATATTCCAATTCACGATTGACGATCGCACGAATGGGCGACCACGTATGGCCGCCCCTAAAGGGGGGATGACATCACCGTAATTCTGTAATTCTGTAATTCTGTAATTCTGTAATTCTGTAATTCTGTAATTCTGTAATTCCGTAACTAAAATAAACGCCCATCATTTCTGACGGGCGTACTGTGGGATTGGGCGGGACCGACGGGGCTCGAACCCGCGACCTCCGCCTTGACAGGGCGGCGCTCTAACCAAGCTGAGCTACGATCCCAATCACCGGTTTTCGTGTGGACCCAAGCGGGATCGAACCGCTGACCTCTTCAATGCCATTGAAGCGCTCTCCCAGCTGAGCTATGGGCCCGTACATCAAAAACGGAGTGCAAATATAACCGCAGTCCGAGGATTAACAAGAGGTTCTCAGCGAATGAACTGCAGGTCGCACCAATGACTGTACAATCCGTCCCTTGAGAGCAGTTCCTGGTGCGTGCCCGACTCGACAACGCTGCCTCGCGAAAACACGAAAATGCGGTCGCATGTGCGCACGGTGCTCAGCCGGTGGGCAATGATCACACTCGTTCGCTCGGACATCAATCGCTCCAGAGCGTCCTGGATCAGATGCTCGCTCTCGGCGTCCAGTGAGCTGGTGGCCTCGTCCAGGATCAGAATGGACGGGTTCTTGAGCAGCGCCCGGGCGATGGCCACGCGCTGACGCTGTCCGCCGGAGAGCTTCAGACCGCGCTCGCCCACAAGGGTCTGGAAGCCCTCGGGGAACTGCTCAATGAAGTCCAGTGCGTTGGCCCCGCGCGCCGCCGCACGCACATCGTCGAACGAAGCTCCAGGACGTCCATAGCGGATGTTCTCCTCAATGGTGCCGCCAAATAGGACGATGTCCTGCGGAACAACGCCGATGCTGCGACGCACCTGGGCCTTCGTGTAGTGAGACGCCAGCTGCCCGTCATAGAGAATGTTTCCATCGGTGGGGTCATAGAGTCTCTGCAGCAGCGCGGCTGTCGTGGACTTGCCAGAACCACTCTCACCAACGAATGCTACGCGTTCACCATGGTGGATCTCGATGCTGATGTTGTTGACGACGAGCGCGTCCCGACGGTCCGGATAACGGAACGACACGCCGTCAAGCTGGATCGCTCCAAGGCGCACCTCGGGCGCGTCGGCACCCACTTCTTCGTCCGGCTCGGAAAGGATCTCGCGGATGCGCACGGCCGCACCAAGCGACTTCTGGATCTGACCGTAGAGCTCGGCAAAGGAGCCGAGTGCGCCGCCAACGAACATCGCATACATCAGAAACGACAGCAGTTCGCCCATGCGTAGGTCGCCCGACTCTACAAGACGCGCCCCATAGAGAATGACAGCCGCAATACCCCCGAAGACCACGAAGATGATAAACGTCACAAAGGCGGCGCGCAGGCGAGCCCCCTGGATGGCAAGGCGCACGTTCTCCGACAAAGCCGTGGTGTAGCGCGTGATCTCATGCTGCTCCTGCACGTAGGACTTGACGGCAGAGATGCTCTGCAGGGCCTCTTCGACAATGGTCGAGGTCTTTGCAAGGGCATCCTGCGTGCGCGTGCTGAGCTTGCGCAGCCGACGTCCGATCAGCACGGCCGCCCCAACAATGATGGGCATGCCAACGATGATCGGAATGGTCAGGCGCACACTGGTAGCAAGGATCAGAACGATCGAGCCAACCAGGAAGATGCTCTGCCGCACCAGCTGCAGAAGCGAAAACGAAAACGTCTCCTGGATCTGCGTCATGTCGCTGGAGATGCGCGAGGAGAGCTCACCAATGCGGTGACCCGACATCTTGGAAAGGGGCAGGCGGATAATATGCTGAAACAGGTCCGAGCGCAGCGTCGAGATCACCCGTTCGGTCGTGCGCGACATCGTTACCGACACCACGTAGCCCACAATTGCCTGACCGGTAAGCAGGGCAAGGAAGAAGCCCCCGGTAGACATCAACGTCGAGGGCTGACCGTGCTCCAGGATCTGGTCAATGATGCGCCCCGTAAGAGCGGGGAACAGAAGGCTTACGCCGCTACTGGGGATCATGAACAGCAGCGCAAGAAACATCTGCCAGCGATACGGACGGTAGTAGTGCAGCAGGAAGCTGAAGGTGGAACGTACGTTGCCCTGCATCACTGCCTCCGCGAGGTTTGCAGCATCGGGATCACGGTGCCGGTGATGGCGCAATCGACCTGCAGGAGCTCGGCGATGACGCTGGCGATCTCCTCGGGTCCGACCCAAGTGGCGATCTCCTCAGGCGTGCCCCAGGTAAGATTGGCCGAGGTGCGGATGACGTCCGGTATGATGCAGTTGGCCCGCACGCCATGCACGCGACCCTCCTCGGCAGCCGAAAGCGTGAGCGACACCACGGCGGCCTTGGCAGCAGCATAGGCGGCCCGGCGTGCTGCGGGGTGCAGCACGGCCCTTGCGCCGATGGTGACGATCGAGCCGCCACCGTTGGCGAACAGCACAGGCATGACCGCTCGCAGCACGTTGAAGGTGGTGGTGTAGTTGAGCAGCATCATCGCATCGGCGTCTTCGGCCGGGGTCGTGGCAATGGGCTCTCCGGCACGGATGCCACCCACAAGATGCACCACGCCCGTGATGTGCCCGCAATGGGCAGAGATGTAGCGCTGACACTCCTCATGGTTGGTCAGGTCAACACTGTCGCGATCCGCTGCAACAACATCAGCCCCCTTCTCGAGCAGAACAGAATGCACCACGCTGCCCAGTTCACCGCGGGCACCGGTAAGAAGAATCTTCATGCGTTATATCACCACAAATGGGAGGTGCGCAAGCGCGTCCGGCATCCGGCATTCAAGGATCCATGCTCCGGAGGTCAGACCCGAAGGCGCCATGACGGAGGTCCGGCGTTCATCGTGTCCAGTGAGGTCGGCCTCGATCACCTGACCCGTCACAGTATGGATGAGACGCAGCCGGTAGGGGGCCTGCAAAAGGCCCGTCACGGCAAGCTCACGCGCTCCCGTGGCCAGCGGCGCACCCGTGACAACGGGCAAGGAATGCCGCGGACGGTCGTCGGCAACAGACACAAGTACCGACGGCAGACGCATGCCGCAGGGCACAGAAACGCCGCGCTGGGTGACTTTTGAATGGCCGACCGGAGGATAGACGTCCATGCCGCCGCCCTTCTGCATGGCGATGATGCGATAGCGCGCCTTGCCGGCGTCAAACACCCGTTCGTCGAGCTCAAACATGTAGAACTGCCCCACAAGGCGACGTCCAATGATGACGGTGCCTCTTGTGCTGTCCGGCGATGACATCTGCAGCTCGGGCTCGAGCAAATCAGTTGAGAAGATGGGCGCAAGAATGACGGTCTTTGCCTCGACCGCGACCACGGCCGGCTCGGTGATCTTCGGACCCAGCAGGCAGGCCGCCGTGACGATGTCCACCGCACCATGACCCAGAACGGAATCGGGCGCGTCCGCAAAGACCGAGGCACGGCGCATGGCATCTCGGATGATGCTCGCCGGCAGCGCCGGATACAACTGACGCAACAGGCCGAACTGAGCGGCAACAAACGGGGTAGCCAGCGAGGTGCCGCTGGCCCGGACAATACTGCCATCAACAAACTGCGACGGCACACGCATGCCCGGAGCAGAGAAGTCCGGCTTCTGACGTCCCGATGCTGTCGGACCCCACGAGGATGAAGGCCAGGCCGTGGTTCCGTCAAGCGAGATCGCCCCCACGGTCACGGCACTGTCGGCATCGCCGGGAGTGGAAATTGAACGCCCCTTCGGGCCCTCGTTGCCGGCCGCCGTTACGCAGATCATGCCCCGGGCGGTGGCGACGTTGATGGCCCGTGCCGGAAACGTCGTGCGTCCATCGAGCAGCTCGTACGGCGTCGATTCGTCAGTACTGTCGAAGGTGCGATATCCAAGCGACGAAGTCGAGATATCCACGCCGTTCCTTTCGAGCCACCAGAGCGCCTCGACATACAGGTCCTCTTCGATCCGGCGCTCAAAGCGCATGTCCTCGGTCTTGGCCAGCAGATAGGTGGCAAACGGTGCTACGCCCATGACCGAGTCAGTGTGCCAGGCCGCAGCCACGGACATGATCAGACTTCCGTGGTGATCCTGCGCGCCGGGGTCGTTGTCCTGGTTGGACGTTACCGGACGTCGATAGATGAAGTCGTACTCTTTCTCAACGCTCAGATGCCCCAGAGCGCGCATACTGCGCCAGCGAAAGCCGTTGTCGATGACGCCGATGCGAGCCCCCTGACCATACACGCCCAGATCGTGCATGCGATTGACGTTGCCGACCTCGAGCATCGGCGTCGAAAGCTCGTCCAGTGGGGGAGTGCAGTCCTCAGGTCGACCCAGTACGTAGGAAACGCTGCGGCAGGGGCTGACCGAGCGCACAAAGTCCAGCCGACGCACGCGTTGAAGCTGATTTGAGTCCAATCCCACGACGAGGTAATTGAACCATGGGTTCGACGTCAGCACGCTGTCACTGATCGCCCGGATCTGGTCCACATACGGCCCGTGCAGGGGGCGGTCCAGACTGTCCAGCGCAGGCGCCATACCGGCAGTGCTGCGGCGCGAGAGCGCCTTCGGGTGATACTCGCGTGCAATGCTATCGTAGAGCGGCGTTCCGGGGCGGAATTCTCCAGGCCCCTTGTCCCGCAGGTGAACGCGATACGGCACGCGCTGGGCGGCGGCATCGTCGCACGGGACAAGCAGCAGAATCAGGACGGCAAGGACGATCATGGTTTCGTAGGTTTGCGGGCGTTTTACGAGTGAGGAAAATGATACCGACAGTGACGATCGACGACATCCGACGCCGACGGCTGACATGCCTGAACCAGGCGGCCTGGGCCAACCGGTCCGGACAGACGGTCATTGACCTGACCGGGGCGGACCGCGTGGATCTGCTGCACCGCCTGACCACGAACGACCTGCGCTCGATGCCCTGCGGCAGCGGACGCCAGACGGTGCTGCTGACCGATAAGGCCCGCATCATCGACGTTGTGACGCTCCTGCAGGACGACGCATCGACGCTTCTGTTGGGCTCGCCAGAGGCCTCTGCGGACATCATCCAGTGGGTACGAAAGTACGTTATCATGGACGATGTTCGCCTGCGTGATCGCTCCTCGGAGTTCGATGCCATTGAGGTGCTGGGTCCACGCGCGGCCGACATTGTTGCTCAGCTTACCGAGATCGATGTCTCGGCCTTTGCCATTGCCCAGTGGACCACGCTCGAGACCCCGCAGGGCGAGCTGCGCATCGTGCGCCTGCCATCGGCGGCCGAAGTGTCCTTCTGGATCCTTGGCGGCCACGAGGCCATTGATGCTCTTCGCGTGCACCTGCTGGCATCAGCCGACGAACTTCCGCAATTGACCGACGAGGATATTGAGGCGATCCGCGTGCTGGCCGGCATGGGCCGGCGCGGACACGAGTGGACGCTATCATACAATCCGCTCGAGGCCGGACTCCTGCACCTGACGTCGTTTACCAAGGGTTGCTATATAGGCCAGGAAGTAGTGGCCCGCCTGGATTCCTACAACAAGGTCAAGCAGCGCATCATGGGACTAATAAGCCCCTTGCCGCTTGCGCAGGGTGACCCGGTGATGGCAGAAGGCACAGCCGTGGGACTCATCACAAGCGTGATCATGGGTCTTGACGGCACGAGCTTCTACGCCCTGGGGTACGTGCGTGGCGAGTACGCCCATGCCGGCACCCACATCGACGTTGTCCATGACGGCTCTGCCGTGCGCTGCGAGCTGGTGCTGCCGCCAATGACGGACACCTCATGCCGGTAGCGATCGTCATCGGCGGGGCCCGACGCATCGGTGCGGCCATTGTCAGGGGGCTTGCCTCGGATGGCTACGACGTAGGCCTGACGTATCACAGCTCGGCCCAACAGGCAACCGAGCTGCGCTTGTCACTGACCGCCGTGCGCTGTACGTTGCGCCGGTGCGATGTGACCATTCCCGATGAACTGAAGACGGCCATGAACGGACTCTGCGACGAACTCGGTGCGGCAGATGTGGTCGTCTGTAATGTCGGGGTGTTTCCTGCGGCAGCGCCCGTGGACGAGCTGGGCGAGGATGATGTGCTTGGCGCCCTGCGCGTAAACACTCTGCCGCTGCTGACCATAGCGCGGGCATATCAACAACAGTGCCGCTCGGCGCAGCGCACGGGACGCATTGTGGTGATCGGCTCGCTAGGAGCCCGCGAGATCTGGCGCGACCGCGCCGCGTATAACACCAGCAAGGCAGCCCAGGCAACGCTGGCGCACTCGCTGGCGCGCAGTCTTGCCCCGATGATTACCGTGAACATTGTAGCGCCTGGGGCCATTGCTCAGCCCCTTGAGGCGCAAGAATCTGACGTCTCACTCGTCGATCCGGGGCGCATTCCCATGAAACGGCACGGTCAGGCCTCTGATGTTGTCGATGCCGTGCGGTATTTTGCGCGCTGTTCGGGATACATCACCGGACAGACCATCGTGGTCGATGGTGGCTACGGGCTTGTGCGCTAAGCGCCGAGGGTTATCCATATCACATTCCGGCAGGACCTATGTTCGATCTTCGAAATTCATTCTCCGTGCTTCGAGTCACCATGCTGCTGCTGATGGTAGCCGTTGCAGCCTCGACGGCGCTGGCCGGCACGGTCACGATTCTCCCGATGAGTCCGCGCGCCGCACAGACTATTACTATCGAGTACACGCCTCAGGAGCGTGACGCCGACATGATCGATGCGGGCGATCCGCACGCGGTTGTGTATCTGTTCACAAGTGAAGCCGAGTCCCCGCAGGCCGCGGAGATTGAGTTGAGCAAGAAGTCCGGACGCTGGACCGGATCGCTTGAACTGCGCCGTGACGTGGTCTATGGCATCATCAAAGTCGGTAACGGGCGCACCTATGACCGTAACAACGACCTGTTCTGGGAATTCCTCGTCACCTCGGACGGCACGCGCCATGTTGAGGGGGCAAACCTGAAGGCCGCCATGGCGCGCTTCGGACAGCTGCCTTCGCCGTGCCGCATGAAGGAAGACCTCAACGATGCTCTTGAACTGCTCAATGCCGAATCGCGCCTGTACCCGAAGAGTGCCGTGGCGCAGATCAACTACATCATGATCGCCAAGGCCGTCGGTGAACTCGAAGAGCATGAGGCAACAGGCAAGTACCGCGACCTCACCTCATCGGTCATGCAGATCTCCTCGCCAACCGAGGCAATCGCCATTTCCCAGGCCTATGCCGCGCAGGGCAAGGGCGAAGAAGCGTCGCGTGTGATGGAAGACGCCGCACGACGCTTTCCGAACTCGATCGCCGCTGAACAGCACCAGCTCGAGCAGATCGGTCAGGCCAAGAGTCTGGAAGAGTTCATCTCCGGCGTGCTCGAGCACATGAAGAAGTTTCCCGCCACCAGTGCCCGGCAGAACATCACCGACGCTGTGCTCAGGGCTGCAAGCCAGCAGGGAGCCCTTCGCCCCCTGATCATGTTCCTCGACAACAACCCCACGGCCTCGGCCATGACGTATCATCAGGCGGCCAACTTTATTGGCAGCAACGATACGCTGCGCCCGGAAGCCATGCGCCTGATCGACGTGGGCATGAAGGCTGCACAAGACCCCGCACGACGTCCGCGCAACGTCGGTCCGTCGGAATGGAACGAAGAGCAGCGCATCGCGCGCTCACTGCTCATGTTCATCAAGGGGGCGATCGAGCGTGTCAACGGTCGTTCCGATGCAGCCATTGCGGCTCTGGAGCAGAGCGTGGAGATCGGCGCTGAGGATGCCGATAAGAACTGCCAGGAGATGCTGATCGATCTCTACCGCTCCAACGGCAAGTCCGACAAGGCTCTGGCACTGGCCCGCAAGGCCATCGTTGCCGGGCACTCCTCACAGGGGATCATTGACGCCTACCGAAGCATCCTGCAGCAGGACGGTAAGGACAGCGCGCAGATCGCCGCCGACGAAGCGAAGCTCCGTTCATCGGGACGCAAGGCCATGGCAAAGCGTGTGCAGCAGGAGTTCCTCAATCAGCCGGGTATTGATGGCACATTTACCCGTCTTGATGGCACGCCTGTGAACATCTCGGACTGGAAGGGTAAGGTCGTCATCATCGACTACTGGGCCACGTGGTGCGGTCCGTGCCGCCAGTCGTTCCCATCTCTGCAAAAACTCTATGAGCGCTACAAGAACGATCCGAATGTGATCATCGCCGTCGTCAATGTATGGGAGCGCTCCGAAGACCGTGTCAAAACAGTCAAGGACTTTCTGGCAAAGAATACCAGTCTGACGTTTCCGATGTTCATGGACAAGGACGACAGCGTGGTGCGCAAGTTTGGCGTCACGGGTATTCCGACCAAGTTCTATCTCGGCAAGGACGGACGCATTCAATTCAAGGAAGTTGGCCTGCACCCCGAGGAGCAATTCCTCGAAGAGGCAACCACGCGTATCGAAGCCCTGCTGGCCCAGTAACTCGTCGGTACATGACGTTTGTTACGGGACGATCAAACACCCCGAACTACCCGTCCACGGGCTCACGTTGTAGCGCGCTCCCATGAGCGCACCGCGTCCGGTGCGTGCCAGCGTCATCATCGGCACGGGACGCGTCTCGGTATCAGGCCAGATGAGCATGATGCGGATCTCGACGAAGTTGTCACCTTCGGGCGTGGGCACGCAGGGGGCATAGTGCACGCGCTCCTGCAGGATCCACTCCGAGAGCTCTTCCTCGGGGATGGACTCGATGTCGGCCATTGTAGGCGCCACATTAACGCCCTTGCCCGCAAAGGCGTACAGCGGCTTGAGCACTGAGCGCTGAATGACGTCCTCGTTCCAGGCCTGACGCTCGGCAACGACAATGCTGCGCGGAACGGTGGGATGCTTCAGGTAGGGAAGCAGAAACTTGCTGATACGGAAGTACCAGTTTGGATGTCCGGCCCATTCAACGTCGAGCCCGTCATTCCAGGAAAAGTCGAGAGCAACGCCTAGGTCATCAAGCTCGTCGATGATGGCCCGGTTGAAGATCCGCTTCAGAGGGCGAAGCAGTCCGCCGCTGTCACGAAAGGCAAGCCCCTTACCATCGCGGACCACATCACGGATGTTGACCGTCTGCAGGCCGATGAGCCTTTCCATGGCAACGAAGTCCGGACGTGTCTTCTGCGTGTCCGGGTCGATCTCCACCAGAGCCACCTCGGCTGGGTCATGCGATGCGAAGATCGACTTGGAAAGAAGCTCTGTATAGCGTGCCTTATCGATACCAGAGAGAAACGGCGTGACGCCGTCAAGATGATAGTGGCCAATGAACGACTCGGCCAGAAGGTACTGATAGCCGAAGAGCGACGGAAAGCCTTGCAGTTCGATCAGGCGCGGACGATACGCTCCATTGTCATCCAATGTTATGGCGAAGTCAACGACGCTGAAAAGCGGACGCGATGACTCGTTTGGCACGGTGTAACGATCCTGCAGAGTTGCGGCCGAACGAGCCCGATTCTCGGGACTGAGACATTCCTCGACGAGCGCCTGTGCAGCCGATGACATCTCTTCGGCAAGTTCGCGCGAAATGAAGATCGGCATCTCGCAAATCCGGAATTCGATCTTCAAGCCAAGCAGGCTCTCGAGTCCGGCCACCAGCGAAGCATGACTTTCGGGGCTGACGCCCGAGTTGAACCGACGCTGCAGATCAGGTCTCACCGCTCGAAGCGCCGCAGGCCGGCGACAAATGTTGCCATGACATGGTTAGTCGAATCGGCCGTGACGTTCTCGTCCAGCAGATCGACATCGAGAATGGTCAGATCGGCATCAATGCCAACTTCGATCCGACCACGACGGTACTCCATGCCCGATGTCACGTGAGCCCCATAGGTGAAGGCCTCCAGGGCCTCGGCTCTGGTGATGCGCTCGTGCGCCTGCCAGGCCTGGTGATGTCCCCTGGGAACTCGTTGAGTGAATGCCGCGATACCTGCCAGCGGGTCCGGCGATTCGATCGGAAAGTCCGAGCCGCCACCGATATGCACGCCGGCGTCGAGAAGCGAGCGCCAGCGATACGACCAGTTGATCCGTTCGGTGCCAAGCCGACGCTCGGCCATGGAGGCATCGCTGATGCAATGCGTCGGCTGCACGCAGGCCATGATGCGGTTGCGAGCGATGCGCGGCACATCTTCATCGCGTACGATCTGCGCATGCTCAAGGCGGAAGATCACCTCATCGGCTTCGGGCAGCGCGCGCACGGCCTCATACGCGTCGATCACGTTGTGTACGGCTTCGTCGCCAATGGCATGTATGGCCACGCAGGGCCAGCCGGCCTGAACGATCTCGGTGATCATCTCGGTCATTTCCGTGGCGCTGAGAAGGCAGCGTCCTTGTGTCGAAGCATCATCGCTGTACGAGGCTGAGAGCAGCGCCCCGCGCGAGCCGAGTGCTCCGTCGGCAAAGAGCTTTACGCCGCACACACGCAATAGTTCGCCCCCTGCCGGAAGCTGTCCAAGGTCTTGCCACTGACGGGTCTGCCCAGCAACAAAGGCCTGCACGCGCACCGGCAGACGTCCCGATTCGGCCATTGTGCGAAAGACCTCAAGCCATGGCTCGAATACATGCAGATCGTGGATTTCCGTCAGACCATGACGCGCACAATCTGCCGTTGCGCGCTCTATCATCTGACGAAGAGTTTCCTTTGAAGGGGCTGGCAGAGCAGCCCACAAAGGTTCGAGATCGTCGTCGATCAGCAGCTCGGGGGCTGTGGCAGGATCAATACCGGCTCGAACCAGCGCAGCCGTGTTGACCAGTGCCGAGTGGGAATCCACGCGCATGGCCAGAAGGGGCACGTCGCCGGTGATGGCATCAAGCTCGGCACGCATGGGCAGGCGACGGTCTGTCCAGAACTCTTCATTCCAGCCCGTGGCGCGCAGCCAACCGTCGATGGGGGATGAGTCGGCAAGTGCAGTCAGGAGAGCTGCAGGTCCATCGACAGAGCTCAGGTCCGTGAATGTCAGCTGCTCGCCGAGCAGCACAATGTGCGCATGGTTGTCAACCAGCCCCGGATAGACATGGCCGCCCGGATAGGTGAACGTGTCGGTCTCGGTACGGATGATCGTTCCCGTCAGGCATGGCAGCACGGCGCGAATACGTCCGCGCTCAACGTGGATCTCCGCAAACATGGTTTACGAGCGCAGGCGGATCGTGTCGATCGTGTCCAGGTAATCTTTCTTCGTCAGAAGCTGCGCTACGGTCTCAACGTTGTTCGGGTCCGGAAGACAGCAGTCAACGGGGCACACCGCAGCGCACTGCGGCTCGTCATGGAAACCCTTGCATTCGGTACACTTGTCGGGGACGATGAAGTAGAACTCACCCGAAAAGAACTCGCCCTTGAATCCACCCGGAGACGTGCTGTCCTGATGACGCGTACCGGCAAGTTCCCACTCGGCGCCAGCTTCGTAAATAGCTGTATTAGGGCATTCCGGTTCGCATGCGCCGCAATTGATGCAATCACTGGTGATATAGATGGCCATGGTCGTGTGTCGTCTTGAATGGATAATGCTGCGATGCAAAACTACGTAACGGAACCTTTTCGGCCCGTTGGGCGTAGTGAGGGCGTCAACGCAACAATCGTTGCATAAGTTCGTCATCTGCACGCCCGTGAAACAATCCATCTTCGTCTTCGCATTACTTTTTGTCATTGCCTGTACGCTGCGTGCAGGCAACAGTTCACACGCTGAACCGGCTGACAGGTTCAAAGGCAATGCATCGGGATTTGTCCAGGATGCGGTGACCAAGGAGCCCCTTATCGGTGCGACCGTTGCCGTCAAAGGAACAAAGCTGGGCGCCTACACCAACAAGTCCGGTTTCTTTTCCATCTCCAATATCCCGCCCGGAGAGCAGACACTTGTTGTGACCTATGTCGGCTACAATCGCAAGGAGGTCAAGCTGAGTGTTGTTGCCGGGGGAGCATTGAAACTTCGTGTTGAGCTCAGCACAGATACGTCAAGGGCGCGCGAAGTGACTGTCACGGCCGATCGTCAGGAGGACAAACGTCAGATCTCGATCTCTCGCGTGAACATTCCGATCGAACAGCTCAGCCAGCTGCGCATCGGTGGAGAGGCCGATATCTTCAGGGCGCTGCAAATGCTTCCCGGGGTTCTGACTTCGTCGCAGATATCCTCAGGTCTGTTCATCCGCGGCGGTTCACCTGACCAGAACCTGGTGTTGCTTGACGGGATGACGGTATACAACCCGACGCACCTATTCGGCTTCATCTCGGCATTCAACAACGACGCCATCAAGGATGTTGATCTGATCAAAGGGGGCTTCCCGGCAGAGTACTGCGGACGTATGTCGGCCGTGCTCAACATCACCCAGAAGGACGGTAACCGCGATCATGTCGAAGGGCTGATTGGCCTTGGACTGATCTCATCCCGCGCTTCGGTGCAGGGTCCGCTCGGTAACGGGTCGTTCTTCCTTGGCGGACGTCGCACATATCTTGATCTCGTGCTTGGACTTGTTCCGGAAGATCCGTCATCGCCGTTTCCAACCTTCAACTTCTATGACCTCAACGCCAAGATCACTCAGAACCTGAGCGAAGACGACAAGGTCTCGGTCAGCGGTTTCATGACGCGTGACAACCTAGGCTTTTCGCAGCCGGGTCTGGACTTCGGCGTGCGTATCGGCAACCGCGCAACCTCGGCTCGGTGGTCGCATATCTTCGATCCGACGCTTTTTTCGACCGTAACGCTGAGTGCTAGCCGCTATGACAACAGCTTTGACGGAAAGAACTCGGGCATTGCCTTTGCCGTCAACAACAGCATCATCGACTACACGACAAAGGTCGAGCTCGAGTGGTTTGCCGGCGAGACATTCAGTGTCAAAGGTGGGTACGAGGGTAACATTTACAACTTTGACTATGTCCAGCTCTTCGAGCAGTCGGCTCAGAACAACACTGTCATCCGCGATACGAT